>NZ_CP045245.1:3110250-3421275 GCF_009720485.1 Cellulomonas sp. JZ18 | reverse complement strand
ACGACCGGCAGGCGTGCGTCACCGTCACCGTCCGCGCCACGACCGTCCAGCCCGTCGAGTGGGCGCTCGAGGTCAACCCGCAGGCCGCGCCCTGGTACGGCGACACCCAGCTCGACCACTACGTCATCGAGGCGGACAGCGCGACGGCGCGGATGCTGCGCGACCACCCGAGCCGGGGCCGGCTGCAGGTCCGCGGCCAGTGGCAGTCGTGGGGCGAGTTCGCGCACCTGTCCCTGGACCCGGCGGACGCGTACCCGAGCGAGCGCACCGTGACGTTCTGCAACCGGAACCTGCCGCTCCAGCCGGCCGTCCCGTCCGCGTACGACGTGACGGTCACGCAGACCCGGTGGGACGCGCGCCCCGGGCCGAACGGGGACGTGCAGGTCTGCTACGCGGTGCTCGTGCGCGGCAACGGGACGAGCCCGTTCAACGTGGGCTGGACGGCGAGCGTCGACCTGTCGGCCGCCGTGGCGCACGTGCGCTCGTTCTCCGGCGGCACCTACCGCGTGCGGGCCCCGTCGGACGCCGAGCGCACCTCCGTGGTGTCGGGCACCGTCCTGACGCTGCGCAACGCGGAGTACGGCGCGCTGAAGAACACCGAGTCGCTGACGACGACGGTCTGCGTCACGCGCTGGTGAGCCCCGGTCGGCCGCCCGGGTGAACGGCGCGGCGACCCCTCAGGGCGGCCCCGCCGCGGCCGACATGGGCCGCCGCGGCGGGGTTGCTCCGGGCGGGTGGAGAGTCGGGCGAAACCCTCGGTCGCCTGGTCGGCGAGGCCCGGCGGACATAGCGTGACGGCACGCGCAACGCCGCGCCGGCCCTCCCACGGACGGGAGGGTGCACCCACCCACGGACGGGAGGGGCTGTGGTCGCACGCCACGTCCTCGCACGGCCGACCCCGCGCCGGATGCGCTGGGCGGCGGCCCTCGGCGCGCTCGGCGCCGCGGGTCTCTACTCCTCGGCGAACGCCGCCGACGACCTTCCCGACGCGGCGTCCGCCGCGTGCGCGACCGCCGAGGTCCGGTGGGGCTACGAGGTGGCGCTGGGCCACGACGGCAGCGGCTTCGGCGTGAGCGGCGTCCGCTTCGAGCACGTCCCCGCCGACTGCGACGGGCTGCAGGCCTCGGTGACGTACGTCGACGACGCCGGGCAGCTCGTGCACCGGTCCGCCCTGGCGCTGGGGACCGGGGCGGTCGACCTGCTGCCGGCCGAGGTGCCGGGACCGGTCGCAGCTGCCCGCTGGGTGCTCGCGCAGGGCTGACGCCCCCCGCGGTGAGGCGGACCGGGCGCGGCGGACCGGGCGCTGCGGACCGGCCGCGGCGGTGGCGGCCGCGGCGCGCGGGCGCCGGCTCAGAGCAGAGGCGTCGGGTCCGGCCGCTTGGGCCGCAGGAGGTCGCCCGACGACCGGCCGCGCAGCCGTCGGCGGGCCCACGGGTACGCGTGCTCGCGCAGCCACCGCGCGTCGGCGAGCACCCGGTCCCGGCGCGGGACGGGCGGCAGCGGTGCCAGCGGGTCGTCCCAGTCGTCCCGGTCGGGCGCCAGGCCGAGCGCGACGAGCGCCGCCTGCGCGACGCGCGTGTGGCCGTCGGTCGTGAGGTGGATGCGGTCCTCGGCCCACATGCGCCAGTCCGCGAGGCTGCGCATGCCCCACAGGTCGAGCACGTACGCGCCGTGCCGGCGCGCGACCGACCACAGGTGCGTGTTGTAGACGGCCACCCGCGCGCGGGTGGCCCGCACCAGCGGGCTCTCACGGACGTCGAAGCCCGTGCCGAGCAGCACGTCCGCGCCGGTCGCGCGCACGCGGGCGACCGTGCGCTCCAGCTCGTCCGCCAGCCGGTCCACGTCCACCGAGGGACGCAGGATGTCGTTGCCGCCCCCGATGAGGCTCACGAGGTCCGGCTCGAGCGCGAGGGCCGCGGGCACCTGCTCCTCGAGGATCGGGCGCAGCAGCCGTCCGCGGACGGCGAGGTTCGCGTACTCGAGCGGTGCGAGCCCGGCCGCGGTCCGCCGGGCCGAGAGGTGGGACGCGAGCTGGTCGGCCCAGCCGCGCGGCGGGGCGGCGCGACCGTCCGGGTCGTCCCAGAGGCCCTCGGTGAACGAGTCGCCGACGGCGACGTAGCGCGTCCAGCGGGGTGCGGGGGTGGTCCCCTGATCGGGGTCGGCGGTGCTCACCCGTCCACTATGCCGGGTCCTCCCGACAGCACTGCCCAGGGGCGGGGTGGGAACGGGGTGGAACGAGCGGGTACGTCACCGCCCGCCGGTCAGGGCAGGGTCCAGTCCACGGGCTCGGCACCCTGGGCCACGAGGAGCTCGTTGACGCGCGAGAAGGGTCGCGAGCCGAAGAAGCCGCGGCTCGCGGACAGGGGACTGGGGTGCGGGCTCGCGACCACCGGCACGTCGCCGAGCGCGGGACGCAGCTGCTGGGCGTCGCGGCCCCACAGCACCGCCACGAGCGGTCCGCCGCGCTCGACGAGCGCCTCGATCGCGCGGTCGGTCAGCCGCTCCCAGCCCTTGCCCCGGTGTGAGGCGGGCGCGCCGGGACGCACCGTGAGCACGCGGTTGAGCAGCATGACCCCGCGGTCGGCCCACGGCGTGAGGTCGCCGGTGGACGGCGGCGGGGCGCCCACGTCCGCCGCGAGCTCGGTGAACACGTTCGCCAGCGAGCGGGGCAACGGGCGCACGTGCGGCTGCACCGAGAACGACAGCCCCATGGGGTGCCCGGGCGTGGGGTAGGGGTCCTGCCCGACGACGAGCACGCGCACGTCGGCCAGCGGGCGGCGGAAGGCGTGCAGCACGGCGTCGCCCGCGGGCAGGTACTCCCGCCCGGCGGCGACCTCGGCGCGCAGGAAGTCGCCGGCGGCACGCAGCGCCGGCTCCGCGGGTGCGAGGGCGCGCGCCCAGTCGGGTGCGACGAGGGTGTCGAGAGGTGCGGGGACCACGGCGCCGCAGGCTACCGGTCGGCCGCCGTGCGCGCGGCGGGCCGCCGGACGCCCTGCCCGCGGGCCGGCGGGTGGACGTGCCGGCGGGTGCCGGACGCGCGGTCCCGGCAGCCGGCCGTGCGCCGCGCGGGCGAATGACACCCGTGTCGTTCGGCCCGTACCATGGCGGGGCCGTCCGCGAGGGCGGTGCGCGCCGGCCGCACACCGTGCCCGGCGCGCGAGGGACCGAGGCACCGGAGGCAGCATGGACGCGACGGCGGGCAGCGCGACCGCGACCCTCGACGAGGCCCCGTCCGCCGGGACCACGGCGGTGCCGGCCGGCTCCGGGCTCTCCGAGCGCGACCAGCAGGTCCTCGCCTTCGAGCGGCAGTGGTGGAAGTACGCGGGGGCCAAGGAGCAGGCGATCCGCGAGCTGTTCGACATGTCGGCCACCCGGTACTACCAGCTCCTCAACGCGCTGATCGACGACCCCGCCGCGCTCGCGCACGACCCGATGCTCGTCAAGCGCCTGCGCCGGATGCGCTCCTCGCGCCAGCGCGCACGCACCGCCCGCCGCCTGGGCGCGGACGCCTGAGGGGCGTCCCGGCGCCTGCCCGCCGGGTCACCCGCGCGGGTGCGGCGGTCCCCGCCGCGCACCGGTCCACCCGTTAGCCTTGCGGCCGTGAGCAAGGCCGACTACCCCTACCCGGACGACGAGTTCGACGTCGTGCCGCCCGACGGCCCCCGCGGCGTGCACCGCGCCCCGCGCTCGGCCTGGAGCCGCTGGTGGCCGTTCCTCGTCGTCCTGCTGGTCGTGCCGGTGCTCGCCTACGGGGCGGTCGCCTACCTGTCGCGCACGGGCGAGCTGCCCGTCGTGGGCGGCGGGACGCCGCCGGTCACCGAGGAGTCGCCGGCCGCCGAGGACCCGGCGGCGCCGGACCCGGGCGCCGAGGCGCCGGCCACGGAGGAGCCCCCCGCCGCGGAGACCACGCCGCCCGCACCCCCCGCCCCCTCGCCCGTCCTGTCGACGCCGGTCGAGGTCCTCAACGGCGCCCGCGTCTCGGGCCTCGCGGGCCGCGTCGCGGACGACCTGCGGGCCGCCGGCTTCACGAGCGTGACCCCGGACAACGCGACGACCGGGCTGCCCCGCCAGTCGACGGTGTACATGGCCTCGGAGGACCTGCGCGCGACGGCGGAGCTCGTCGCCTCGACGTCCGGGGTCCCGACGATCGCGGTCGACCCGCAGCGGGCGGGCACCGGGATCGTGGTCCTGCTCGTCTCCGACCCCGAGGCCTGACGCCCGTCGCTGCCGGTGCGGCGAGGCCCTCGCGCACCCACCCGTGCAGGCGGGCGAACCCCCTGGTCGCGCGGATGGGGCCGCCACTAGGCTCCACGCACCGGGGCGACGGCGGAGCGTCCCGGCCCACGGAGGGCGAGGAGCACGGCATGGCGCAGGGCACGGTCAAGTGGTTCAACGCGGAGAAGGGGTACGGGTTCATCACGCCCGACGGCGGCGGCCAGGACCTCTTCGTCCACTACAGCGCGATCCAGGTCTCTGGGTACCGCTCGCTCGAGGAGGGCCAGGCGGTGGACTTCGAGGTCGGCCAGGGCAGCAAGGGCCCGCAGGCCGAGCAGGTCCGCCCCCTCTGACGCACCCCCGGGCCGCGCACGGCGCACCCGACCACCGCGGGCCCGGCCCGCTCCGACCGGCCCGGTCGCGGACGCCGCGACCGGGCCGTCGTCGTCCACCGGCAGGGCCGGTGCTGCTTGCACTCGCAGGGGTCGAGTGCTAACCATTGACTTAGCACTCTCCGGTGGAGAGTGACAGCAGCACCACGGCCGTCAGGTGAGGGTGACCGCGTGCGTGACGTGAGCGCGCGCGGGCGCCCGTCCGTCGCGGGCACCGACCGGCCGACCCACGAACCCGGAAGAAGGATCACAGCCCCATGGCCAAGATCATCGCCTTCGACGAGGAGGCCCGGCGGAGCATGGAGCGCGGGCTCAACGCCCTCGCCGACACCGTCAAGGTCACCCTCGGCCCCAAGGGCCGCAACGTCGTGCTCGACAAGAAGTGGGGCGCGCCGACGATCACCAACGACGGTGTCTCCATCGCCAAGGAGATCGAGCTCGAGGACCCGTACGAGAAGATCGGTGCGGAGCTCGTCAAGGAGGTCGCCAAGAAGACGGACGACGTCGCCGGTGACGGCACCACGACGGCGACCGTCCTCGCGCAGGCGCTCGTCCGCGAGGGTCTGCGCAACGTCGCCGCGGGTGCGAACCCGATCGCCCTGAAGAAGGGCATCGAGAAGGCCGTCGAGGCCGTCACGACGCAGCTCCTCGGCCAGGCCAAGGAGATCGAGACCAAGGAGGAGATCGCCGCCACGGCCGCCATCTCCGCCGCGGACACCCAGATCGGCGAGCTCATCGCCGAGGCCCTCGACAAGGTGGGCAAGGAGGGTGTCATCACCGTCGAGGAGTCCTCCGGCCTGGGCCTCGAGCTCGAGCTCACCGAGGGCATGCGCTTCGACAAGGGCTTCCTGTCGGCGTACTTCGTCACCGACCCGGAGCGCCAGGAGGCGGTCCTCGAGGACGCGTACGTCCTGCTCGTCGAGTCGAAGATCTCGAACGTCAAGGACCTGCTGCCGCTGCTGGAGAAGGTCATCCAGGCCGGCAAGCCGCTGTTCATCGTCGCCGAGGACGTCGAGGGCGAGGCCCTGGCCACGCTCGTCGTCAACAAGATCCGCGGCACGTTCAAGTCCGTCGCCGTCAAGGCCCCGGGCTTCGGCGACCGCCGCAAGGCGATGCTGCAGGACATGGCGGTCCTCACGGGCGGCCAGGTCGTCTCCGAGACCGTCGGCCTCAAGCTCGACTCGGTCGGCCTCGAGGTCCTCGGCCAGGCGCGCAAGGTCGTCGTCACCAAGGACGAGACCACGATCGTCGAGGGCGCGGGCGACGCGGCGCAGATCCAGGGCCGCGTGAACCAGATCCGTGCCGAGATCGAGAACTCCGACTCGGACTACGACCGCGAGAAGCTCCAGGAGCGCCTCGCCAAGCTCGCCGGCGGCGTGGCCGTCATCAAGGCGGGCGCGGCCACCGAGGTCGAGCTCAAGGAGCGCAAGCACCGCATCGAGGACGCCGTGCGCAACGCGAAGGCGGCCGTCGAGGAGGGCATCGTCGCCGGTGGTGGCGTCGCGCTCATCCAGGCCGGCAAGCTCGCGTTCGAGAAGCTCGAGCTCGAGGGCGACGAGGCGACGGGTGCGCAGATCGTGAAGTACGCGATCGAGGCCCCGCTCAAGCAGATCGCCATCAACGCGGGCCTCGAGGGCGGCGTCGTCGCGGAGAAGGTGCGCAACCTCCCCGCCGGCCAGGGCCTCAACGCCGCGACCGGCGAGTACGAGGACCTGCTCGCCGCGGGCGTCAACGACCCGGTCAAGGTGACCCGCTCGGCGCTGCAGAACGCCGCGTCGATCGCCGGTCTGTTCCTCACCACCGAGGCCGTCGTGGCCGACAAGCCGGAGAAGGCCGCTGCGGCCCCGGCCGGTGGCGGCGAGGACTTCGGCGGCGGCTTCTGAGCCTGAGCCGGTCCACGACCGACTGAACGGCCCGAGGGCCGGTCACCCCCACGGGGTGGCCGGCCCTCGGCGCGTCCGGGCGCGGTCAGCGCGGCGGCGCGGGCGGACCCCACGGCGAGGCCGGCGGCTGGGGCGCGGTGCCCTCCGGCGCGGTCGGCGCCGCGGGCGCCTGCGGGACGGCCGGGGCGCCGTCCGCCGGCACGCCCTGGACGGGCGCAGCGGGGGCGGGGGCGCCGTAGGTGGGAGCGCCGTACGCGGGGCGCCGTAGGCGGGGGCGGCCTCCGGCGCGCCGTACGTGGGCGCCGCCTCGGGCGCGCCGTACGCCGGCGCGGCGCCCGGTGCGGCGTAGGCGGGAGCGCCGTGGCCGTACGGGAGGCCCGGACCCGCGTGCCCGTACGGGTCGAGCCCGTCGCCCGACAGGCCGAGCCGCGCCTCGAGCTCGCGCACGCGACGCTCGATCGGCCACTCCTGGAAGGCGAACATGATGATGAACACGAGGTTCGCGAGCGGGACGAGCACGAGCAGGCCGTGCCACAGGGTCCAGCCGGCCTTGCGGGCGACGCGCATGTACAGGTAGACGCCGAACGCGACGATCGCGGCGTAGAGCAGGCCCAGGAAGAGCATCCCGACGACGGCGCCGGCGGCCGCCCCGGAGTCGTAGGAGTCGTACGAGGCGAGCAGCACGGGGAGACCTCCGCAGGGGGTGGGGGACGGACGACCGCCCGGTCAGGCGGCCGCCGCGAGGTTGCTGGCCAGGGCGAGCGCCCGGGGACGGCGTCGAGGTACGCGTGCGCGACCTCGTACTCGTCGAGCCCGCTCGCGCGCACGCCCGCCGCGTCGTTCGCCTCGTGCGCGAGCACCGCGGCGAGCACCGGACCATAGCGCCCCGTGCGGTGCAGGAGGGCGTCGGCGACGTCGGACGAGACGCCCGTGTCGGCGACCACGCTCGTGGCGGGCACCCGAAGGTAGGACGACACCGCGGACAGCAGACCCACGGTGTAGCCGACGTCGTCGCCCGCCAGCCCCGCGCAGGCGGAGGCCCGGGTGAGCAGGTACCACAGCGCCTCCATGGACGCGGGCGTGGCACCGACCAGGGACGCCGTCGCGAGGGCCCCGAGGTGCCGCGGGCCGAGCAGGACGACGGCCTGCCGCACCGAGTCGACCTTGTTCCGCACGCCCATCGCGGAGGAGTTGACGAGGTGGAGCACGCGCACGGTGAGCACGGGGTCGGTCGAGACGACGCGGATGACCTCGCGCTGGTCGACGACCTCCTCCGAGAGCAGGCGCAGCAGCTCCAGGCACTGGACCTCGCTCACACCCCACGCGCGGTCCGTCGTGGTCGGGCCGTTGCCGAGCACGAGCGGCCCCTGGAGCAGCTCGGCGCCGGCGTCGAGCGCCGCCTGGACGCGCTCGCGCGTGGTCGCGCGCTCCGCGATGACGACCGTGCCGGACTGCACGGCGCGCGCGACGAGGTCGCCGAGCTGCGCCGGGTCGGCGGCCGCGTCGACCTTGACGAGCTGGACGTGCGGCAGGAGGGCGTCCTGCTCGGCCGTGCCGGTGTAGTCGGCGAGAGCGACGCGCACGTCCGCCGCGGCGAGCACCGCGAGGTGGTCGTGCAGGCCGGGCAGCGACGCCAGCGTGGGCGTCAGCTCGAGCGCGAGCCCGTGCGGTGCGGCCAGGAACGGGCCGGGGTCGACGAGGAGGCGGTGGGTCGCGCGCACGACGAGCGGGCGCCGACCGGCGACGAGCTCCGGGTCGATGAGGGAGTAGGCGGCGTCGACGAGGTGCTCGGCCGACGCCTCGGGCAGGGGCACGCCGTCCACCCCCAGCACGCGCCCTCGGACCGCGTACGCGTACACGCTGCGGTCGGGGTGCACGATCGGCTGGCGGTGGATGCTCGCCCCGGCGCGCGCGGTCGAGGTCGTCTCGGGCACAAGTCCTCCCAGATGTGGTCCCGTCATCCCATCGGCCGGGAGAGGGCGCACCTGAGTGCTGGCACCCAGACGGTGCCGCCGGCGTGGCCGCGGCGGGTCAGCCCAGCGGGGCGCGCAGCGGGAGGTCGGCGTCCAGGACGACCTGGCGCGCGCGTCCGTGCCGGGGCTCGACGACCACCGGTGCGAGGAGGTTGGCGGAGTGCCGCGCGCGGTCGTCGTCCGCGGGGTGCACCACGGCGAGGAGCACCGGGTCGGCCGCGTCGTCGTCCGGGTCGAGGGTGCGCAGGACGTCGTCCTCGAGCTCGGGGGCGTAGTCCGCGAAGAAGACGTGCGGCGCCACGACGAACAGGCGCACCGCACGCGCACCCTCCGGGGCGCTGCGCAGCGCGAACAGGACGCCCTCGTCGTCGAGCGGCTCCAGGGAGAACTCGTCGTGCCCGGGCAGCCCGGGCAGCTCGGCGACGAGCCGCAGCACGGCCGGCACGTCGCGCGGGCCGTCGGGCGTGCTGACCGCGACGCGGGACACCACGGCGCTCACCGCAGGAAGTCCAGGAGCGTGGGCTGCAGGGCCTTCGCGGTCGCGGCGAGCGCGCCCTGGTAGGCCACCTCCTGCGCCTGCAGCTCGATCAGCACCTCCGCGAGGTCGACGTCCTCGATGGCGGACACCTGGCCCGCGAGCGTGACCTTCTCGCCGGCGAGGGTGTCCGTCGCGTTCTTCACCTGGTTGTGCCGGGCGCCGACGGAGGCGACCTCGCGCAGCATGGTCGACATGCGTGCGTCCAGGGCCTCGATGTCGCTGTCGAGGCTCGTGCCCGCGCGGATCGTGTCCGCCATCTCGTCGAGGAGCGCGAAGACCGACCCGGTGCCCGTGCCGAACACCGCCGCGCCGTCGGAGTCGACGCGGACGGCGACCTCGGGGCCGACCTGCCGCGTGACGGTCGCACCGGCCGCCCCGCTGTGCGTGTAGTCCGGTCCGGGCCCGAAGGCCGACGTCGCGGAGGTGCCGGCGAAGACGGAGCGGCCGGCGTACTGCGTGTTGGCCTGCCCGTGCAGCTGCACGGCGAGAGCCTCCATCTCGGCGGCGAGCGCCTCACGCGCGCTCGCGCCCAGCGCGCCCGACCCGGCGCGGACCGCGAGGTCGCGCGCCTTGCGGACGATCGACAGCGACTCCTGGAGGGCGCCGTCCACGGTGGTCAGCCAGGCGTCGCCGTCGGCGGCGTTGCGCGTGTGCTGCGCGTTGGCCCGCTGGTCCGCGCGCAGCCGCAGGAGGTCGGCGGCGCCGGCGGGGTCGTCGGAGGGGACGGCGATCTTCGTGCCGCCCGACATGCGCGCCTGCAGCTCCGCGCTGCGCTGGAGGTTCGCCTGCAGGTTCGCCATGGTCGAGCGCTGCACGGTCTGCTGGGTGACGCGGCTGATGCTCATCGCCGTCACCGCCCCACGACGCCGGTGCGGTTGATCAGGGTGTCGAGCATCTCGTCGATCGCGGTGAGCACGCGGGCCGCACCCTCGTACGCACGCTGGTACGCGAGCATGTTCACGGTCTCCTCGTCGACGTCGACGCTCGCGTTCGCGAGCTGCTGCTGCTCGGCCGTGCTGAGCGCGACCGCGGCGACCTGCGCCCGTGACGTGGCGCTCGCGGTGCGCACGCCGATGTCGGTGACGGTACGCCGCCACTGCGCGTCGGGCCCGTCGGCGCCCGCGCCGATCTTCGCGATCGCGGCGGCGACCGACCCGTCGTAGGCGCCGAGGCCGTCGCCGCCCGCCGCGATCTGCGCGACGTCGGTGACGGCGACCCGCAGGCCGAGCGCGGCGGGAACCCCCGGCTCGAACCGGAAGAAGTCGATGTCCGTCGCGCCGTCGCGGGTGTGGCCCTCGCGGTGCAGCGCGTTGACCTGGCCGGCGATGGTGCGGGCGAGCTCGTCGTAGCCGGCGGCCGCCTCGGTCAGCACGCCGCCGCCGCCACCGGCGGGCGGGGCCAGGACGGTGAGCAGCCCCGCCACGCGCCCGTCCGCCAGTCCGACCGGCTGGTCCGGCCGGGCCGACCAGACGACCGACACGGCCTGACCGCCCGTCGCGGCGGAGAACGAGGTGGCGCCACGCAGCTCGATGGTGGAGAGCTTGTCGCCGCGCACGAGGGCGTTGCCGCCGACGAACACGTCGACCTGACCGTCGTCGCGCACGCGCGCGGTCGCGCCGACGAGGTCGGCGAGCTCGGTGACGAGCATGTCGCGCTGGTCCGCGAGCTCGTGCGCCTGCCCGCCCGCGTTCTCGATCGCGAGGATGCGCTCGTTGAGGTCCGCGACCTGCCCGGCGGCGACGTTGGTGCGCTCGACGAGCGCGCTCGCCTCGGTGCGCGCCTGCTCCCACTGGGTGCCGGCGGCGGAGTACATCGCGTGCAGGCGGTCGGTCACGGCCACCGCGCGCTCGAGCAGGACCGCACGCGCGGCGTCCTGGTCGCTCGACCGTGCGACGTCCGACCAGCCGGCCCACAGGTCCGACAGCTGGGCGCCGAGCGCGGTCTTGGCGGGCTCGCCGATGCTCTTCTCGAGCCGCGTGTAGGCGTCGGCGACGACGTCGAGCCGGCCGGCGCCCGCGGCGGCGGTGCGTACCCGGTTGTCGAGGAAGACGTCACCCAGGCGCTGGATGCCCGACGCGGTGGTGCCGAGACCGACGCCGTCCGAGGTGGAGAACATCGACGGCACGGTCGAGGCGGGCAGCGACGACAGCACGGCGCGCTGGCGCGTGTAGCCGACGGTGTTGACGTTCGCGACGTTGTTCGCGGCGACGTCGAGGGCGACGCGCTGCGCGACGAGCGAGCTGAGCGCGGTGCCGAGGCCGGAGAAGGTGCTCATGCGCGGGTGGGGTCCTTCAGATCGACCGGTCGAGGAGCTGGGCGGTGCGGGTCTCGCTCGCGCGCTGGCCCTGGCCGTCGTACGTGTCGACGGTGTCCTGCAGGGAGAGCAGCGTCTCCTGCGCGGCGCGGTGCGAGACCGCGAGGAGCTCGCGGTTGCCGTCCGCGAGGGCGGCGATCTCCGACGTGAGGGAGGCGAACGCGTCGCGGTGCGCGCGCAGGATGTCGTCCCACGGCGCGGGCGCGCGCTCGGCGAGCATCGCGAGGCTGGCGCCCGGGTCGACGCCCAGCTCGGCGGCGGCCGCGTCGACCTCGACCGCGCGGCCGACCTCGGCCGTGCGGATCTCGTCGAGCACGGACTCCACCTCGCGGGTCGCGTGGCCGAGCCAGCGGGTGCGGCCGGCGGTGAGGACGAGCTGCTCCTCCTCCAGCTTGAAGAGCAGGAGCTCGAGCAGGTGCCGCTCGCGCCACAGCACCTCGGAGAGGCGCTCGAGGGCGGGGCTGCGCGTCACAGTGTCACCTCCGGGCCGGGATGGGGCCGCCGTCGTCGGCGTATGCCGCCCTATCGGCCGGTCTGCGCCGTGCGTGATGCGTCCGCGGGGAGTTTTCCACGCGTCGGCTGCCGTGCCGCCTCGAGGCGCCGGTGCGCGCGCCGCGCCGGGCGCGGGTGCTCGTGGGTCGGCACGTCATCCTGGGTCGTGAGTGTGATGTCCATCACACCTGCATGCCTGCGCCCCGTCGCGCTCCTCCCTCATCGAACCGCTTCGGGGCGATTTGCGGCCGCCGGGGCTGTGGTGGTCGGTCCGCTTCGAATCGATTCGCGGCCCTTCCAGCGTGGACGCGTTCCCACGTCAAGGTCGGCGTCCAGCTGACCGACGCGGCAGGTGTGAGCGTGAACACGATCGACGAGCTCGTCCGCGAGCACCTCCCGCTCGTCGGCTACAACGTCAACGAGATGCTGCACCGGGTGCCGCCGAGCGTCTCCCGGGACGAGCTGGCGTCCGCCGGTGCCCTGGCGCTGGTCCTCGCGGCCCGTGCCTACGACCCCTCGACGAACGTGCCGTTCGCCCGCTACGCCTCGCTGCGCATCAAGGGCGCCCTCATCGACGAGCTGCGCTCGATGGACTGGGCCAGCCGCGGTGCGCGCCGGCGGGGGCGCGAGCTCGAGGCCGCCGTCGAGCAGCTGCGCGGCGTCCTCGGACGCACGCCGACGCGGGAGGAGACCGCCCACGCGATGGGCGTCGACGTCGCCGCGGTCGACGCCGCACGCGCCGACGCCGAGCGCCGGGTCCTCTCGCTCGACCTGCCCGACAGCACGGTGGCGGACACCGTGCGCGACGAGTCCGCCGGGCCCGAGGACGCCCTGCTCGCCGCGGAGCGCGTGCACTGGCTGCGCGCCGCGGTCGCCGAGCTGCCCGAGCGGCTGCGCACCGTCGTCGTCGGGCTCTACCTCGAGGACCGCTCCGTCGCGGAGGTCGCGGCCGACCTGGGCGTCACGCAGTCGCGGGTCAGCCAGCTGCGCACCGAGGCGCTGGCGCTCATGCGCGACGGCCTCAACGCGGCGTTCGAGCCGGGCCTCGTGCCCGCCGCCGAGCGTCCGCAGGGCGTCGCCGCGCGTCGCCGGCAGGGGTACTTCGCCGCCGTCGCCGCCCGTGCCGCCCTCGCGCCGGCCGTGCACGTCGACGGTCGCCTCGACACCGTCCCCACGCAGCGGGAGCCGCTCGGCCAGCACGCCGACCTGGTCGGCTGACCCCACCGCCGCGCGCGGCCCTGCACCGCCGGGGGAGGGCGCCCCGCCCGCCACGCGCCGCACACCGGCACGCCGACTTCGGCGGCTGACTCTCGAGACCCGCACCTGAACCTGCCGACCTCGGCGCAGACCCGCCGACCGCGGCGCAGACCCGCCGACCTCGGCGCTGAGCTGCCGACCTCGGCGCAGTCCGGTGCCGCGGGCCCTGCCCCGGCGCGTCCCCGGCACGCGCGCACGCCGAGTTCGGCGGTTGTGTCTCGAGATCCGCACCTGGAGTGCCGAACTCGGCGCGAAACCGCCGAACTCGGCGTAGTCCCGTGCCGGCGCCCGCTCACCTCGTCCCCGCGCACGCGCGCACGCCGAGTACGGCGGTTGTGTCGCGAGATCCGTACCTGGAGTGCCGAGCTCGGCGCGGAGCTGCCGAACTCGGCGGTGGGGACGGGGGCGGTGGGGACGGGCGCGGTGGTGGGGACGGGTGCGGTGGGGACGGGGGCGGTGGGGACGGGGCGCGGGGGTGGGAGCGGTGTGCGTCCGGTGGCTCAGCACGTGACCCCGGGTGCCGATGGGCCGAGCAGCACGTGTCCGACCACCCCAGGGGGAGCCATGTCCGCCAAGCGCCGCGCCACCGTCTCGGCCGTCCTCATCGTCAAGGACGAGGAGGCGGTGCTCGAGGAGTCCCTGCGCTCGGTCGCGTGGGCGGACGAGGTCGTCGTCTACGACACGGGCTCCACCGACCGCACGGTCGAGATCGCCCGCGCGCACGCGACCACGGTCGTCGAGGGCTACTGGGACGACGACTTCGGGGCCGCCCGCTCCCGGGCGCTCGCGCACGCGACGTCCGAGTGGGCGCTGGCGGTCGACGCGGACGAGATCGCCGTCGTGGACGCGGACCGGCTGCGGCGCGAGCTCGCCGCGTGCACGGCGGACATCGGGAACGTCATCGTCGTCAACGTGGGCGACCGCCCGCGGCTGCCCCTGGAGCCGCCGGGCGAGCTCGAGATCTTCCGCTTCGCCGGCTCGCGCCTCCTGCGCCGCGAGACGTGCCACTGGGTGGGCGCGCTGCACGAGCAGCCGCGCCTGCGTCCGGAGGTCACCGGCCGCCCCTGACCTCGGCGCGCATCACGAGCCTGGAGGTCCGGCACCGCGGGTACAACGTCGAGGTCGTCGCGGAGCGCGGCAAGGGCGAGCGCAACGTGGCCCTCGCGCAGCGCATGGTGGACGCCGTCGGGCCGGACACCCCACCCGCCGAGCGCGAGAGCCGGCGCGTGCACCTGGTGCGCTCGTACGTGTTCGCGGGGCGGCACGCCGACGCCGTCGAGCTCGCGGAGCAGATCCGCGTCGAGGGCTTCGTCGTCCCGGCGACGGCCGCCAGCCTCGCCCGCACCATGTACTCGGCCGGGCTCGTGATCGGGGACGACGCGCTGGTGCAGCGGTGGCTCGACGTGTGGGAGGAGCAGGACGCCAACCCGGCGTCCGCGCTCGCGGCCCGGGCCCGGTACGCCGCCGACCGTGGCGACGCGCACGCGACCCTGGCCGCCGTGCGCGCCCTGCCCACCACCACGCTCAACGCGCTCGGTGAGGAGGTGCGGCGCATCGAGCTCCTGCACGAGGAGATCTGGGCCCTGGTCCGGCTCGGCGACCGCCGACGTGCCCTCAAGGTGGCGGCGGCCGCGGTCGACGCGGGTGTCGCCCCGGGTGCCCCCGGCGCGCTCGGCGTGCTCCTCGGGCACGAGCGGACGGTCGCCCTCGCGTCCCGCCTCGACGAGCGGCTCTGGGGCGAGTACGTCACGCGCTGCGTCATGGACGCGACCGACGAGACCCGCACCTTCCTGCGCTGGATGCACGAGGCACGCCCGGGGGACGCGAAGGTCCTCGCCGCCGTGGCCCTGCTGCGGCCGACGCTCTCGCTGGAGGAGGCGGTCGAGTGGTCGGTCGACCTGCGCCGGCACGGTGCGGCCGAGCAGTGCCCGCTCGTGGCGTTCGCGGCCGACGTGCGCGTCGAGCCGCGCATCCGGGCGCTCGCCGGTGCACTGGCGTGGAGCGCGTACCGCGACGAGCGCGGCCTCGCGGGCCTGGAGGAGGCGCTCGCGCTCGTGCCCGCCGGTACCGAGGCGGCGCTGCTGGCCGAGCTCGAGGTCGTCGCCCCCGGTCTCGTCGGCGCGGCCTGAGCCGCCGGCAAGGAGGTGCGCGCGAATCCCTCAACCCCCGCACCCGCACCCGATAGGACGGACGTGCCCACGGACGGGCTGTCCTGACCCGACTCAAGGAGGAAGAGAACCATGGGTCTCTCGATCAACACGAACATCGCGGCGATGAACTCGTACCGCAACCTCTCGGCGACGCAGGGCGACCTGTCCTCGTCGCTCGAGAAGCTGTCGTCCGGCCTGCGGATCAACCGTGCGGCGGACGACGCGGCCGGCCTCGCGATCTCCGAGGGTCTGCGTGCGCAGATCGGCGGCACGAAGCAGGCCGTGCGCAACGCGCAGGACGGCATCTCCGTCGTCCAGACGGCGGAGGGCGCGCTCACCGAGACGCACTCGATCCTGCAGCGCATGCGCACCCTGGCGGTTCAGGGTGGCAACACCGGTGGTCTCTCCGCGGACGCGAAGAAGAACATCCAGGACGAGATGGACCAGCTCAACAAGGAGCTGACCCGCATCGCCGACACCACGCAGTTCAACGGCGCCAAGCTGCTGGACGGCAACTACAACGGCACGTTCCAGGTGGGTGCCAACACGGCGCCGGCCGACAAGATCGAGGTCAACCTGACCAAGATCACCGGTGGCGTCAGCGCCGAGGGCCTCGGCGTCGACGGCGTGCGCGTGGCCGACCTGGCCGCGAGCAAGACCTACAGCGCGGTCGCCGCGACGGCTGCCGGCAGCGTGACGATCGACGGTGGCGCCACGATCGCCATCGCCTCGGGCGCGACGCTGGGCGGCATCGCCACGGCGATCAACAACGCGGGCCAGACCGGTGTCTCGGCGGAGGTCGTGAACGGCGAGCTCGTCATCTCCAAGACGGGCGCGACCGGCGCGCTCGGCGTCACCTTCTCGGGCGTCACGGCGACCGAGGACGCCGCGGCGGCCGTCACCGGCGCGGTGGCCGACTCGGACGGCGCGATCGAGGCGATCGACAAGGCCATCACCACGGTCTCGTCGGTCCGCTCGGAGCTCGGTGCCGTGCAGAACCGGTTCGACCACACCATCAACAACCTCAACGTCGCGGTGGAGAACCTGTCCGCGTCGGAGAGCCGCATCCGTGACACGGACATGGCCGAGGAGATGGTGTCGTTCACGCGGGCGCAGATCCTGTCGCAGGCGGGCACGGCGATGCTCGCGCAGGCGAAGTCGCTCCCGCAGTCCGTCCTGCAGCTCCTGCAGTGACGTCCCCGGTCACCGTGAGGTGACCGGTACGAGAGCAGCACCGACCGGCGGTGGGCGGCCCCCGCCCACCGCCGGTCGTCGTATCGGGCCGGGTGCACCGGCCGGCCGGCACGGGACACGGAGGACCACCAGCGATGGCAGCGATCGACGGGCTCGTCAGCGGCATCAAGACCGCCGAGCTGATCGACAGCCTCCTGTACCTCGAGGCGGGCAACCAGCGGCAGCTCGCGACGAAGAAGGCGACCGCGCAGCAGCTCGCGACCGCGCTGCAGGCGCTGACGACGAAGGTCTCGTCGCTGGGCGAGTCCGCGACGACGGCGGCGAAGCCGGAGTCGTGGCGGGCCGTCACGGCGAAGGTCGAGCAGCCGGGGGCGACCAGCGGCGCCGCGCCGGCCGCGACCGCCACCGCGGACGCGACCGCCAGCGCGGGCACGCTCACGTTCCGGGTCGGTGCGGTCGCGCAGTCGCAGGCGTCGCTCGTCACCCTGCCCGCCGGGGACGCCTACGCCGGCGAGAAGCCGACGTTCACGATCACGCGGGGCGGCGAGACGACGACCGTCACCGCGCGCAGCGCCGACGTCCCCGACCTCGTCGACGCGTTCAACGCCTCGGGCACCGGCGTCCGGGCGACGGCGGTGAAGGTCGCCGTGCTCGACGGCGAGGGCCGCCCGACCGGGGAGACCTCCTACCGCCTCCAGCTCACCGGCACGGAGACGGGCGAGGACAACGCGTTCACGCTGTCCTACGCCGGCGCCGACGGCGACGTGGCGGTGGGTCTGGAGACGATCCGGACGGCCACCGACGCACGGATCACCCTCTTCCCCGGCTCGGGCGTGGAGCAGGTGCTCACGTCGTCGTCCAACACGTTCGAGGGCGTCATGACGGGCGTCGACCTCACGGTCGCCGCGGTCACCGCCGCCGACGCCCAGCCGCTGACCGTCACGGTCGCGCGGGACGACGCGGCGCTCAAGAAGCTCGCGTCGGGGCTCGTCGCGAACCTCAACACGGTGCTGTCGGAGATCTCGTCGCGCACCAAGCCGAGCACGACCACCGAGGCGGACGGCCGGACGGTCGTCAGCGGTGGCCTGTTCGCCGGCGACACCCGCATCCGCCTGCTGCAGCAGCAGGTGCTGTCCGAGGCGTCGATGCCGGTGGACGGTGTCGCCCCGGCGGACGTCGGCATCGTCATCGGCCGGGACGGCACGTTCACCTTCGACGACGCGGTGTTCACCGCCGCGCTCGCCAAGGACCCGGACCAGGTGCAGAAGGTCGTCGCCGGTGTCGCCGAGCGGCTCGCCACGACCGCCACGTCGGCGTCGCGCAGCGGCGACGGCACGCTCACGCTCGCCGTCGAGGCGCAGCAGAGCACCGTCCGCGACCTCGGTGACCGCATCTCCGACTGGGACGACCGGCTCGCGATGCGGCGCACCTCGCTCGAGCGCACGTACGCCGCGCTCGAGACGACCCTCTCGCGGCTCTCGTCGCAGTCGAGCTACCTCGCCAGCCAGATCGCCGCGCTCAACGCGCAGCCGACGAAGTAAGCAGGAGGCCCCATGTACGACGCACGCAGCCGCTACGTCGCGGCGGCGGTCGAGACCGCGAGCCCGGCGCGCCTGCTGACCATGCTCTGCGACCGCCTCCTGCTCGACGTCGAGCGCGCGGCGCACGCGCTGGGCGAGGGGCAGCGCCCGCACGCGACCCAGCACCTCGCGCACGCGCAGGAGATCGTCGCGGAGCTCATCGCGAGCCTCGACGTCGACGCGTGGGAGGGCGGGCCGCGCCTGCTGTCGATCTACACGTGGCTGCACGGCGAGCTGCTGGGTGCGGCCGCCGCGGGCGACGCCGAGCGCGTGCGGGCGTGCGCCCGGGTCGTCGAGCCGCTCGCGCGCACCTGGCACGAGGCGGCGGCCGCCGTGGCGGGCACGACGGCCCCGGCCGCGCCCGCTCCCGTGGCCGCCGCGTACGGGGCCGCCTCCGCGCCCGGCGCGGGCCTGCTCGGGGTCGGCTGACGTGACCCCGGCACCGGACCCGGCCGGCACCGTCGCCGCCGAGGGCTGGGACGGGCGCTGGGAGCACGCCCTGCACGAGCTCGAGCTCGACGTGGCCGACGCCGAGCGGCTGCTCGCCGCGGCGCACCTGCCCGACGTCGAGGAGGTCACGGCCCGCCGGTGGCGCCCGCCCGTGGGCCTGGGGCCGCTGCCCGCGCCCCTGCGCGAGCGCGCCCAGGCGCTGCTCGAGCACCAGCTCGACCTGGCGCGTCGCACGGCCGAGGCGATGACGCTCGCCCGGCGCCAGCTCGCCGCCGCGGACGCGATGCGCACCCGCCCGTCGGCGGTGCCGGTGTTCGTCGACACGCAGGCCTGACCTGCTGCCGGACGCCGCACGGGGACGAGTCGGGCCTTCCGCCCGCGCCGTGCGGCCGACCGGGTGAAGGTCGCACCGATACGTGTCAACACCTCTCACGCCCCGCCGGCGGGTGCCGATGGGGCGGTCGCAAGCACGGATGCTGCACAGCCAGGCCACGGATAGGCCGACCCCGCACTCGTCGTCGTCGGTGAGGTGGCCCCCGCATGGGCATGTTCGACTCCGTGAGCTCCCTCGCGCTCACCAGCGCGCTGGACGGCCTCGCGCTGCGCCAGCGCGTCATCGCGGACAACGTCGCGAACCTGCAGACCCCGGGTACCAGGCGAAGCGCGTCGCGTTCGAGGACGCGCTCTCCGCCGCGGTCCGCCGCGGCGACGGCGCCGTGGAGGCGACCGTCGCGCGCTCGCTCGAGCCGACCCGTGAGGACGGCAACAACGTCAACCTCGACGCCGAGACGCTGCTCAACGTCGACACGCAGCTGCGCTACCAGCTCGCGACGCAGGCGATCTCCGGCACGTTCTCCTCCGTCCGCACGGCGATGAGGACGAGCTGATGACGGTCTTCGGCGCGATCGGCATCGCGAGCACCGGGCTCACCGTGCACCGCAAGTGGCTCGACGCGGTCAGCGACAACATCGCCAACGTCAACACCGTCCGCGGCACCGACGAGGAGGCGTTCCGCGCCCGCTACGTCGTCGCGCAGGAGATGGCCGGCGGCGGCGTGCAGGTCGCCGGGGTCGTGCTCGGCGACGCCGAGGGCCGCGTGGTGCACGACCCGGACCACCCGCTCGCGGACGAGCAGGGCTACGTGCGCATGCCCGACGTCGACATGTCCTCCCAGATGACGCAGCTCGTCATGGCGCAGCGCGGCTACCAGGCGAACGCCGCCGTGGTGGACCGCGCGAAGGCGTCGTACGAGGCCGCCCTGCAGATCGGACGCAGCTGATGGTCACCTCCGTCACGCCCGTCACGGGCGTCGCCGGCGTGCTGCCGGTCGCCACCCCCGCCGCCCCCACCGCCCCCGACCCGGCCGCCGGCGCCGCGTTCGCCGGGGTCCTCGGCTCCGTCGAGCAGCTGCAGCAGATGCAGTCGACGTCGCAGCAGCTCGCCGTGCGCGCCGTGACCGGCGACCTCGACGACGTGCACGACTACACCATCGCCTCCGCGCAGGCCTCGCTCGCGCTCGAGCTCACCGCCGCCGTGCGCAACAAGGCCGTCGAGGCGTTCACCGAGATCATGAGGATGCAGGTCTGATGCCCGCCCAGGTGCAGGACGCGTTCGGCCGCCTCGCGGCCGCCGTCAAGCAGTTCTCCCTCGCGCAGCGCACGCTCGCGCTCATCGGCATCGCCGTGCTCGTGCTCGGCGCGGTCGCGCTGTCGAGCTGGATGTCCCGGCCCACGCTGGCCCCGCTGTTCTCGGGGCTGTCCGGCACCGACGCCTCGGCCGTCGTCGACGAGCTGACGTCCGCCGGCGTGCAGTACCAGCTCGCGGACGGCGGCAGCACGGTCCTGGTGCCGCGCGACCAGGTGTACGAGCAGCGGGTCGCGATGGCCGCCGCCGGCCTGCCCGCGGACGCCGACGGCGCCGGGTACTCCCTGCTCGACGCGATGCCCATGACGGCGTCGGAGTTCCAGCAGGAGAAGACGTACCAGCGTGCCCTGGAGGGGGAGCTGGCCAAGACCGTCGGCGCGATCGACGGCGTCGAGGCCGCCACGGTGCGGCTCGCGATCCCCGCGGAGACGGTGTTCGTCGAGGAGCGGCCCGAGCCGACCGCGTCGGTGTTCGTGCGCAGCCGCCAGGGCAGGACCCTCGGCGCGGACCAGGTCCAGGCGATCGTGCACCTGGTGTCCGCCGGCGTCGACGGCATGGACCCGACCGGCGTCGCGGTGGTCGACGCGGACGGCCGCGTGCTGTCCGCGGTCGGCGAGGACGCCACCGCCGGCGGGCTCGCCGACTCGCGGACCGCCGACTACGAGGGCCGTGTGCAGCGCGCGGTGCAGGCCCTGCTCGACCCGCTCGTCGGGCCGGGCAACGCGACCGTGAGCGTCAACGCCGAGCTGGACCTGGCGCAGACCGAGCGCACCACCGAGCAGTTCTCCGCCACGCCGGACACCCCGCCGCTGGGCCGCTCGACCCGCACCGAGGAGTACGAGGGCACCGGTGGCGCGGCCACCGGCGTGCTCGGCCCCGACAACATCGCGGTGCCGCAGGGCCAGGACGGCGGCGCGGGCACGTACTCGACGACGAGCGAGGACGTGACGAACGCCGTGAACAAGAGCACCGAGGTCGTCCGGCAGGCGCCGGGCTCGCTGCAGCGGCAGTCCGTGTCCGTCATGGTCGACCAGGCCGCGGCGGGCGGCCTGAGCATGGCCGACCTCGAGGCGGCCGTCGCGGCCGCCGCGGGCATCGACCCCGAGCGGGGCGACACGCTCTCGGTGCAGCGCATGGCGTTCGACACCACGGCCGCCGAGGCCGCGCAGGCGGCGCTCGCCGCCGAGGACGCCCGGGCGGACGCCGCGGCCCAGTCGAAGCTCGTGCGCGAGCTCGTGATCGGCGGCCTCGTGCTGCTGGTGGTCGTCGTCCTCGCGATCGTGCTCGCCCGGCGCGGGCGCCGTGCACGCCGTGAGTCGCTGGACCTCGGCGAGCTCGACGCCGCGACGGCCGTGCTCCCGCCGCTCGGCCTCGACCGGGACGACGCGATGCCGGTGCTGCCGCCGCCCCCGCCCGCTCCGGTGGTCCCGCCGCCGGTCGAGCGCAAGCGCGCCGAGATCAGCCAGCTCGCCGACGAGCAGCCGGAGCAGGTCGCCGAGCTGCTGCGCGGCTGGCTCTCGACCCCGGCGGGCCGGCGATGAAGCTGACCGGGCGGCAGAAGGCCGCGCTGCTGCTGCTCCAGCTGGGCCGGGAACGGGCCGCGCGCGTCATGTCGCAGCTCGACGTCCCGGAGATGGAGGAGCTGACCGCCGAGATCCTGCGCATGGAGCGCGTCGACCAGAAGCTGGCCGACGAGGTGCTCGAGGAGTTCTACGACGCGTCCGAGATGGGCCCCGGCCTCGGCGGCGGCGTCATGTACGCGCAGCACCTGCTCGAGGCGAACCTCGGCCGCGAGCAGGCGGAGTCGATGATCGAGCGGCTGCAGACGTCCCTCGCGGGGCACTCGTTCGAGTTCCTGCAGCAGGCCGACGCCCGCCAGGTCGCCTCGCTGCTGGACGGCGAGCACCCGCAGACGGTCGCGCTCGTGCTCGCGCACCTGCGTCCCGAGCACGCCTCGGCGATCCTCGCGGGCCTGCCGACGGACGTGCGCGGCGACGTCGCGCACCGCATCGCGCTCATGGAGCGCGCGTCCCCGGACGTCGTGACCGTGGTCGCGGAGTCGCTGCAGCGCAAGGCCTCGACGGTCCTCGCCCCGCGCGAGCTCGCGGCCGTGGGCGGCGTCAAGCCGCTCGTGGAGATCATCAACCGCGCGGACCCGACGACGGAGAAGTCGATCCTCGAGGGTCTGGTGGAGCGTGACGAGGCCCTCGCCGAGGCCGTCCGCAGCCTCATGTTCACGTTCGGCGACGTCGTGCTGCTCGAGGACCGTGCCGTGCAGCTCGTGCTGCGCCAGGTGGAGTCGGCGGCGCTGTCGCAGGCCCTCAAGGGCGCCGGCCCGGAGGTGCGGGACAAGATCCTGCGCAACATGTCCGACCGCGCCCGGGAGAACCTGGTCGAGGAGATGGAGATGCTCGGGCCGGTGCGCCTGTCGCAGGTCGAGGAGGCCCGCGCGGAGATCGTGCAGGTCATCCGCGGCCTCGAGGAGAGCGGCCAGATCGTCGTCCGGCGCGACGCGGAGGACGAGCTCGTTGCCTGACCTCGCCTTCGTCCCCGCGCCGCGCCCCGCGCCCACTCCCGCGCCCCGGCCGGCCCCGGCCGCCGCGGCGGCGCCCGCGCCCGCCCGTCCGGTGCAGTTCGTGCCCCTCGCCGGGGCGCGCACGGCCGACGCCGCCGACCGCGGCGCCGGGTACGCGGCCGGCTGGGCCGCCGGGTACGCGGCGGGAGCGCGCCGCGCCGCGCAGGAGGCCGCGCACGAGGAGGAGCTGCGCCGTGCCGCCGCCGCGGCGGACCGCGAGGCGCGCGCCGCCGCGCACGCCCGCGCGACCGCCGCCCTCGCGCTCGCGGCGGACGCGATGCGCGGGGCGGACGCGCCGGTCCTCGCCTCGGCGCTGGACGCGCTGCGCGCCGGCGCCCTGGAGCTGGCCGAGGCGCTGCTCGGCCACGAGCTGTCGGACGCGAGCGCCGCCGCCCGGGCCGCGCTCGCGCGCGTGCTCGCCGCGCCGGGTCTGCCGGACGAGCTGGTCGTCCGGCTGCACCCGCGCGACCTGGACGCGCTGGCGGCGGACGAGCACGCGGCGGTGCCCCCCGGCCTGCGGCTGGTGGCCGACCCCGCGCTGGCACCGGGGGACGCCGTCGCGGAGCACGCCGACGGCGAGCTCGACGCGCGGCTGGGCACCGCCCTCGCGCGCGTGCGCGCCGCGCTGGGGACCGCATGAGCACCGCGACCCTGCCGGACGCCCCGGCCGACGCGCGCTGGGACGCCGCCCTGCGGGCCGCGCGCCCGGAGGCGGTCGGCCGCGTGCGCGCCGTCGTGGGGCTCTCCGTCGAGACCGTCGGCACGGGCTCCGCCGTGGGCGACCTGGTCTCGATCGGCGACGGCCCCGACCCGCTCGTCGCGGAGGTCGTCGCGACCGCGGCCGGGTCCGCGCGGTGCATGCCGCTCGGGTCCACGGGCGGGCTGCAGGCCGGGATGCCCGTGCGCGGGCACGGCACGGGCCTGCGCGTGCCGGTCGGGCGCGGCCTGCTCGGCCGCGTCCTGGACGGCCTGGGCCGGCCCATCGACGGGCGCGGCCCGCTCGCCGCGGACGCGTTCGTGCCGCTCGACGCCGCGGCACCCCACCCGCTCGACCGGACGCGCGTCGACACGCCGCTCGAGCTCGGCGTCCGGGTGCTCGACTCGCTCGTGACCGCCGGGCGCGGTCAGCGCCTCGGCCTGTTCGCGGGGTCCGGCGTCGGCAAGTCCAGCCTGCTGTCGATGATCGCGCGCGGCACCGAGGCCGAGGTGTCCGTCATCGCCCTGGTCGGCGAGCGCGGCCGCGAGGTGCGCGAGTTCCTCGAGGACGACCTGGGCCCCGAGGGCCTGGCCCGGTCCGTGGTCGTCGTCGCGACGTCGGACCAGCCCCCGCTGGTGCGGCTGCGCTCGGCGTTCGTCGCCACCCGCATCGCCGAGCACCTGCGCGACGCGGGCTCGCACGCGGTGCTCATGATGGACTCCCTGACGCGCGTGGCGATGGCCCAGCGCGAGATCGGGCTGTCGGTGGGCGAGCCGCCCGCGACCCGCGGCTACCCGCCGAGCACGTTCGCGCTGCTCGCGCAGCTGCTCGAGCGCGCCGGCACGGGGCCGACCGGCTCCGTCACCGGGCTCTACACGGTGCTCGTCGACGGTGACGACCACAACGAGCCGGTCGCCGACGCCGCCCGGTCGATCCTCGACGGGCACGTCGTGCTCGACCGCCGCCTGGCGGTCGCGGGGCACTTCCCGGCGGTCGACGCGCTCGGGTCGGTGAGCCGGGTCGCGTCCCGCGTGACGACGCCGCAGCAGCGCGCGGACGCGACGCGGCTGCGCGCGGTCATGGCGGCGCGGCGGCAGGCGCAGGACCTGCTCGACGTCGGCGCGTACGTCGCCGGCTCGAACCCGCTGGTCGACACGGCCGTGGCGCACGCCCCGGCGATCGACGCGTTCCTGCGGCAGGGGATGGACGAGAGCGCGCCGGCGGCGCAGTCGTGGCAGCGGCTGCGGGCGCTGGTGGCGGCGATGGGGGAGTCATGAGCCGACAGTTCCCGCTGGCGGGCCTGCTGCGCGTGCGCGGCATGGCCGAGGACCGGGCGGCCGGTGAGCTGGCCTCGGCGCGGCGCGAGCAGCTGGCCGCGCAGGAGCGCGCCCGCGAGACCGCCGAGATGCTGGGCACGACCGGGCTGCCCGGGGTGCACGACGTCGTCACGTGGCAGGCGACCGTCGCGGGCCGCCTCGCGCTGCAGTCGCTGCTGGTCGAGCGCAGCGACGCCGCGCGGCGCGCCGCGGAGGTGGTCGACGCGCGCCAGGACGCGTGGTCCCGCGCGCGGACCGCGACGCGCACGGTGGAGAAGCTGCGCGACGCGCACGAGGACCAGGTCCGGGTCGAGGAGGACCGCGCCGAGCAGCGCGTCCTCGACGAGGTCGCCGGGCGCGTCCGCGGTGCGGGCGGCCCCGAGCACGAGGAGGAGGGGCGATGAGCGCACCGACCGTCGCCGCCACGGCACCGACGGCACGTCCCGCACCGGCACCCGTCGCGGGGGCGTCCCGCGCCGGCGGGGCAGCGTTCGAGGACGCCCTCGCCGCGGCCGCCGGGGCCCCGGCCGAGCGACCCGGCCCGCGCGACGCCGACCGCGCGTCGCGGGGCGTGGGCGACCGCGGTGCCGGACGTGCCGCCGAGCGCGCCACGGAGCCTGCCACCGGCCGCACCGCCGCCGACGAGACCCCGGCGGGTCCCGACGACACCGCGCCGGCCGGCGACGCGCCCACCGGCACGGGGCGGACGCCACCGGCACCGCGCCCGCCGGGGACGGTGCGGCCCCCGCCGCGCCCGCGCTGCCGCCCGAGCTGGTCGCGCTGCTCACCACCGCGGGTCCGTCGGCCGCGACGGACGCCCCCGCGACCACCGCGCCGGCCGCCGCGGCCGTCCCGGCCACGGCGACCGCGCCCGGAGCCGCCGCAGCGGTCCCGGGGTCCGCCGCACCGACCGCGGGGCGGGTCCCGCCGCGGCCGCCGCGAGCGGGACGGCCCCGGCCGACCTCCTCGTCGAGGTCCCCGCCACCGCCGCGACGACGGCCGGCGGCGCCACGACCGGCACGCCGCCCGCCCCGACGCCCGGCACCACGACACCCGGCACCACCACACCCGGCACGACGACGCCGGGCGCGACGACGGGCACGACGGCGGGCACCGCGACGTCCGGCACGACGCCGGCCGCCGAGACGCCCGTCCCGCCCACCGCCGCGACGGCGGCGGGGGACCCGCCGGTGTCGGCCGGCGCCGGCGCCCCGCCGGCCGGTGCGACGGCCGGGTCCGCACCCGCCGGCGGCGCCGGCGCGACGCTGCCGCCCGCCGTCGCGGTGGTCGCACCCCCGTCGGCCCCGCCGGCGGCGCAGCCGGCGGATCCGGCACCGGACGCGCGCCCCACGTCCTCGCCGGAGCCGCCCCCCGTCGCCGAGCAGCTCGGCGCGCGCGTCCGCAGCCTCGGGCTGGGCCGGCACGTCCTGTCGGTGCCGCTCGACCCCGAGCACCTCGGCGCCGCACGGGTCGTCGCGCACGTCACGGGCGACACGGTGCGGGTCGACCTCGCCGGCGCGACCGACGTGACGCGCGAGGCGCTGCGCGCGAGCCTCGCCGACCTGCGCCGCGACCTGCAGCAGGCCGGGCTGCAGGTCGACGTCGGCCTGTCCGGCGAGCCCCGGCAGCAGGGCTCGGGCCGGCCGGACGCGCAGCAGCGCGACGGCGCGGCCGGCACGCGTCCCGGCGGCACGCCCACGGGCGCCGCCGCACCCGCCACGTCCGCCCCCGCCGTGCCCGCGCACGGCGGCACCCTCGACCTCGTCGTCTGACCGGAGCCCGCATGAGCATCGACGTCTCCTACCTGACCGGCCCCCGCACGCCGGACCCGTCGGGCACCGGCGCGTCCGCCGCGTCCAACGGCGAGCTGGACAAGCAGGCGTTCCTCGAGCTGCTCGTCACGCAGCTGCGCTACCAGGACCCCAGCAGCCCCATGGACGCCTCGGCGCTCATGGCCCAGACCACCCAGCTCACCACGATGGAGCGGCTCGTCGAGCTCTCCGACACCCAGCGCGAGGCGTTCGCGCTGCAGATGCGCCAGTCCGCGGCGGGCCTCGTCGGCCACGACGTCACGTGGACCGACGCCGACGGCACGACCCGGTCCGGCCGGGTCGCGTCCGTGTCCTACGCCGGGACCGTGCCGACGGTGCGCGTCGGGGACGTCGACGTCCCCCTCGACGCCGTCGCCGCCGTCACGGCCGCGGCCCCCGCCGCCGCGCCCGCCGCACCCACGACCTCCGCCTGACGCGGACCACCCGAAGGGAACCGACCATGCTCCGCTCGCTCTTCTCCGGCATCAGCGGTCTGCGCAGCCACCAGACCATGCTCGACGTCACGGGCAACAACATCGCGAACGTCAACACGACGGGCTTCAAGTCCTCGCAGATCCAGTTCCAGGACACCCTGAGCCAGGTCGTGCAGAACGCCGGCGGCGCCCAGGACGGCGTCGGCGGCACCAACCCGGCGCAGGTCGGCCTCGGCGTGCGCGTCGCAGGCATCACGACGAGCTTCACCCAGGGTGCCTCGCAGCTCACGGGCCGCAGCACGGACATGATGATCCAGGGCGACGGCTTCTTCGTGGTCCGCAAGGGGGCCGAGACGTACTACACGCGCGCCGGCTCCTTCGACTTCGACGCGACCGGTCAGATGGTGCTCCCCGGCGAGGGCGCGCTGGTGCAGGGGTGGGCGGCCGTGAACGGCGTCGTCGACACGAACGGCCCGGTGGTCGACCTGTCCGTCCCGGCCGGCGCGGTGATGCCCGCGGTGGCGTCGACGAGCGCGGACTACACCGGCAACCTCGACGCGTCGGCGGCCGTGGGCACGAGCCTGACGCGTGCCATCACCGTGTACGACGCCACGGGCGTGGAGCGCGAGCTCGAGCTCACGTTCACCAAGGACGCGACCGGCTGGTCGGTCGCGGCGACCGACGGCACGACGACGGTCCCGGCCCAGGCGCTGGTGTTCGACGCCTCGGGCGCCCTGACGTCGCCGACGGAGCTGACCGTCGGCGCGGTGGCCGTGGACATCTCGACGATCACCTCCTTCGCCGGGCTGGAGAACGTGCGGGCGCGCGAGCAGGACGGGCAGGCCGCGGGCGTGCTGCAGTCGTTCGCGCTCAACCCGGACGGCACGATCGTCGGGTCGTTCTCGAACTCGCTCAAGCAGGTGCTCGGCCGCATCGCGATCGGCTCGTTCACGAACCCGGCGGGCCTGGAGAAGGCGGGCGGCTCGCTGTTCCGCACGACCGTCAACTCGGGCCAGCCGCAGCTCGGCGCCGCGGGCCAGGGCGGGCGCGGCACGCTGGCCGGCGGTGCGCTCGAGATGTCGAACGTCGACCTGTCGAGCGAGTTCACCAGCCTGATCGTCGCCCAGCGCGGGTTCCAGGCGAACTCGCGCGTCATCACGACGTCGGACGAGCTGCTGCAGGAGCTCGTCAACCTCAAGCGGTGAGCCCCGTCGAGGGCGTCACCGCGCTCGCCGCGCGGGTCGCCGAGATCCGTCAGGTCGTCGAGGGGCGCGCGCTGCCGCGCTCCTCGGCGGCCGGCGGGGCGTCGGGCTTCGCCGCGGTGCTCGCGGCCGAGGTCGGCGCGGCGGGCGGTGTGCTGGGTGGTCCGGCCGTGGGCGGGCTGGGCCCGGTGCTCGGCACGCTGACGACCGGGACGGGCGCGACGGGCGCGGTGTCGTCCGTGCCCGCGGCCGCACCGGCCGTCCCCGTCCCCGCCGGTCCCGACCTCACGCCGTCGTCGGTGCGTCGCATCAACGGCGACGCGCTGCCGGCCGCGCTGGCCGGGTACCAGAACGGGCGCGTGCCGGAGGCGGCGCTCAGCCCGGTCGGCACGGGCGGGCACCGCCTGTTCGCACCGGCGGCGCAGGCCCTGACGTCGATGATCGACGCGGCCGCGCGGGACGGCGTGACCATCGGCATCACGGACACGTACCGCACCTACGAGACGCAGGTGGACCTCGTGCGCCGCAAGGGCCTGTACTCGCAGGGCGGTCTCGCCGCCACGCCGGGCACCTCCGACCACGGCTGGGGGCTGGCCGCCGACCTGCGGCTCGACGACCGCGCGCTGACGTGGATGCGCGCCAACGCGGGCCGGTTCGGCTTCGCCGAGGACACCCCGCGCGAGCCGTGGCACTGGGCCTACCAGACATAGCGGTGCGTGCAGCCGGGCCCGGAGTCCTCACACCGGGCTGTGACCGGCCGATGGGAGGGGCGGTGACGACCCACGGACGGGTCGGCCGGCGGCCGCCACGGCGTCCGCAGCAGCTTGGTGACCAGGGACGGGATGCACCGTGATCGTCGTGACGCGCCTGACCGGAGCGCAGTTCGGGGTCAACCCCGACCTCATCCAGCGCGTCGAGTGCGCCCCGGACACCATCCTCACGCTCGTCGACGGGACGAAGCTCATCGTGCGCGAGTCGCTCGAGGAGGTCATCGCCCTCGTCCACGAGCACCGCGCCTCGCTGCTGGCCCGCTCGCGCGAGCTCGAGGCGCGCGGGCCGCTCGGCGCCGTCCCGGACCCGTCCGACGCCCCCGAGGACGACCACCGCGTGCCCCCGCCCGTGCCGCTCCGACCGAGGAGGCGCTGATGGACCCCGCCGGCCTCGTCGGCCTCGTCGTCGCCTTCGCCGCCATCTTCGGCGCGATGGTGCTCGAGGGTGCCGACCCGACGTCGATCTTCCTGCCCGCGCCGCTGCTGCTCGTCTGGGTGGGCACGCTGGGGGTCGGGCTCGCCGGGCACACCGTGAAGGACGCGCTCGGCGCCTTCGCGGCCGTGCCCCGTGCGCTGCGCAGCCGCGCGCCGCAGCCGGACGCGACGGTCGACGTCGTCGTCGGGCTCGCCGAGCGTGCGCGCCGCGAGGGCCTGCTGGCGCTCGAGGACGCCGCGCGCGACATCGAGGACCCGTTCCTGCGCGAGGGCCTGCGCTCGGCGATCGACGGCACCGACCCCGAGGACCTGCGCCTCATGCTCGAGGACCGCATCGCGAGCAAGCGCGCGACCGACCGCATGCACGCGAAGTACTTCCAGGACATGGGCGGCTACGCACCCACCGTCGGCATCATCGGCACCGTCATCAGCCTGGTGCACGTGCTCGAGAACCTGTCCGACCCCGCGGGGCTGGGCCACTCGATCGCCGCCGCGTTCGTCGCGACGCTGTGGGGCATCCTCTCCGCGAACGTCGTGTGGCTGCCGCTGGGCACCCGCATCCGCCGCATCTCCGACCTCGAGTGCCAGCAGATGGAGGTCACCCTCGAGGGCCTCCTGGCGGTGCAGGCCGGCGCGAACCCGCGCCTGGTGGGGCAGCGGCTGCGCTCGCTCGTGCCCGAGCAGCCGGGCCGCAAGGGCAAGGAGAAGGACAAGGACAAGGCGGCCGCATGAGCGCCGCCACCCGCGTCCACCGCCCGGCCCGCCGAGGCGGGCACGAGGAGGAGCACGTCAACCACGAGCGCTGGCTGGTCTCCTACTCGGACATGATCACCGTGCTCATGGCGCTGTTCATCGTGCTGTTCGCCATCAGCCAGGTCGACCAGCAGAAGTACATCGCGCTGCGCGCGTCGCTCGCGGCGGGCTTCGGCGACCACAGCACGCAGGAGTCGGTGCTCACGGGCAGCGACGGCGTGCTGGACGGGCTGAGCGCGACGGGCACGCAGCAGGCCGACGCGTCGAGCACGGCCGGCATCGTCGACGCCGACGCGGGCCTCGGCGACCAGGCGTCGCAGCCGACGGCGGCGCAGCCGTCCGTCGATCCCGCGGTGCTCGCGGCCGCGCAGGCGGAGGCGGCGCACCTGCAGGAGATCGCCGCGCACATCCGCGGCGCGCTCGCCGGCCAGGGCCTGGACGGCGTCGTGCAGATGCGCGTCGACGAGCGCGGGCTCGTGCTCGGCCTCGTCGCCGACGACGTGTTCTTCGCCCCCGCGTCCGCGCAGCTCACGCCGACCGCGCGGGCCGTCCTGGACGCCGCCGGGCCCACGCTCGTCGCGATCCAGGAGGCCGTGCGCGTCGAGGGGCACGCCAACGTGCTGCCCGTCGGGGGTCGCTACGCGACGAACTGGGAGCTGTCCGCCGACCGTGCGACGCAGGTGCTGCGCCACCTCGTCGAGGCGGACGGCATGCCGCCCACGCGCATCGAGGCCGTCGGCTTCGGTGACGCGCGCCCGCTCGTGGCGGGCATGGACGACGCCGCGCTCGCGGCGAACCGCCGCGTGGACCTCGTCGTGCTGTCCGGCGCGCCCGAGACGGTCCGCGCCCTGCTGCCGGCGGTGGGCGCACCGTGACGCAGCACCCGACCGTGACCGGCCCGACCCCGGGGGAGGAGTGACATGTCGCCCGTCGAGCAGCGAGTCGTGTCCTCGCAGAAGATCGGTGCCCGCCCGCAGCGGCCCATCGGCGCGTCCGCGCCGCCGCCGCCCGTGGAGGAGCCGAAGCCGTCCGGGAAGCGCCGGCGCCTGCTGCTGGTGCTCGGCGGCGTCGTCGTGCTGCTGGTCGTCGCGGCCGCGGCGTGGTTCCTGTTCCTGCGCCCGCAGGGCGGCGAGGCCGCGCACGCGCCCGAGCCGGCGCCCGAGCCGGGCGAGGTCGTGCAGGTCGAGCCCGTGAGCCTCAACCTCGCGGACGGCCACTACCTGCGCATCGGCCTCGGCCTGCAGCTGACCGCCGACGCCCACGGCGCCCCCGACCCGTCCCGTGCCGTCGACGCGGCGATCGCCCTGTACTCCGGGCGCACCGTCGCCGAGGTGCAGGACCCCGCGACCCGCGACGCGCTGAAGGCCCAGCTCGCCGCCACCCTGGCCGAGGTGTACGAGGGCGAGGTGATGGACGTCTACCTGACGAGCTACGTCACGCAGTGACGTGACCTGCCGGGCGCCACGGACGGCGCCCCCGTCGCTCCCTGCGCCGCCGCCCCGCGTCGGCCGCGCGACCGCACCCAGGACGGGTCGGGGGAGATTCACCCGCGCGGGACCGCTCACATCGACCCGGTGGCGGTCGATGGGCCAGTCGTGACAGCCGCCCCGACCACACCCGCGCGCGCCGTCGTGCCCGCGCGCCGGCGGTCGCGCACGACCGACCCGGTGCCGTACGACTTCCGCCGCCCCCTCACGCTCTCGCGCGAGCACGCGCGCCACCTCGAGATGGCGTTCCAGCGGTTCGCCCGCCTGTGGGGCACCCAGCTGACCGCCCGGCTGCGCGCCCTGTCCCAGGTCACGTTCGAGGACCTCGCGCTCATGCCGTACGACGAGTACGTCGGCGGTCTGCCCACCCCGACGGGCCTGTTCCTGTGCACCGTCGAGACGCCCCGCGGCACCGCGCTGCTGCAGCTGCCCGTGGCCGGCACCCTCGTCTGGGTCGACTACCTGTTCGGCGGCACGGGCCGCGGCGACGACCGCGAGGGCCGCGAGCTCACCGAGATCGAGACGACGGTCGTGCGCGAGGTCCTCGACCACGCGCTGGGCGACCTCGGCTACGCGTTCGCGGCCATCGCCCCGCTGGCCCTGTCGGTGCGCTCGGTGCAGTACAACCCGCAGTTCGTGCAGGCCGTCGCCGCGTCGGACGCGGTGCTGGTCGCGACGTTCGGCCTGCGCGTGGGCGAGCGCGTGGACACCGCGACGCTGATGCTCCCGGCCGACCCGCTGATGAACGCGCTGCGCGCGCCCGACCAGGGGCCCGCCGGCGACGACGCCGTCGCCGCGGCCGCCCGCACCGCCCGCGCCGACCTCGAGCGCGCGACGCTCGAGGTGCCCGTGGACGTCGTGGTCCGCTGCACGCCGCGCACCGTCCACCCGCGCGACGTCGTCGGCCTCGCCGTCGGCGACGTGCTCCCCCTGTCCCACCCCGCGAGCAGCCCGCTCGAGGTCGTCGTCGAGGACGTCGTGCTCGCGCACGCCGCCGTCGGCAGCCACGGGGCCCGGCTCGCCTGCCAGGTCGTCAGCGTCGAGGAGAACCGCGCATGAACCCCACCGCCACCGTCGCCGCAGCGGCCGCACGCGCCGCCGCCGCGGCCGCCACGCTCGTGCCGGCCGCCGCCCCGCTGACGGCCGTGCCGGCCGCCGACGCACCGCCCGCCGACTCCCCGGCGGTCGCCGCGGGCGTCGTCGGCCCCCGCGGCGGCGACCTCGTCGTCGTGCTCGGCCCGGCCGTCGTCCAGGCCCTCGCGGACGGTGCCGTCGCCGGCGCGCCGCTCGACCCGGCCGAGGCGCTGCGGCCCGCGCTCGCGGCGGCCGCCGCCGAGCTCGGCGACGGCGTCCTCGGCGCGGCCCGCGCGACGACGGCCGGCGAGGCGCTCGCCGCCGACGCCCAGGTCTTCGCGCTGCAGGCCGACGGCGCGACGCTCGCCTGGTGCGCCGTGCGGGTGCGTGCGGAGGAGCCGGCGGCCCGGACGGCCGTCCCGACGCAGCGCGGCGCGCACCTGCGCGTGCTCTACGACGTCGAGATGACGCTGACCGCCGAGATCGGCCGCACCAAGCTGCCGCTCAAGCAGGTCCTCGACCTCACGCCCGGCGCGGTGCTCGAGCTGGACCGCACCGCGGGCAGCCCCGCCGACATCGTCGTCAACGGGCGTCTCATCGCGCGCGGCGAGGTCGTCGTCGTCGACGAGGACTACGGCGTGCGCGTCACCGAGATCGTCGCCGGGTCGGACTCGGTCGGCTGATGGACGAGCTGCTGGTCGTCGGGCGCGTCCTGGTCTCGCTCGCGGTCGTCGCGGGCCTGATCTGGTACCTGGCCCGGCGGTTCGGCGGCGCCGGGCGCACGCCCGCCGACGACCGCGAGCCGCACGTGCGGGTGGTGGACCGGCAGGCGCTGGGCCGCAGCGCCGGCGTCGCGGTGGTCGCCGTGGGCAGCCGCCGCCTCCTCGTCGGCTTCGGCGAGCAGCAGGTCACGATGCTCACCGAGCTCGGCCCCGTGCACGAGCAGCCCGCGCCGGCCGTGCCGGCGCCGCGCCCGGCGCCCCGCGCCGACGCGCTGCCCGGCGCGCAGCTCCCGACGGGCGGGCTCGCGGGCTCGGTGCTGTCCCCGGCCACGTGGCGCGCGACGGTGCGCGCCCTGCAGGACCGCACGGTGCGCAGATGACGACGGCCGCACCGGTGGGGCGGCCGGCCGGACGCCGCGCCGCGCTCGTCCTGCTCACCCTCCTCCTGCTCGCGCTCCTCGGCGTCGCCGGGGCGGGCGGCGCGCAGGCCGCGGTCGGCCCGACCCCGCCCGCGGGCCCTGCGGCCCCCGCCGCCCCGGCCGCCCCGGCCGCCCCCGGCCTCGGCGACTCCGTGACGGTCGGGATCAACGGCATCAACGGCACCCCGAGCAGCTCGATCGTCGTCCTGCTCGGCATCACGCTGCTGTCGGTCGCGCCGTCGCTGCTGCTGCTCACGACGAGCTTCACGAAGATCCTCGTCGTCCTGTCGCTGACGCGGAACGCGCTCGGCCTGCAGGGCGTGCCGCCCAACCAGGTGCTCGCCGGGCTCGCGCTGTTCCTCTCGCTGTTCGTCATGGCGCCGGTCCTGGCCGGGGTCAACGACGCCGGCGTGCAGCCCTACCTCGACGGCCAGCTGACCTTCACGCAGGCGGTCGACGCGGGCTGGGCCCCGCTGCGCGAGTTCATGCTCGCGCACACGCGCGAGGAGGACATCGCGCTGCTCACCCGCGCGGCCGACGCGCCCAACCCCGCGACCCCGCAGGACGTCACCTTCCAGGTGCTCGCGCCGGCGTTCCTGCTCTCGGAGCTGCGCGCCGCGTTCATCATGGGCTTCGTCATCTTCGTGCCGTTCCTCGTCATCGACCTCGTCGTCTCCGCGGCGCTGATGTCGATGGGCATGATGATGCTCCCGCCCGTCATGGTGTCGCTGCCGTTCAAGCTCCTGCTCTTCGTCCTCGTCGACGGGTGGGGCCTCGTGGTCACCTCGCTCGTCGGCTCCTACACCGGGGCCGGCTGATGGAGCCGAACGCCGTCCTCGACATCGCCCTCGACGCGCTGGTCCTCTCGGCCAAGCTCTCCGCGCCGGTGCTCGTCACCGCGCTCGTCGTCGGGTTCGCGGTCTCCCTGGTGCAGTCGGTGACGCAGATCCAGGAGGTCACGCTCTCGTTCGTGCCCAAGGCGCTCGCGGCCGCCGTCGCGCTGCTCGTGTGCGGGCACTGGATGATCACCGAGCTCGTGTCGTTCACGCACGAGCTGTTCGCCCGCATCCCGGGGCTCGTGGGCGGCTGACGTGGACCCCGCGGCCGTGACCCTGCCCATGCCCGCCGTCGTGACGACGCTGCTCGTCGCGGTGCGGATGATCGCGTTCCTCGTCGTCGCGCCGCCGTTCGCACAGCGCGGCGTGCCGGGGCCGGTCAAGGTGGCGCTCGGCACCGGGCTCGCCCTCGCGGTGGCGCCGGGGCTCGACCCCGTCGAGCCGGCGAGCACGGCCGCGTTCGTCGGTGCGCTCGTCGTGCAGGCGCTCGTCGGCGCGGGCACGGGGTTCCTCGTCTACCTGCTCTTCTCGGCCGTGCAGGCCGCCGGCGGGCTCGTCGACATGTTCGGCGGGTTCCAGCTCGCGGCGGGGTTCGACCCGCTGATGATGACCAACGGCGCCCAGTTCAGCCGGCTCTACCAGCTGCTCGCGGTCGTCCTGCTGTTCGCCTCGGACGGCTACCAGCTCGTCGTGGGCGGGCTCGTGCGCACCTTCGACGCCCTCCCGCTGGGCGTCGGCGTCGACCTCGCCCGGCTGGGCACGGCCGCGGCGACGGGCCTGACGGACATGTTCCTCGCCGCCCTGCAGATCGCCGGGCCGCTGCTCGTCGTGCTGTTCCTCGCCGACGTGGGCCTCGGGCTGCTCACGCGCGTCTCGCCCGCGCTCAACGCGTTCGCGCTCGGCTTCCCGCTGAAGATCCTCATCACCCTCGTCCTCGCCGGGTTCGCGCTGCTCGCGCTGCCGGGGATCGTGCGCGCGCTCGCGGGCGAGGCGCCGACGCTCCTGCCGGGGGCCCTGCGGTGAGCGGCGGCGGGGAGCGCACCGAGAAGGCCACGCCCCAGCGGCTCAAGGACGTGCGGCGCAAGGGACAGCTGGGCCGCTCGCAGGACCTGTCCGCCTGGGTCGCGCTGGGCGTCGCGGCCGCGATGCTGCCGGGCGTGCTCGTGCGCGGCCGCGACGCCGCGCTCGACCAGATGATGCACGTGACCACCGCGGCGCGGACCGCCGACGTGCAGCTCGCGGTCGACGTGCTGCGCGACGCGCTGGTCAGCGTGGGCGCGACGCTCGGGCCGCTGCTCGCCGTGCTCGTCCTCGTCACGGTCGTGGTGGCCGCGGCGCAGGGCGGGGTCCACCCGCGCCGCCTGACGCCGAGGTTCGACCACCTCAAGCCGAAGTCGGCCGTCCAGCGGCTGGTCGGCGCCCAGGCGTGGTGGCAGGGCGCGAAGACGCTGCTCAAGACCTTCGCCGTCGCCGCGGTGCTCGTCGTGGGCGTGCAGCAGCTCGTGCCCACGCTCATGGCCTCGGGCCGGCTGCCGCTGGCCGCGCTGCTCGACGCCGCGGGCGCGGGCACCGCGGCGCTGCTCACCTGGGGCGTCGCGGCAGGTCTGCTGCTCGCGTTCGCCGACCTCGCCGTCGTCCTGCGGCGCAACCGCAAGGCCACGCGGATGACGAAGCAGGAGGTCAAGGAGGAGAACAAGCGCACGGAGGGCGACCCGCTCGTCAAGGGCGCGATCCGCCAGCGCCAGGCGCGCATGAGCCGCAACCGCATGATGGCGGAGGTCGCGGGAGCGGACGTCGTGCTCGTCAACCCCACGCACGTCGCCGTCGCGCTGCGCTACGAGCCCGGCACCGGTGCGCCCCGCGTGGTGGCGAAGGGTGCGGGCGCGGTCGCCGCCCGCATCCGCGAGCTCGCCGGCGAGCACCGCGTCCCCGTCGTCGAGGACGTGCCGCTCGCCCGCGCGCTGCACGACGCGTGCGACGTCGGCACCGAGATCCCCGAGCAGCTGTTCACCGCCGTCGCGCGCGTGCTCGCGTTCGTCATGGCGCTGCGCCGTCGCGGCGCCGCCGCGGGCCGGCACCGCCTGCCCACCGGCTCGGCCCTGCCCGCCGGCACCCCCGTCCCCACCCGCCGCGAGCGCGTCCGCTCCGCACGAGCGAGGAGAGACCCGTGAAGAACCGACCGATCGCGCAGATGGCGGTGCCCGTCGGCGTCGTCGGCGTCGTGCTGCTGCTGGTCGTGCCGCTGCCGCCGCAGCTGCTCGACCTGCTCATCGTCGTCAACATCACCGCGTCGCTCGTCATCCTGCTCACGAGCATGTACGTGAAGCGGCCGCTCGACTTCTCGGTGTTCCCGTCGCTCATCCTCGTGTTCACGCTGTTCCGCCTCGGCCTCAACGTGGCCAGCACGCGGCTCGTGCTGCGGGACGGGTTCGCCGGCCAGGTCATCGACGCGTTCGGCCACTTCGTGGTCGGCGGCTCGCTCGTCATCGGCCTGGTGATCTTCCTCATCCTGGTCGTCATCCAGTTCGCGGTGATCACGAACGGCGCGGGCCGCGTCGCCGAGGTCGGCGCGCGGTTCACCCTCGACGCGATGCCCGGCAAGCAGATGGCGATCGACGCCGACCTCAACTCGGGCCTCATCGACGAGGAGGAGGCGCGGCGCCGGCGCGCGGACATCGCGGCCGAGGCCGACTTCTACGGTGCGATGGACGGCGGCTCGAAGTTCGTCAAGGGCGACGCGATCGCGGGCATCGTCATCACCGTCATCAACCTGGTCGGCGGGTTCGCGGTCGGCATGCTCCAGATGGGCATGAGCGCCGGTGAGGCGATCGAGCGCTTCAGCCTCCTGACCATCGGCGACGGCCTGGTGACGCAGATCCCCGCGCTGCTGCTGTCGGTGTCCACGGGCATCGTCGTCACGCGCGCGACGGCCGAGGGCGACATGGGCACCGTCGCCTCGAAGCAGCTGCTGCAGTCGCGCAACGCGCTGCTCATCGCCGGCGGGGCCGCGGTGGCGCTCGCGCTGCTGCCGGGCATGCCGAAGCCGCCGTTCCTGCTGGTCGGCGCGGGCCTGCTCCTGCTGGGCCAGCGCGTCGGCGCGCGCGAGAAGGCCGCGGACCTCGCCGCCCGGGTCGAGGCGGACCAGGCGCAGGTCGTCGCGGCGCCGAGCGCGGACAGCCCCGAGCAGCTCATCGAGCAGATGCGCGTGCACACGCTCGAGATCCTGCTCGCGCCCGACCTCGTCGACCTCGTCGGCACCGGCCCGGAGCAGGACCTGCTCGCCCGCGTGCGCGGCCTGCGCCGCAAGGTCGCGCTCGACCTCGGCATCGTCGTGCCGCCCGTGCGCACGCGCGACAGCGTGGACCTGCCGCCCGCGACGTACGTCGTGCGGATCGCGGGCGTCGAGGTGGGCCGGGGCCAGGCACCCGCGGGTCGCGTCCTCGCGCTCGGCGACGACCTCGCGGCGCTGCCCGGCACGGCGGTGTCCGAGCCGGTGTTCGGCCTGCCCGGAAAGTGGGTGCCCGCGGAGCTGCGGCACGCCGCGGAGATGACGGGCGCGACGGTCGTCGACCGTGTGTCCGTGCTCATCACGCACCTCGGCGCGCTCATCTCCTCGCACGCCGCCCGCCTGCTGGGCCGCGAGGACGTGCGGGTGCTCACCGAGGGGCTCAAGCAGGTCAACCCGTCGGTCGTCGAGGAGCTCGTGCCGTCCCTGCTGTCGCTGGGCGAGGTGCAGCGCGTCCTGCAGGGCCTGCTCACCGAGCAGGTCCCGATCCGCGACCTCGGCCGCATCTACGAGGCGCTGACGCTGCGCGCCCGCGTCTCGACGGACCCCGAGGGGCTCGTCGAGGCCGCGCGCGGCGCGCTGGGCCCGGCGCTCGCGGCCCCGTACGTGCACGAGGGCGTGCTGCGGGTCGTCACGCTCGACCCGGTGCTCGAGCACCGGCTCGCCGAGAACCTGCGTCCGGGCGACCAGGGCAGCCAGCTGCTCGTCGAGCCGCAGCGGCTCGACGCGATCCTCGGCCAGCTGCGCGTGGCGGTCGCCCGGGCGGAGGCCGACGGCCGTGGGGTCGTGCTCGCGTGCGCGCCCGCCATCCGGCCCGCGCTGCGCCGGCTCGTCGCGCTCGGCGACCCCCGCCTGCCGGTGCTGTCGTACACCGAGGTCACGGCCGCGGGTGCGCAGGTCGACACCGCCGGGGTGGTGAGCGGTGACCACGCGATTGCTGCTTGAGGGGGACGACCTCACCGAGCTGGTCACGCACGTGCGTGCGCAGTTCGGGCCGACCGCGCGCATCGTGCAGGCCGAGCGCGTGCGCACCGGCGGCCTCGCCGGGTTCTTCGCCAAGGAGCGGTACGAGCTGACGGTCGACGTGCCGGACGAGCCGGACCAGCCGCTGCGCCGGTTCGCGCACCGGCCGCCGGCTCCGGTCGTCCCCGCGGACGCCGGCGGCCCGGCCGGGCTCGAGGCGCTGCTCGACGCGGCGGACCGCGCGGAGGCCGGCGCGGGGCCCGGCGACCCGGACGACGCGGCCGCGCCCGCGGGCGCGGCGCTCGCGCGCGCCTCGGACGAGGGGCGCGTGTCGACGTCGTCCCCGGACTTCGCGAGCGTGCTCGAGCAGGTGCGCGCCGGCGTCGGCGTGCCGGCCGCGGACGTCGAGGTGCCGCCCCCGGCGCGGCCGGTACCGGCGCCGTCCGCAGCGCCCGCGCCCGCGGCGGCGGCACCGGGGCCGGCGACGGTCGCCCTGCGTGCCGAGCTCGTGCGCCTCGGCGTCCCCGCCGCCGTCCTCGACGCGGGCCCGCTGACGCTCGCGGCCGTGCTCGCACGCGTCCCGACGCCCCCGCCCCCGCCCGCGGTGCGGGGGACGTGCTCGTCGTCGCCGGGGTCGGCGACGACGCCACGGCGGTCGCCCGCACGCTCGTCGCGCGCTGGCGCCTGCCGGACGACGCGCTCGTCGAGGTGGACCCCGGGCGCGCGCCGCTGCCGGCGCGGCTCACGGGGCCCCGGCGGGCCGGCGGTGCCGCCGGGGCGGGTGCGGCGGGACCGACCGTCGTCGCGCTGCGGGTGGGCCCGGACGCGCACGACCGGTCCGTGGCCGCGACCGTGCTGGGCACGATGCGCGCCGACCAGGTGTGGGCCGTCGTCGACGCCCGCACGAAGCCTGCCGACGCGGCGGCCTGGGTCGGCGCGGTCGGCGCCGAGCGCCCGGCGGACGCGCTCGCGGTGCAGGGGCTGCTGGACACCGCGGCACCGGGGACGGTCCTCGAGCTCGAGCGGCCGGTGGCCTGGATCGACGGTCTGCCGGCGTCCCGCCTGGTCTGGGCCGCGGCGCTCGGCCAGGAGCTCGACGCCGCGCTCGGCTGAGGACGCGGCGCGCCCCGCCGTGCGCCGGGTGCGGCGCGGGGGCCGCGGGACGGCGAGGTAGTGTCGCAGGCATGCTCGTGCTGACCCGCCGCGCCGGTGAGCGCCTCGTCATCGGTGACGACGTCGTCATCACCGTCATCGAGGTGCGCTCCGACGGGGTGCGGCTCGGCATCGAGGCGCCGCGGCACGTGCGCGTGCACCGGGCCGAGGTGCTCGCCGCGGTGGGCGAGGCCAACGCGCGCGCCGCCGCCGCGGACGCCGCCGCGGAGGAGTCCCTGCGCGGGCTCGTCCCGCCCCGCGGCACCCGCGGCCCGGCGCCGGCGTCGGGCGGCGCCGCCCCTGCCGGCCCGGCCCCTGCGGACCCGGCCCCCGCGGACCCGGCGCGTGCGGACGCGGCGGGCGCGGACGTGGCACGGCACGACGAGGGCGAGGGCACGGCCCCCAGCCGCTGAGCGGCGGCGGTCCCGCCCGCCACTCGTCCTCGCGACGCCCGCCCACGCGCACGGCCACGCCCCGCCCGGGCGCACGGCCCGTCGTCCGCGTGACCCAGCGCACGTCGCCGCGCCGCGCCGACGCGCTCGCGACCCCTCAGGTCGCGCCCGGTGCGGCCGATGGGCCCTCCGTGCGGGGCGCAGGTGCTCCGGGAGCGGGGAGGGGTGCATGGACGAGTTCGACGAGATCGTCCGCGAGTTCCTGGTCGAGAGCCTCGAGAACCTCGACCAGCTGGACCGCGATCTCGTGGCGCTCGAGGAGCAGCCCGGTTCGCGTCCGCTGCTGAGCAGCGTCTTCCGGACGATCCACACGATCAAGGGGACGAGCGGCTTCCTCGCCTTCGGCCAGCTCGAGCGGCTGACGCACGTGGGGGAGAACCTCCTCGTCCAGCTGCGCGACGGCAAGCGCTCGATGGACCAGCGCACGACCGACGTCCTGCTCGCGATGGTCGACCGCGTGCGGGACCTGCTCACCGCCATCGAGAGCAGCGGCACGGACGGTGACGTCGCGATCGACGACGCCGTGGCCCTCGTCGAGAGCGTGCTGGCGGACGTCCCGGCGCCCGCGGCGGTCGCCGCCGGCGACGCCGCGGCTCCCGCGCCGACGGCCCCCGCGCCGACGGCCCCGCCCGCTCCCGCGCCGGCCGAGCCCGCGGCGCCGGCCCCCGTGCCGGCCGCGCAGGACGCGGCGGCCGCCGTGCTGCCCGCACCGCACGAGCCCCCGCCGCGGAGCGCGCCCAGTCCGCCCCCGCGGCCACCGCACCCGCCCCGGCCCCCGCCTCCGCCCCGGCCCCCGCGGCCGAGCCGAAGGCCCCGGCCGAGGAGCACGGCCAGCGCGCGGCGGCGGCCGACGCCGCCATCCGCGTCGACGTCGCCCTGCTCGACGCGCTGGTCCGCCAGGTCGGCGAGCTCGTGCTGGCCCGCAACCGCATCAGCCGGCTCGCCGCCGCCACCGACGACGTCGACCTCGTGCGCTCCGCGCAGCGGCTCGACCTCATCGCGGGCGAGCTGCAGGAGGGCGTCATGCGCACGCGCATGCAGCCCATGGAGCACCTGTGGTCCAAGATGCCGCGCATCGTGCGCGACCTCGCCACGGCCTGCGGCCGCGAGGTGCAGCTCGAGCTCGTCGGCGGCGAGACCGAGCTCGACCGCAGCCTGCTCGAGGCCGTCCGGGACCCGCTCACGCACCTCGTGCGCAACGCCGTCGACCACGGCATCGAGCCGCCGGACGTGCGCGTCGCGGCGGGCAAGCCGGCGAAGGGCCGCCTCACGCTGCGGGCCGTGCACGCCGGCGGCCAGGTGGTCATCGAGGTCGCCGACGACGGGCGGGGCATCGACGCCGCCGCGGTCGCCGCCAAGGCCGTCGAGCGCGGCCTGCGCACGCCGGAGCAGGTCGCGTCCGCCTCGACGGCGGAGCTGCTGAACCTGCTGTTCCTCCCGGGCTTCTCGACCGCCGCCAGCGTGACGAACGTGTCCGGCCGCGGCGTCGGCATGGACGTCGTGCGCACCAAGATCGAGGCCGTCGGCGGCACGGTCGACGTCGAGACGACGCCGGGCGAGGGCACGGTGTGGCGTCTGCGCATGCCGCTGACCCTCGCGATCATCCCGGCCCTGACGGTCGAGTGCGCCGGGCGCGTCTACGCGGTGCCGCAGACCAGCGTCCTCGAGCTGGTCTCCGCGGACGGCCGCTCCGGCACCTCCGCCGTGGAGCACGTGCACGGCGCGCCGGTGTACCGGCTGCGCGGGCGCCTGCTGCCGCTCGTGCTGCTCGGTACCGCGCTCGGCGTCTCCGAGGCGACGCAGCCGCCGCCCGGGTCCGTCGTCCTCGTGCTGCAGGTCGACCGGTACCGCTTCGGGCTCGTGGTCGACCGCGTGCTGACCACCGAGGAGATCGTCGTGGAGGCGCTGTCCGCGCGCCTCAAGGGCGTCGGCGCCTACTCCGGCGCGACCGTGCTCGGCGACGGCGAGCTCGCGCTCATCCTCGACCTGCAGGCGCTCGCCCGGCGCAACCTCGCGGGCGACGCGGAGGCCGTGGAGGAGGACGAGCCGGACGTCGCGACGGACGCCGGCGACCCGGGCGAGGAGGTCCTCGTCGTCTCGGTCGACGACCGCCGCGTGTGCCTGCCGTCGCACCTGCTGACCCGGCTCGAACCCGTCCGCGTGGACGACTTCGAGCGCGTGGGCGGGCGGGACGTGCTGCGCTACCGCGGCGACATCCTGCCCCTGGCCCGCGTCGACCGGCTCATCGGGGCCGGCGACGGGCCGCAGGAGCAGATCGTCGTCGTGCTCACGCGCGGCTCGCGCACGGTCGGCCTGGTCGTGCACGGGATCGTCGACGTCGAGCGGGACCACGAGGCCGACCACTCGCCGGTCGCCGACGTGGGGCTGCTCGGCTCGACCGTCATCGGCGGCCGCGTCACCGAGCGCCTCGACTGGCAGGCGGCGGTGCGGGCGGCGGACCCGACGTTCCTCGACGACGAGCCCGAGTCCGCCGACGAGCTCGTGGGAGCCGCACGATGAGCAGGCTGGTGACCTTCGCCCTCGACGACGCCCGCTACGGCGTCGACGTCCAGCGCGTGCGCGAGGTGCTGCGCACCGCCACCGGGCCGCGCGTCCCGCTCGCGCCCGACGACGTCGTCGGCCTGCTCAACCTGCGGGGCCGCGTCGTGCCCGTCGTCGACCCGCGCGTGCCGCTGGGCCTGCCCTCCCGGGCGGTGCCGCCCGAGGCGACCCTCGTCGTCGTGCACGTGCACGACGAGGACGTCGCGCTCGTCGTCGACTCCCTCGGCGACGTCGTCGACGCCGACGAGGAGACGTTCGCACCCGCGCCGGAGACCCTCGACGCGAGCGTCCGCGCGCTGGTGCGCGGCGCCCACGTGCTGCCCGAGGGGCTGCTGCACGTGCTCGACCTCGACGCGACCGTGCCGGCGGCCTGACGTGGCCGCGTCGACGACTCAGGACCCGGTCCCCCCGGCCGATCGGTCGGGGCGGCCGGGCCCGACGGACCCCACCGACCACCCGCTGCCCTCCAAGGAGCCCGCGATGAGCATCATCACCACGGTGTGGCGCCGGCTGCGCCTGCGTGTCCCTCGGCCGCGGCTGCGTCTGCGGCTGCCGCGGGTCGGCGCCTCGGTGCTGACCAAGATCCTCGGTCTCGTCGCGCTCATGGCCGTGCTGACCGGGTCCGCCGGGGCGTACGCCGTCGTCAGCCTCCAGGACGTCGCCGACCGCAGCGCGCAGATCGTCGAGATGCAGGAGAAGACGCTCGTCGGCCTGGAGAACGTGCGCTACCAGCAGCTGCACGCCCAGCTCGTCATCGCCCAGCTCGCCGCGACGAACTCGCCCGAGGTGAAGCAGCGCTGGCTCGACGAGCTGGCCGCGACGGACGCGCTGCTCGCGGAGCAGGTCGCGGCGCTCGACTCCTCCGAGATCGGCTCCTGGGCCAGCTGGCAGGCGTTCTGGGGCGGCTTCAACCGGTGGCAGGACCAGCGCGACACCCTCCTCGTCCCGCCGGCGACGTCGGGCGACAGCGAGGCGTACGACCGGATGGTGCGGGACGTCAGCGAGCCGCTGGTCGCCACGTTCACCGAGTACCTCGACACCACCCGCGCCGAGCTCGAGGCGCACATGGGCACGACGGCCGACGAGGCCGCCGCGGCGGCGGACGCCGCCACGCGCCGGGTCGTCATCAGCTTCCTCGTCGCGATCGTCGGCGGCGTGGCGCTGGCGGTGCTCATGGGCCGCCGCGTCCGCGCCGGTGTCGTCAAGGTCCGCCGCTCGCTCGAGGCGATGGCGGAGGGCGACTTCACGGTGCCCGCCGACGTGCGCTCCCGCGACGAGCTCGGCGCGATGGCCGCCTCGCTCGGCCAGGCCCAGCAGTCCGTCCGCACGACGCTGACGGGGGTCGCCGAGGCCGCCCAGACCGTCGCCTCCGCGGCCGAGGAGCTGTCGGCCGCGTCCAGCCAGGTCGCCGCGGGCTCGGAGGAGACCAGCGCGCAGGCCGGCGTCGTCGCCGCCGCAGCGGAGCAGGTGTCGCGCAACGTGCAGGCGGTCGCCGCCGGTGCCGAGCAGATGGGTGCCTCGATCCGCGAGATCGCGCAGAACGCGTCCGAGGCGGCGCGCGTCGCCCACGCCGCGACGGCGGCCGCGCATAGCGCGAACGACACCGTCACGCGCCTGGGCTCGTCCAGCGCGGAGATCGGCAACGTCGTCAAGCTCATCACCAGCATCGCGGAGCAGACGAACATGCTCGCCCTCAACGCCACGATCGAGGCGGCGCGGGCCGGTGACGCGGGCCGCGGCTTCGCGGTCGTCGCCGGTGAGGTCAAGGAGCTCGCGCAGGAGACCGCGCGGGCGACCGAGGACATCGCGCGCCGCGTCGAGGCTATCCAGCAGGACACGACCGGTGCGGTCTCGGCGATCGGCGAGATCGGCTCCGTCATCGCCTCGATCAACGACTACCAGCTGACGATCGCCTCGGCCGTGGAGGAGCAGACCGCCACGACGAACGAGATGTCGCGCGGTGTCGTCGAGGCCGCCACGGGCTCGGGCGAGATCGCCGAGAACATCACGGGCGTCGCGACGTCGGCCCAGTCGTCGTCGCAGGTCGTCGGGCAGATGACGTCGTCGGTGTCGGAGCTGGCGCGCATGTCGGACGAGCTGCGCCGCCGCGTGGCCGCCTTCACGTACTGACGCGCGACGAGGACGGACGGACACGGACGTGGCACGGACCCGGGTGCTGGTGGTCGACGACTCGGTCGTCGTCCGCCGCCTCGTCACCGAGGTGCTCTCGCGCGACCCGCGCATCGACGTGGTGGGCGTGGCGGCCAACGGGCGCATCGCGCTCGCGAAGATCGAGCAGCTCGCGCCCGACCTGGTGACGATGGACGTCGAGATGCCCGAGCTCGACGGCATCGGGGCGGTGCGCGCGATGCGCGCCGCGGGCCACCGGCAGCCGGTGATCATGTTCTCGACGCTGACGGAGCGCGGCGCCGAGGCGACGCTCGACGCGCTGCAGGCCGGTGCGACGGACTACGTCACGAAGCCCGGCAGCACCGCCAGCATGGCCGCCGCGCTCGCGGAGGTCGCGGCGCAGCTGGTCCCGCGGATCCTCGCGCTCGCACCGCCGCGCGGCGGCGAGGAGGTGCGTGCTCCGGTCCGGCCCCTGCGGGCGGTCACCGCGCCGGCCGTCCCGGTCACGAGGCCCGCACCGGTCCCGGTGCTGCGGCCCGCCGCGCCGCACCACCGGGTCCGCCTGGTGGCGGTCGGTGCGTCGACGGGCGGTCCGGAGGCGCTCTCGCGGCTGGTGGGCGCGCTGCCCGTGCTGCCCGTGCCGGTCGTGGTCGTGCAGCACATGCCGCCCGTGTTCACCCGTCAGCTCGCCCAGCGCCTCGACCGGCTCGGGCCGGTCCGGGTGCACGAGGCGGAGCAGGGCCAGGTGCTCGAGCCCGGGCACGCGTACGTCGCGCCCGGCGACCGGCACCTCGTGGTCCGGTACGCCGCGGGCGAGCTGGTCGCGCACCTGGACGACGGCCCGCCGGTCAACTACTGCCGCCCCGCGGTGGACGTGCTGCTGCGCTCCGCGGTCGACGCGGTGCGCGGCGAGCTGCTCGCGGTCGTGCTGACCGGCATGGGTGCCGACGGCCGCGCGGGTGCGGAGTCCGTCGTGCACGCGGGCGGAACGGTCGTCGTCCAGGACGAGCCGACGAGCGTCGTCTGGGGCATGCCCGGCGCGGTCGCCACGGCCGGCTGGGCACATGCGGTGCTGCCGCTCGGCGAGATCGCCGACGCGGTGACCAGCACCGTCACGCAGGCGCGACGAGCGCCGGTCGGGAGGATCTCGTGAGCATCGCACGGCACACGTTCGCCTACGTGGCGGAGCACGTGCGCCGCACCAGCGCCATCCAGCTGGAGGACGGCAAGGAGTACCTCGTGGAGAGCCGGCTGATGCCGCTCGCGCGGGAGGCCGGCCTGCCGGACGTCGACGCGTACGTCGCGCGCCTGCGCGCCGAGCAGCCGGGCTCCCCGGCGCACGACGACGTCGTCGAGGCCCTGACGACCAACGAGACGTCGTGGTTCCGCGACGTCGCGCCGTTCGAGGCGCTGCGCCGGCACATCCTGCCGGCGCTCGCCGAGCGGGGCAGCCGGCTCGCGCCGCGGATCTGGTCGGCGGCCTGCTCGACGGGCCAGGAGCCGTACTCGATCGCGATGGTCCTGGCCGAGACCCTGGGGCCGGAGGCGCGTCCCGAGGTGCTGGCCACGGACCTGTCGACCCAGGTGCTGGAGCGCGCCCGGGCGGGCGAGTACACGCAGCTGGAGGTCAACCGGGGTCTGCCGGCGGCCATGCTGGTGCGGCACCTGGAGCGGCACGGCATGCACTGGCGCGTCGGTGACGCGCTGCGCCGCACGGTCACGTTCCGCCGGCACAACCTGCTCGACACCCCGCCCACGGGGGCTTCGACGTGGTGTTCCTGCGCAACGTGCTCATCTACTTCGACCTGCCGACGCGGCACGCCGTGCTGGAGCACGTGCGCACGGCGCTGCGCCCCGAGGGGTGGCTGGTGCTGGGGTCGGCCGAGACGACGAGCGGGGTGCACGACGGCTTCGAGCGGGTGCAGCTCGGCTCGACCGTCGCCTTCCGCCCGACGGCCCCGGCGCGGCCGGGTTCGCTCGTGCCGACGCCCTCCGCGGGCAGGTCGACGCCGGTGCCGGTGACGTCCGTCCCGCACCCTGCGGCCCCCGCCCTCGCGGAGACGATCGGGATGCTCCGCGACGCCGCCCCCACGCCGACCCCGACCCGAGGAGCTGGGCTGACATGAGAGCACTGGTCGTCGACGACTCGCGCACGATGCGCGTCATCGTGGCCCGGGCCCTGCGCACGCTGGGGTTCGAGACGGACGACGCCGAGCACGGCCAGGACGCCCTGGACAAGCTCGCCGCCACCGGTCCGGTCGACCTCGTGTGCGTGGACTGGAACATGCCCGTGATGGACGGCCTCGAGTTCGTCACCGCGGTCCGCAAGGACCGCTCCCTGCGGGGCATGACGATCATGATGGTCACCACCGAGAGCGAGCAGTCGCAGATCGTCCGCGCCCTGGCAGCAGGCGCGCACGAGTACCTCATCAAGCCGTTCACCGTCGACGCGATCCGCGACAAGCTCGAGCTGCTCGGCCTCGTCGCGGCCGGGGAGCCCGTATGAGCCAGGTCATCGCAGGCGAGGACGTCTACGCCATCGCGCAGGACATCTTCGCGTCCATGGTCGACGGCGACGTCGGCACGATCGTGCCCTGGGAGGGCGCGGCGCCGGGCTGGCAGGAGCCGCTCACCGCGTGGGTCGACCTGCACGGCGACTGGGCCGGGCGTGCCTCCCTGACGACCGAGACGAGCACCGCGCACGCGCTCGCCCGCGCCCTGCTCGGGTTCGGCGAGGACGAGCCGATCGAGCGCGCCGACCTGGTCGACGCGTTCGGCGAGGTGGTCAACGTCGTCGGCGGCAACGTCAAGTCGCTGCTCGAGACGACGGGTACGCTCGGTCTGCCGCAGGTGGCCGACGTCGACCCGGGTCTGCCGGGCGGGCTCGTGCTCACGGAGATGGTCCTGGCCTGGCACGGGCGGGCTCTGGAGCTCGTGGTGCGGGGCGTGCTGTGACGGCCGAGGCACCCGTGAGGACCAGGGGAGCGTCAGGGGTGGCTGTGCCGAGCCGCCCGGACAGGAGGAGGGACCGATGATCCGCGTGCTCATCGCGGACGACAGCCGCGTCATGCGCCAGATCGTCATCCGCACGCTGCGACAGGCCGGCTACGACTGGGACGTCCGTGAGGCGGCCGACGGGGCGCAGGCCCTGGCCGCCGTGCGCGCGGACGAGCCGGACGTCGTCCTGTCGGACTGGAACATGCCGGAGATGAACGGCATCGACCTGCTGCGCAGCCTGCGGGCCGAGGGCTTCTCGACGCCCTTCGGCTTCGTGACGTCGGAGGGCTCGGACGAGATGCGTGAGCTCGCCGAGCGCGAGGGGGCGCTGTTCCTCATCGTCAAGCCGTTCACGGCGGAGACCTTCCGCGACGCGATCGAGCCGGTGCTGGCATGAGCCTGGAGCCGCAGACGCCGCTGCCCAGCGCCAAGGACGTGCGCGACCTGCTCGAGAACCTGCTCGGGCGTGAGGTCGTCGTCACCACCGGCGGCGACATGGTGGACCCGGAGGCGCCCGGCGGGGCGCTGGTGGGGCTGTTCGTGGACCGGCTGCTGCACCTGCGCGCGATGATCCTCATGGACCTCGCGCTCGCGGCCTACGTCGGCGCGGCGATCGGCCTCGTGCCGCGGCCGGCCGCCGAGGACGCGGCGGCGGGCGGGCTGTCGCCGAACCTGGAGGAGAACGCGCGCGAGGTCATCAACGTCGCCTCGTCGCTGCTCAACGGCCCGGACGTGCCGCACGTGCGGCTCGACTCGGTGTACGCGCCCGGCGAGCCGCTGCCGGCCGACGTGGTGCCGTGGGTCAAGGCGTACGTGCGCCGCACGGACCTGCGGGTCGAGGTGAGCGGGTACGGCCGCGGCGGCTGGTCGCTGCTCGTCCTCTGACGTCCGCGCACGAGGGGCCCGCCGCGCGGCTGCGCGGCGGGCCCCTCGGTCGTCCGGGCGGTCCTCAGACGCGCGCGGGCACCTGCTTGTACGACGCCAGGAAGTTGCCGATCCGCTCGACCACCTCGGCGAGCACGCGTGCCTCCGGCAGCGTGACGAGGCGCAGGTGGTCCGGCGTCGGCCAGTTGAAGCCCGTGCCGGCGACGAGCAGGATCTGCTCGCTGACGAGCAGGTCGTACACCAGCTGCGCGTCGTCGTGGATCTCGTGCACCTCGGGGTCCAGGCGCGGGAACAGGTAGAGCGCGCCGTCGGGGCGCACGCAGTCGACGCCGTGGATCTTGTTCAGGCCCTCCCACGCCACCTGCCGCTGCTCGTGCAGCCGCCCGCCCGGCGCGATGAGCCCCTCGATGGACTGCACGCCGCCCAGCGCCGCCTGGATGGCGTGCTGCGCCGGCACGTTGGGGCACAGGCGCGTCGAGGCGAGCAGGGTCATGCCCTCGATGAACCCCTTCGCGTGCGCCTGCGGACCGGTGATCACGACCCAGCCGGAGCGGAACCCGGCCACGCGGTACGTCTTCGACAGCCCGTTGAACGTCAGGCACAGCAGGTCGGGCGCGACGGACGCCATCGGGACGTGCTGCGCGCCGTCGAACAGGATCCGGTCGTAGATCTCGTCGGCGAGCAGCAGGAGGCTGTGCTCGCGGGCGACCGCGGCGATCTGCTCGAGCACCTCGCGGCTGTACACCGCCCCGGTGGGATTGTTCGGGTTGATGACGACGATCGCCTTCGTGCGCGGGGTGATGCGCGCGCGGATGTCCTCGACGTCCGGCTGCCAGCCGGTCGACTCGTCGCACCGGTAGTGCACCGGCTTGCCGTCGGACAGGCTCGTCATGGCCGTCCACAGCGGGTAGTCGGGTGAGGGGATGAGCACCTCGTCGCCCTCGTCCAGCAGGGCCTGCAGCGTCATCGTGATGAGCTCGGAGACGCCGTTGCCGAGGTAGACGTCGTCGACGTCGAAGGTCGGGAACCCGGGGACGGTCTCGTAGCGCGTGACGATGGCGCGGCGCGCCGAGAGGATGCCGCGCGACTCGGTGTACCCGTGCGCGTGCGGGACGGCCGCGATGACGTCGGCGACGATCTGGTGCGGCGCGTCGAACCCGAACGCGGCCGGGTTGCCGGTGTTGAGCTTGAGGACGCGCCGGCCCTCGGCCTCCATGCGTGCTGCCTCGTCCAGCGCCTTGCCACGGATCTCGTAGAGGACGTCCTTGAGCTTGGCGGACTGGTCGAGGGGTCGCAGGAACATGCGCCGAGCGTAGTCGCCGCGCCACCGCGACCCGGCCGGAACGCGCCCGCCGTGGTACGCGCGCGCGGTGCGTCCCGGCCGGCGGCGGCGAAACCGACTGTTCACACCGGGGGTCGGCCAGCAGAAACACGACGTCCCTAGCGTCCTCGGCCATGGGCGCAGGGCTGTATACGCCGCGGGACACAACGCGGTGCGACGCGGAGCCCCGCCGACCCGAGCACGTCAGGACCTCCCGCTCGTCCCGTCGAAAGGCACCTGCGTTGACCACTCATCCCCTCCCCGTCCGGGCCTCCCGGGGTCGCGCGCTCGCGCTGTCCGCGGGCGTCCTCGCCACCGCGCTCGCCCTGTCCGCCTGCGGCGCCCGCGCCGGCGCCGAGACCGGTGCCTCGTCCTCCGGCGGCGCGTCCTGCGTCGACACGTCGGGCGACACGATCAAGATCGGCTTCCTGAACTCGCTGTCCGGCACGATGGCCATCTCCGAGCAGACCGTCCGCGACTCCCTCGACCTCGCCGCGGAGGAGATCAACGCGGCCGGCGGCGTGCTCGGCAAGCAGCTCGAGGTCGTCGCCGAGGACGGCGCCTCCGAGCCCACCGTCTTCGCGGAGAAGGCCGAGAAGCTCATCTCGTCCGACTGCGTGGCCGCCGTCTTCGGCGGCTGGACGTCGTCGTCGCGCAAGGCGATGCTGCCCGTCTTCGAGGGCAACGACGCGCTGCTGTTCTACCCCGTCCAGTACGAGGGCCTCGAGGCGTCGCCGAACGTCTTCTACACGGGCGCGACGACCAACCAGCAGATCATCCCCGGCATGGACTACCTGAAGGAGCAGGGGAAGACGAAGGTCTTCCTGGTCGGCTCCGACTACGTCTTCCCGCGGACGGCGAACAAGATCATCAACGCCTACGCCGAGGCGAACGGCATCGAGGTCGTCGGCGAGGAGTACGCGCCCCTCGGGCACACCGACTTCTCGACGATCGTCAACAAGCTCAAGGCCTCGGGCGCCGACGCGGTGTTCAACACCCTGAACGGCGACTCCAACGTGGCGTTCTTCAAGGAGTACAAGAACGTCGGCCTCACCCCCGAGGTGGCGCCCGTGGTGTCCGTCTCGGTCGCCGAGGAGGAGGTCGGCGGCATCGGCGTCGAGAACGTCGCGGGCCAGCTGACGGCCTGGAACTACTACCAGACGGTCGACTCCCCGGCGAACGCCGAGTTCGTCAGCGCCTTCAAGGCCAAGTACGGCGACGACCGCCCGACGTCCGACCCCATGGAGGCGGCGTACACGTCCCTCTACCTGTGGAAGGGCATGGTCGAGAAGGCCGAGTCCTTCGACGTCGCGGCGATTCAGGAGGCCGCGGACGGCGTCTCGTTCGACGCGCCCGAGGGCACCGTCACCGTGAACGGCGACAACCACCACATCGCCAAGACCGCGTACGTCGGCGAGATCCGCGAGGACGGCCTCATCTACCCGGTGTGGCAGTCCGACGGCCCGATCGAGCCGGACCCGTTCCTCGAGGGCTACGACTGGGCCGAGGGCCTGTCCTGACCCGACCCGCGCGCTCCGCGCGTCCCTGACGCGGCGGCCCGGCCGGTCCGACCCCTCGGCCGGCCGGGTCGTCGCCCGGCGCGGCGGCGCGTCCCACCCCACGACGGAAGGCGGCGGCGATGGACGCCCTGCTCCCTCAGCTGTTCGCGGGTCTGAGCCTCGGCTCGGTCCTGCTGCTCGCGGCGCTCGGCCTGGCCCTGACGTTCGGTCAGATGGGCGTCATCAACATGGCGCACGGCGAGTTCATGATGGCCGGCGCGTACACCGCGTTCGTCGTGCAGCAGCTGCTGCCCGACGCGGGGGTCTCGCTGCTCGTCTCGCTGCCGCTCGGCTTCCTCGTCGGCGGGCTGCTGGGCCTGCTGCTCGAGGTCACGCTCATCTCCCGCATGTACCGGCGCCCGCTCGACACCCTGCTCGTGACGTTCGGTGTCTCGCTCGTGCTGCAGCAGGCCGCCCGTGACGTGTTCGGCGCGCCCAACGTCGACGTGCGCGCGCCGTCATGGCTGTCCGGGGCGGTGCCGCTGCTCGGCATGGAGGTGCCGAGGAGCCGGCTGTTCATCCTCGCGCTCGCGGTCGCCGCGGTCCTCGCCCTGTCGGTGGTGCTCAAGGTGACGCCGCTGGGCCGGCGGATCCGCGCCACGGTGCAGAACCGCGACCTCGCCGAGACGTCCGGGGTGTCGACCCGGGCGACGGACCGGCTCACGTTCTTCGTCGGGTCCGGCATCGCCGGCGTCGCCGGCGTGGCGCTCACGCTGCTCGGGTCGATCGGCCCGACGCTCGGCACCGCGTACGTCGTCGACGCGTTCCTCGTCGTGGTCGTCGGCGGCATCGGCCAGCTCAAGGGCGCCGTGCTCGCGGCCGTCGGGCTCGGCATCCTGCAGGCCGGCTTCGAGTACTCGACGACCGCGAGCCTGGCCAAGGTGCTGCTGTTCGTCGTCATCGTCGCGTTCCTGCAGCTGCGGCCGCAGGGGCTCGTCTCGGTCCGCACGCGGAGCCTCGCGTGAGCGCCGCGCAGGTGGGCCCCGTGGAGGCGGCCGTGGCCCGCCCCGCCTGGTGGCGGCGCGAGGGCGTGCGCGTGTGGGGCGGCGTCGCGCTCGCGGTGGTGCTGCTCGTGGGCGTCGCGCCCGCGGTGCTCTCGGACTTCCGGCTCAACCTGCTCGCCAAGTTCCTGTGCCTGGCGATGGTCGCGGTCGGCATCGGCCTGGCCTGGGGCGCGGCGGGATGCTCGTGCTCGGGCAGGGCGTGTTCTTCGGCCTCGGCGGCTACCTCATGGCGATGCACATGAAGCTGTCGGACGCAGGGCCCGGCGGCGTGCCGGACTTCATGCTCCTGTACGGCGACGGGGTCGTGCCCGGGTGGTGGGAGCCGCTGCGCTCGCCCGTGGTGACCGTGCTGGCGATCCTGCTGCTGCCCGCCGGCCTGGCCGCCGTGCTCGGGCTCGCGGTGTTCCGCCGGCGCGTGCGCGGGGCGTACTTCGCGATCCTGTCGCAGGCGCTCGCGGCCGCGTTCGCGATCCTGCTCGTCGGCCAGCAGAAGGTCACCGGTGGGACGAACGGGCTCAACGGGTTCCGGTCGTTCTTCGGCTACGACCTCGCCGACCCGGTGAACAAGCGGATGCTCTACTACATCGCCGCCGGCGTGCTCGTCGTCATGGTCGTGGCGGTGCGGCTGCTCATGCGCTCGCGCTACGGCGAGCTGCTGGTCGCGGTGCGCGACCAGGAGAACCGCGTGCGGTTCCTCGGCTACGACCCGGCGGTCGTCAAGGTCGTCGCGTACGCGGTGGCCGCGGCGTTCGCGGCGGTCGGGGGCGCGCTGTTCGCGCCCGTCGCCGGGATCATCTCGCCCGCCGACGTCGGCGTGGTGCCGTCGATCGCGCTGCTGGTCGGCGTGGCCATCGGCGGGCGCGCGACCCTGCTGGGGCCCGTGCTCGGGTCCATCGCGGTGTCGTGGGCCGAGACCAGCCTGTCCGAGCAGTTCCCCTCGTTCTGGACCTACTTCCAGGGGGCCCTGTTCATCGGCGTCGTCGCGTTCCTGCCGAACGGGCTCGCGAGCCTCGGCGGGGCGCTGCGCCGGCGGCGGGCGCGCGGGGCCGCGGTCCCCGCGGTGGGGCCGGCGTCCGACGTGCGGCCCGGTGCGGGCAGCGCGGGCGGCGTCCCGGCGGACCCGCCGGCGGGCACACCCGACGTCACGACCGACACCGTCGACTCCGCCGGGAGGCACGCATGAGCGACACGACACCGGCGGCCGAGGCCGGGCGGCTCGACACCGAGGCGCTCGAGCAGGTGCTCGCCGCACCGGCCGCCCGGTTCCGGCACGACTACCTCGAGGTGCGCGGCCTGCGGGTCGAGTTCGACGGCTTCGTCGCGGTCGACGGCGTCGACCTCACCGTCACCCAGGGCGACCTGCGCTTTCTCATCGGCCCGAACGGCGCCGGCAAGACCACGGTCGTCGACGCCCTCACCGGGCTGGTCGCGGCCGGCGGGTCGGCGCAGTTCGGCGGCGTCGACCTGCTCGGGCGGCCGTCGCACCGCATCGCGCGGTCGGGCGTGGGGCGGACGTTCCAGACCGCGAGCGTCTTCGACGAGCTCACCGTGCTGCAGAACCTCGACATCGCGGCCGGCGCCCGGCGGGGTCCGCTGACCATGCTGCGACGGCGGCGGTCGGTGCCGCCCGAGGTCGAGGCGGCGCTCGAGACCGTGGGCCTGGCGCACGTGCGCGACCTGCCTGCGGGCGTCCTCGCCCACGGGCAGAAGCAGTGGCTCGAGATCGGCATGCTGCTCGTGCAGGACGCGCGCCTGCTGCTCCTCGACGAGCCGGTCGCCGGCATGAGCCAGGCCGAGCGCGAGGAGACCGGCCTGCTGCTGCAGCGCATCGGCGAGCAGCGGACCGTCGTGGTCGTCGAGCACGACATGGAGTTCCTGCGGGCGTTCGCGTCGTCGGTGACCGTGCTGCACCAGGGGAAGGTCCTCGCCGAGGGGACGGTCGCCCAGGTGCAGGCGGACCCGCGGGTCGTCGAGGTGTACCTGGGCACGGGCACGCACGGGCGCGGGTCGCGGACGGCGGCCGGCCCGGCTGCGGGACGGGCACGGCCACGAGCACGGAGGTGGAGTGATGCTGCAGCTGTGCGGGGTGCACGTCGGGTACGGGCGCACGGAGGTCGTGCACGGCGTCGACGTCGAGGTGCCGGCCGGGCAGGTCGTCGCCGTGCTCGGGCACAACGGCGCGGGCAAGACGACGCTGCTGCGGGCCGCGGTCGGGCTGCTGCCCGTGCGGTCGGGGGCCGTGCTGGTCGACGGGGACGACGTCACGCGGGCGCGGCCGCACCAGCGGGTGCGTCGCGGCCTGGCGTACGTGCCGCAGGGGCAGCAGTCGTTCGGGCAGCTGACGGCGCGCGAGAACCTGCAGCTCGTCGCCGACGCCGCCGGGTCGGGTGGGGCGCGCCGCGTCGACGAGGCGCTCGACCTGTTCCCCGCCCTGCGGGAGGTGCTGGGCCGGCGCGCGGGCCTGCTCTCCGGCGGGCAGCGCCAGCAGCTCGCGATCGCCCGGGCGCTGGTGACCGGTCCGCGCGTCATGGTGCTCGACGAGCCGACCGAGGGCATCCAGCCGTCGGTCGTCGCCGAGATCGAGGACGCGGTCGTGCAGCTCGCCGCGGGCGGGCTCGGGGTGCTGCTGGTCGAGCAGCACGTGGGCTTCGCCCTCGCGGCGGCCGCCCGGTACCACGTGCTGGAGTCGGGGCGCGTGACGGCCACGGGCACGGGCGGCGCCGAGCAGCAGGACGTCGTCCGCGCGGCGATGGCCCTGTGACGGGCGTGGTGCTGCCGGCACCGGGGGACGTCGGCGCAGGTCTAGGCTCCCCGGGTATGGGGACGGGGACGGGCGGGTCGCTGCGGGAGGCGGTCTACCACCGGCTGCGCGACGAGATCCTCAACGGCCGCGTCTCCCCGCGCGAGCGGCTCACCGAGCCGAAGCTGTCCAAGGCGTTCGAGGTGTCCCGCACGCCGGTCCGCGAGGCGCTCTCGCGCCTGCTGTCCGACGGCCTGGTGGAGCGCACCGACTTCGGGTACGCCGTCGTCGTTCCGTCCCTGGAGACGCTGCGCAACCTCTACGAGCTGCGCATCACGCTCGAGCTGCGCGGCATCGCCCGCGCCGTCGAGAACCCGCAGGTCAAGCACGACGCGGGCATGCTGCGCGCCGAGCTGGCCCGCTGGGAGGAGATGCGCGACGACGTCCCGGAGCCCGACCCGAGCTTCGTCGTCGTCGACGAGGGCTTCCACCAGGTGCTCTCGCGCGCGTCGGGCAACGCGCAGCTCACCGACGCCCTCGTCACCGTGAACCAGAAGATCCGCGCCGTGCGCATGCACGACTTCGTCGAGGACGAGCGCATCACGGCCACGATCGACGAGCACCTGGAGATCCTGCGGCTCGTGCTCGCCGACCGGCTGCCGGAGGCGCTCACGGCGCTGCACAAGCACGTGGGGGAGTCGCTCGAGGTCGTCATGGACCGGGCGTCGGCGGCGATGGCGCGCATGGCGCTCGCGGGCTGAGGCCGTCACCCGCACCTCTCATCCGCACCCCGTTGGTCAGACCGTCGAGTCGGGCGTCGCTGAGGACCACGACGGCGGTCTCGTCGTCACACGGCCCCGTGCCGCGGTGCCGCCCCACGGGGCCGTCGGTCGTAACGCAGCGTTCACGGCCGGACGCTCGGGGCGAAACACCACCCTCCTACGGTCCCGGATACCGGGGTGTATACAGCCCCGGTCGTCCTCCGGCCCCGCGCCGGACCGACCCGAGGGGCCGCCGTGTTCGACACCCTGCTCGTGGCCAACCGCGGCGAGATCGCCGTCCGGATCCTGCGGACCGCGTCCGCGCTGGGCCTGCGCACCGTCGCCGTCTTCTCCGACGCCGACGCCGCCGCCCCGCACGTGCGACTCGCCGACGAGGCGGTCCGCCTCGGCCCGGCGCCCGCCGCCGAGTCGTACCTGCGCGCCGACGCGGTGCTCGAGGCGGCGCTCGCCACCGGTGCCGGCGCGATCCACCCCGGTTACGGGTTCCTGTCGGAGAACGCAGCGTTCGCGGCCGCGGTCGAGGAGGCGGGCCTCGCCTTCGTCGGTCCGACGCCCGCGCACCTGGAGGTGTTCGGCGACAAGCACCGCGCCCGGGAGGCCGCGCGCGCGGCCGGTGTCCCGCTCATCGCGGGCAGCGGTCTGCTGGACGACGCCGACGCCGCCCTCGCCGCCGCGGACGCCGTCGGCTACCCCGTCATGCTCAAGGCCGTCGGCGGGGGCGGCGGCATCGGCATGCAGGCGTGCGACGGCCCGGACGAGCTGCGCGAGGCGTACGCACGCGTGCAGCGGCTCGCGCAGGCGAGCTTCGGGTCCGGCGGGGTGTTCCTGGAGCGCTTCGTGCGGCGCGCGCGGCACCTGGAGGTGCAGGTGTTCGGCGACGGCGCCGGGAGGGTCGTCAGCCTCGGGGACCGGGACTGCTCGCTGCAGCGCCGCAACCAGAAGGTCGTCGAGGAGGCGCCGGCGCCCGGGCTGCCGGACGCGGTCCGGGACGCGCTCGCGACGTCCGCGCGTGCCCTGACGGCCTCGGTCGCCTACCGCTCGGCCGGGACGGTCGAGTACGTCTACGACGTCGACCGCCAGGAGGTCTCCTTCCTCGAGGTCAACACGCGCCTGCAGGTCGAGCACCCGGTGACCGAGGCGATCACCGGCGTCGACCTCGTCGGCTGGATGCTGCGCCTCGCGCGCGGCGACGCGGACCTGCGCGACGAGCTCGCCGCGCTCCCCGACGACGGCCCGGCGCGCCGCGGCCACGCCGTCGAGGCCCGTGTCTACGCCGAGGACCCCCGCCGCGGCTACCAGCCGTGCGCGGGCCTGCTCACCGAGGTGGTCTACCCCGAGGGCGTGCGCGTCGACGCGTGGGCCGAGACGGGGCAGGAGGTCACGAGCCACTACGACCCGATGCTCGCCAAGGTGATCGTGCACGCGGACGACCGCGACGCCGCCCTCGCGGCCGCCACGGACGCGCTCGCAGGCACCTCGGTCGCGGGTGTCGTCACCAACCTGCCGCTGCTGCGCGCCGCGGTCGCCGAGGAGGCGTTCGTCGACGCGACGCACACGACCGGCACGCTCGCGCACGTCACCGACGACGAGCCGTGGGTCGAGGTGCTGCGTCCCGGCGTCATGACGACGGTCCAGGACTGGCCCGGCCGGCTCGGGCACTGGGACGTCGGCATCAGCCCGTCCGGCCCGATGGACGACCTGTCGTTCCGGCTCGGCAACGTCGCGCTCGGCAACCCCGAGGGGGCGCCCGGCCTGGAGTGCACGCTGCAGGGGCCCCGTCTGCGGTTCAGCCACGCGACGGTCGTGTGCGTGACCGGGGCCGACGCGCCCGTGACGGTGGACGGCGCGACCGTGCCGCAGTGGGAGCCGGTCGAGGTGCCCGCGGGGGCGGTGCTCGACGTCGGCGCCCCGACGGGGACCGGCCTGCGCACGTACGTGCTGCTGCGCGGTGGGCTCGACGTGCCCGAGTACCTGGGGTCGGCGTCGACGTTCTCGCTCGGCGGCTTCGGGGGGTACACCGGGCGGGCGCTCGCCACCGGGGACGTCCTGGTCCCGGCGGCGCCGGTCGGCGACGCGCCGACGCCCGTCGCGGTCCCCGAGGAGGCGCGGCCGCAGCTCGTCCACGCGTGGGAGCTCGCCGTGCAGGAGGGCCCGCAGCCCGCGCCGACGTACTTCACCCCCGACGACATGGACATGCTCTACGACGCCACGTGGCAGGTGCAGACGCACGCCAACCGCACCGGCATCCGCCTGACCGGCCCGAAGCCGCGGTGGGCCCGCCCGGACGGCGGGGAGGCCGGGCTGCACCCGTCCAACCTGCACGACAACCCGTACTCCGTCGGCGCGCTCAACGTCTCGGGCGACACCCCGATCCTGCTCGGACCGGACGGGCCGTCGCTCGGCGGGTTCGCGTGCCCGGTCACCGTGGTCGCCGGGCACCGCTGGAAGATGGGCCAGATCCGCCCCGGCGACACCGTGCGGCTGGTGCCGGTGCCCGAGGCGACGGCGGACGCGCTGCGCACCTCGACGGTCCGGCGGGCGGCGGCGTCCGTGCCCGCCGACCTGGCGACCGGCCCGGACGGCGACGACGGCGTCCTCGCCCGCGTCGCCGGCGACCCCGCCGACCCGCTCGGCCGCCCCGACGTCGTCTACCTGCGCGGCGCCGACGACAACGTGCTGGTCGAGTACGGCCCGATGGTGCTCGACCTCGGCCTGCGGATGCGGGTGCACGCGCTCGGCGAGGCGCTGCGGGCGCGCGCGCTGCCCGGCGTCGTCGACATCACGCCCGGCGTGCGCAGCCTGCACGTGCACGTCGACCCGGCGCTGCTGACCGTGCGTGCGCTCGTCGACGTGCTCGTCGCGCTGGAGGCCGACCTGCCCGCCACCGCGGACCTGGAGGTGCCGTCGCGGCGCATCCACCTGCCGTTCTCGTTCGACGACCCGGTCGTCGCCGACGCGATCGCGCGCTACACGGTCGGCGTGCGGCCCGAGGCGCCGTGGCTGCCGTCCAACGTCGAGTTCGTGCGGCGCGTCAACGGGCTGGCGTCGGGCGAGGACGTGCTGCGGACCATGACGGAGGCCGAGTACCTCGTCCTCGGGCTGGGCGACGTCTACCTGGGCGCGCCGCTCGCGGTGCCGCTCGACCCGCGGCACCGGCTCATGACGACGAAGTACAACCCGGCGCGCACGTGGACGGCCGCCGACACGGTCGGCCTGGGCGGCCAGTACCTGTGCGTGTACGGCATGGACTCGCCCGGCGGGTACCAGCTGGTCGGGCGGACCGTGCCCATCTGGTCCGGGCACCGCCAGCACGGCGTGTTCGAGCCCGGGACGCCGTGGCTGCTGCGGTTCTTCGACCGGATCGTCTGGCACCCCGTCGGCGCCGAGGAGCTCGCCGAGCAGCGCGTGGCGTTCGCCGCCGGGCGGCTCGAGGTGCAGGTCGAGCACGGCACGTTCTCCTACCGGGAGCACCTCGCGCTGCTCACCGAGCACGCGGAGGACATCGCCGCGTTCCGCGCGCACCAGGCCGCCGCGTTCGCTGCCGAGCGCGACGCGTGGGCCGCCGCGGGCGAGCTCGACGCGGCACCCGAGGAGGAGGCGCCCGCGGTCGCGCACGGGGTCGTCGACGCCGAGGTCGAGCTGCTCGACGGGCACGTGCTCGTCGAGGCGCCGATGGTCGGCTCCGTCTGGCGGGTCGAGGCCGCCGCGGGGCGGACGTGCGCGCGGGCGACCTGCTCGTCGCGCTGGAGGCCATGAAGCTGGAGCTGGCGGTGCCCTCACCGTCCGACGGGAGGGTGGTGCGGGTGCTCGTGGAACCGGGGCAGCACGTCGGGCCCGGGGCGCCGCTCGCGGTGCTGGCGGTGGACGCGTGAGCGCCGCGACGTCGACGGCGCGCGTCGTCGACGCGGCACCGGCGGGCGAGGACCGCGCACCCCAGGGCCCGGCGCAGGCGCGGGTGCGCGCCGCGTACGCCCGCATGCGGGAGGTCGACCGGCCCGAGGTGTGGATCGCCGTCGTGCCCGAGGCCGACGCGCTCGCGGCCGCCGCCGCCGTCGACGCCCGCGTGGCCGCGGGGAGGAGCTGCCGCTGGCCGGCCTCGTGCTCGCGGTCAAGGACAACGTGGACGTCGCGGGCCTGCCCACGACCGCCGGGTGCCCGTCCTACGCCACCCACCCCGCCGGGCGTCCCGGACCGGCCGCGCGCACCGCACCCGCCGTGCAGGCGCTGGTGGACGCGGGCGCGGTCGTGCTCGGCAAGACGAACCTCGACCAGTTCGCGACGGGCCTCGTCGGCACGCGCAGCCCGTACGGCGCCGTCCGGCACGCGACCCTGCCCGAGCGCGTGTCCGGGGGGTCGTCCTCCGGGTCGGCCGTCGCCGTCGCGCTCGGTGCCGCCGACATCGGGATCGGCACCGACACCGCCGGGTCCGGCCGCGTGCCGGCGGCGTTCCACGGCCTCGTCGGCATCAAGACGAGCGTCGGCCTCGTGCCGACGGACGGCGTCGTGCCGGCGTGCGCGTCGTACGACGTCGTCACGACGTTCACCCGGGACCTCGCCCTCGGCGCGCTCGCGACGCGGCTCATGGTCGGTGCCGGGGGCGTCGCCCCGCGGACCTGGCCGGCCGACGTGCGCGTCGCGCTGCGGGACGCCCCCGTCGTCGCGGTGCCGCGCGCCGAGGACCTGGCGCCGCTCTCGCCCGCCTGGCGGGACGCGTTCGCGGCCGCCGTCCGGCGCGTGCGCACGGTCGGCGGGCGCACCGTCGAGGTCGACGTCTCCGGCATGCTCGCCGCGGCACGCCTGCTCTACGACGGCGCGATCGTCGCGGAGCGGTACGCCGCAGTCGGGGACTTCCTCGCCACCGGGCCGGCCGACGCCGACCCGACCGTCGCCGCCATCGTCCTCGCCGGTGGCCGCGTCACCGCGGCCGACTACGTGCGCGACCGCCTGCGGCTCGACGCGGCCCGTGCCGAGCTCGCGCGCACGCTCGACGGCTGCGACCTGCTCCTGCTGCCCACCACGACCGAGCACCCGACCATCGCGGCCGTGCAGGCCGACCCGGTCGGGGTCAACCGGCGGCTCGGCACGTACACGAACTTCGTCAACCTGCTCGACCTCGCCGCGGTCGCCGTGCCCGCCGGCGAGGCGGACGGCGGGCCGTTCGGCGTCACCGTGCTCGCCCGCGGCGGCGAGGACCAGCTCGCGCTCGACCTCGCCGCGCGCCTGACGGCCCCGGGCCACGACGACGGTCCGCAGGGGCCGGGGGTGCGGGCGGCGGCGCGGCGGACGAGGTCCCCGTCCTCGCCCCGCTGCTCGTGGACGGCACGGTCGAGCTGCTGGTCGTCGGGGCGCACCTGCGCGGGCAGCCGCTGCAGGGCCAGCTCGCGGACCTCGGTGCGCGCTTCGAGCGGGCCGTGACGACCTCGGACGCCTACCGGCTCGTCGCGCTGGCGACGTCGCCCCGCAAGCCCGGACTGGTCCGCGTCGGGCCCGGTGCCGGCGCGCCGGTCGCGGGGGAGGTGTGGCGGCTGTCGCCCGGTGCGCTGGGCGCGTTCCTCGCCGACCTGCCGGCGCCCATGACCCTCGGACGCGTCGAGCTCGCCGACGGGACGTGGGTGGTCGGCTTCGGGTGCACGGCCGAGGCGGCGGCTGCCGGTGCCGACATCACCGACACCGGTGGCTGGCGGGCTGCCCTCGCGGCGGGGCGGTAGCGGCGCGGACGGCTCGGCCGTGCGGAGCGACACCGCGGAGGGCGGACACCGCTCAGGGGTGGTCGGCGGTCCCCGCGTCCGTCCTCCGGTCGCGCCCCGGCACGCGCAGGCCCGAGGCGCGCAGGCGGCGGACGAGCTCACGGGTCCCCACCGGGACCGCCCCGAGCCGGACCAGCTCGTCCCAGCGCTCGGCGGGCACGTCGTAGTGGTCGCGGTCGAACGCCCGGCGCGGGATGCCCGCCCGGGACGCGAACGCGTGCAGCTCGTCGTAGGACGCGTCGCTGACCAGGTGCCCCCACACGGTGCCGTGGCGGGGCCACAGCGGCGGGTCGAGGAGCACGGTCACCGGGCGAGCGTACGTCGCGTCTGCGCCGACGCCCGCCGAGCCGACCGGAGCCCAGCCGACCACAGCCCGAGCCGACCACAGCCTGAGCCGACCACAGCCTGAGCCGACCGGATCCCAGCCGACCACAGCCCGAGCCGACCACAGCCCGGGCGACGGTCGTGGTGCGCACCGTCCGCCGGCGGGCCGGCGACGGCGGCCCCTCCTGCTCCTAGCGTCGGCGCGTCCGTCGTCGACGGGTCGCCGCCGGGCGGCCGCGACGGGCGTGGAGGAGGTCCCATGAGCAGGTACGAGGTCGACGCCGCACACCTCGACGGGTCGGCCGCGGCGGTGATGGCCCGCGCGGCGACGATCCAGGCGGAGGTCGCCGGCATGCAGCGCCAGCTCACGGAGCTGCAGGCGTCGTGGCGGGGCGGCGCGGCCGGGGCGTTCTCGGCGCTCGTCGCGGAGTGGACCGCGACGCAGGCGCGCGTCGAGCAGTCGCTCGCGCAGATCGCCACCGCGATGCAGTCGGCCGCGCGCACCTACGCCGACGCCGAGGCCCACGCGGCGCGGCTGTTCACGCACTGACGCGGGCCGCCCGGGGCGTGCCGCCCGCGCGACCCGCTGCCCACGCCGGCGTGGCCTCAGCGCGGGTGCGCGGGCTGGGGGGTGCCGACGCCGGGCGGGGTCTGCGGGCCCTGCCCGTGCCCGCCACTGGGTGGGGCCGGGTCGTCCCGGGCGGCCTCCTCGAGGCGCGTCAGCTCCTTCTCCAACCGCTGGAGCTCGGCGGACACGTTCTGCCGCGCCGGCTCCTCCCAGGGCTGGGCGAGCGGGCTGACGAACAGCGAGGGGCGTGCCAGGAGCTTGCGCAGGATGCGGGTCCGGGCACGCACGTAGTCCTCGAGCGGCAGGTGCGCGTACTCGGCCCGCACGTCCTTCAGGTAGGCCTTGTACCGCTGCGGCTCGGCGGCGAGCATCGCGAGGTCCGCGTCGCAGAGGACCGCGCAGTCGATGTCGTGGCGGTCGGGGGAGTGGCGCACCAGCGCGGAGACCAGGTCGGCGACCCGCTGCGCCCGGGCGTCGGGGACCCCGAGCGCCGTGAGCTGCTCGCGGGCGAGCCGTGCGCTCGCGGCCTCGTCCTCCCCGCCCTTGTTGGCGTACGCCTTGCGCTCCGCCGAGTCGAACACGGCCCCGTGGTACCAGGCGGCGAGGCGGACGAGGTCGGGCTCGTGCGCCTCCTCGTCGAGCTCGTCGACGCGCGCGAGCACGTCCACCAGGTGCTTGACGTTGTGGAAGTGGCGCTCGGGACGGGACCAGCGGTCGAGGAGGTCCTCCCCGGTACGCCGGATCTCCTCGGCCGACGCGGTGCCGCCGGCTCCGACCACGCTGCGGGAGAAGGCCGGCAGGAGCCAGGCCGGTGCGTCATGGACGCCCATGGAACATGCCTCACGACGGTGACGTAGGACGCGTCATCGTAGCCACGTCCGACGGCGGAAGGGCATCCGTGGTCCCGCGAGCCGGACGCGCGCCCGGGTCCTCGGCGGCACCCTCGGCGCGCGCGCCCTCACGGCCAGGGCCCGGGGTGCCGCCGGCCGGGCCGTCCACGGGCAGCACCACGTGCACGGTCGTGCCGCCGCCCGGCGTCTGCGAGATGCCGACCTGCCCGTCGTGGGACGTCACGATCGCGGCGACGATCGCCATGCCCAGCCCGGAGCCACCGGACTCGCGCGTGCGCGAGGCGTCCACGCGGTAGAAGCGCTCGAAGACCCGGGCGGCGTGCTCCGGCGCGATGCCCGGCCCGTGGTCGCGGACCTCGAGCACCGCGGTGCGCGGCGCGTCCGCACCCGGCTCGCCCGGTCCGACGCGCACCTCCACGGGCGTGCCGGCCGGCGTGTGCTGCACGGCGTTGCCGACGAGGTTCGCCAGGACCTGCCGCAGCCGCGCCTCGTCGCCCTGCACCAGCACCGGTCCGGACCCGGCCGTCTCCAGCCGCACCGGCCGCTCCGGGTCGAGTGCACGCAGGTCGCTCACGGCGTCGGCGGCCAGCACCGTCAGGTCCACGGGCCCGAGCCGGCCCGGCCGGCCCTCGTCGAGGCGCGCGAGCGCGAGCAGGTCCTCCACGAGCGAGCCCATGCGCGTCGCGGAGCCCTCGATGCGGCGCATGGTGTCGTCCACCTGCTCCGGCGTCGTCGTGGCGCCCATGCGGTACAGCTCCGCGTACCCGCGGATGGTCGCCAGCGGCGTGCGCAGCTCGTGGGACGCGTCCGCGACGAAGCGCCGCATGCGCGCCTCGGAGGTCGTGCGCGCGTCGAACGCCTGCTCGATCTGGGCGAGCATGCCGTTGAGCGCGGCACCCAGCCGCCCGACCTCGGTCGTCGTGGGCGCGGTCGGCACGCGCCGGGAGAGCTCGCCCGCCGCGATGGCCGCGGCGGTGTCCTCGATCTCGTCGAGCGGACGCAGCGAGCGGCGTACCGCCCACGTGCCGGTCGCGGCGCCGAGCAGGACGATCGCGGTACCGCTCAGCAGCAGGATCCGGGAGAGCGAGACGACGGCGCGGTCGAGGTCGCGCTGCGGCAGCGCCACCGTGATGTAGCCGCTGCCGTCCTCGAGGGGGAACGTCACCGTGCGCCAGCGCGACCCGGGCCGGGAGGACGCGACCGTGTACGGCTCGCCGGCGCGGGCGGCAGCCTGCGAGACGGTCAGGTCGGGCACGTGCGGGCGCCCGTACTCGGCGAGCGTCGGCGCGCGGCCGATGAGCGGGACGTCGACGGCGCCGATCCGCGCCTGCACGTAGTAGTCGGAGGGGCCCACGGCGTCCAGCCCGGGCATCCCCGACAGCGCGTCGACGGTCTGCTGCGCCAGCCGGCGGCCCTCGTCCCGCAGCTTCGCGTCCGTCTGCTCGACGAGCGTGCGGCGCAGCAGGGTCGTGCTCGCCGCGCCGGCGAGCACGAGGCCCGCACCGAGCAGCACGACGATGATCGCGACCAGGCGCCGCACGAGCGGCACGGTCGCCCAGGCGGTGCGCAGGCGCGCGAGGGCGCCGGGCCCCGCGGACGGTCCGCCGGCCGGTCGTGCACCGGGCGTCGACGCGGCCGAGGTCGTCCCGCCGGCGCCCGGGCGCGGGTCGCGGTCCTCGCCCGGGGCGGACCCGTGCGGACCAGGTCCGCCCGGCGCACCGGCGGCCGTCACGTCGACTCGCGCAGCAGGTACCCCACGCCCCGCTTCGTGTGGATCAGCGGCGGCAGCCGCTCGCCGTCCGGCCCGGTGAGCTGGTCGATCTTGCGCCGCAGGTAGGAGATGTAGGACTCGACGATGTTCGCGTCGCCGCCCCAGTCGTACTGCCACACGTGGTCGAGGATCTGCGTCTTCGACAGCACCCGGTTCGGGTTGAGCATGAGGTAGCGCAGCAGCTTGAACTCGGTGGGGGACAGGTCGACCAGGTGGCCGGCACGCCGCACCTCGTGGGTGTCGTCGTCGAGCTCGAGGTCGGCGTACCGCAGCACCGAGGAGCCCAGGCCCTCGTCGGGCGCGGTGCGGCGCAGGATCGCCCGGATGCGCGCGACGACCTCCTCCAGGCTGAACGGCTTCGTCACGTAGTCGTCGCCGCCGACCGTCAGGCCCTGCACCTTGTCCGCGGTGTCGTCGCGGGCCGTGAGGAACAGCACCGGCACGTGCTGCCCCTTCTCGCGCAGACGGCGCGTGACGGTGAACCCGTCCATGTCCGGCAGCATGACGTCGAGCACGACGAGGTCCGGGTCGGTGTCGCGCGCGAGCCGCAGGGCGGACCCGCCGTCGGCGGCGGCGTGCACCTCGAAGCCGGCGAACCGCAGCGAGGTGGCCAGCAGCTCGCGGATGTTCGGCTCGTCGTCGACGACGAGGAGACGGGCCTCGGTGCCGCCGGTCGTGGTGCTCATGGCCACAGTCTCGCGCCGCGCGCTGGGAGGCGCCTGGGAGCAGGCGCCGACCGGACGGGCGAACCTGGGAGTTGGCTGGACGCGCCGGTCCGCCGAAACGGACGCGGCGGGACGAGCCGGGCGCCGCCGGGATCGTGATGGACATGTGACCTGGCCCTTCGGTCCCGCGCGGCGACGCGGCTACCGTGGAAGCGTGACCGCATACACCACCGACCGCGTGCTCGCCACCGGCGGTCCCGCGGAGGGCCGCGACGACGGCCCGCGCGACGCGCGCCGACCGCGCGTGACCGTCGTGCAGAGCTCCCCCGACGTGACGCTCGACCGCTTCGCCGACTGGCTGCGGGACGTCGACGTCCACCTCGTCCGCGCCGACCTCGGGGACCCCGTCCCCGGTCCCACCGAGGTGGGCGACGGCCTCGTCGTGCTCGGCGGCCAGATGAACGCCCACGACGACAGCTGTGCCCCGTGGCTGCCCGCCCTGCGCGCCCTGCTCGCCGTCGTCAGCGCCACCGACGTGCCGGCGCTCGGCATCTGCCTCGGCGCCCAGCTCCTCGCCGTGGCCCGTGGCGGTCAGGTCGAGGTCGCGGCGCCCCCGGGCGCGAGGCCGGCGTCGTCGACGTGCGGTGGCGGCCCGAGGCCGAGCAGGACGCGCTCCTGTCGGCCCTCGCGCTCGCGGCGGGCCGCGGCCGCACGACGCCGCAGCCGAGCATGCACGCCGACGCGGTGGTCGACCTGCCGCGCGGGGCCGTGTGGCTCGCGTCGTCCTCGACGTACCCGTTCCAGGCGTTCCGCATCGGTTCGGCCTGGGGCGTGCAGTTCCACCCCGAGGCGAGCCGCGGGACCATGGCGGCCTGGGCCGAGGCCCACGACGACGTCGACACCGCGGCCCTGCTCGCCCAGCTCGACGCCCGCGCCGACGAGGTGGAGGCCGCGGGCCGTGCGCTCGCCGAGGGCTTCGTCGGCGTCGTCCGCGCCCGCGCCGCGGTGCGCGTCCCGGTCTGAGGTCCGGCAGGACGGGCTGCCGCCGTGCACCCGTCGCGCCCGAGACGCACGACGGGCGTGCGACCCCGGTGGGGTCGCACGCCCGTCGTCGTCCGTGGGGTCAGGCCTCGATCTCGGGCGTGACCTGCGTGCCCTCGAGCTGACGCGGGGCGGAGCCCTGCTTGAGGGCCATGAGGCGCGCCTCGATCTCGAGCTGCTCACCGGCGGACTCGAGCTCGGCGAACTGCGAGTCCAGCGAGGACGCCGCGATCTCCGCCTGGCCGAGCGCCATGGCCTCCTCGCGGCGCACCTTCTCCTCGAAGCGGGCCAGCTCGCTCGTCGGGTCGAGGACGTTGATCGAGCCGATGGCCTGCTGCACCTGCTGCTGCGCCTGCGCCGACTTCTGCCGCGCGACGAGCGTGTCGCGACGCTGCTTGAGCTGGCCGAGCTTGTCCTTCATCTGCGCGAGGCCGCTCTTGAGCTTTTCGACCGTCTCGCGCTGCGAGGCGATGATGGGCTCCGCGTCGCGGACCTCCTGCTCGGCGGTGATCTGCTTGCCGATCGCGACCTTGGCCAGGTTGTCGAACCGGTCCGCCTTGACGGTGTCGCCCTGCGCGCGGGCCTGGTCGGCGGCCGACGAGGCGGCCAGCGCCTTCTGCCCCCACTCGCGGGCGGCGCGGACGTCCTCGTTGTAGTCCTGCTCGGCCAGGCGCAGGTTGCCGATCGTCTGCGCGATCGCCTTCTCGGCGTCCGCGATCGAGTTCGTGTAGTCGCGCACCAGCTGGTCGAGCATCTTCTGCGGGTCCTCGGCCTGGTCCAGCAGGGCGTTGATGTTCGCCCGCGCCAGCTGCGTGATCCGCCCGAAGATGGACTGCTTCTCCGTCATCGTCCCGTGCCTCTCGTTCGTACCGGAAAACCGTCTGGCCAGACGCCGCAGCGGCATCAGAAGCCGCCGTCGAAGCCGCCGTCGCCGAACCCGCCGCCGTCGAAGCCCCCGCCGTCGCCGCCCCAGCCGCCACCGCCACCGAAGCCGCCGCCGCCGCGCAGGATCGAGTCGAGCAGGATGCCGCCGAGCACCATGCCGCCGACGCCGGACACCATGTCGCCGGCGCCGCGGCGGCCGTAGCCGCGGCCGCCGTACCCGCCGGGACCGTAGCCGCCCCCGTAGCCCGCCATCTGCTCGGCGTTCTCGACGTCGATCTGCGCGAGCCGCTGCGCCTCCGCGACGAGCTGCTCACCCTGCTGGGCCGTGGCGAGCGCGGCCTCGGGGTCGGTCGCGCGCTGGTCGAGCGCCCGCATGCGCAGCCGGTCCGCCTCGGCCAGGCGCGTGCGCGCCTGCGGGCCGACGGCGCCGCGACGCGTGCTGACGTAGTCCGCCGTGGCGCGCACGGCCGAGTCCAGCCGGCCGAGGACGTCGTCGAGCAGCGCCTGGGCGCGCCGGGCACGCTCGGCGTGCTCACGCATCGGGGCCAGCGCCTCGTCGATCGCCGCCTCGGCGGCGGTGATGCGGCGCAGCGCGGCGATCGGGTCACCCTGGCCGGAGCGGGCCGCCGACGCGACCGCGACCGCCTCGCGGGCCTCGATCGCGCGCGGCTCGACCTGCGGGTTCCCGCGCGCGAGCCGCTGCGCGTCCGACAGGTCGCTCGTGATCGACGCGACCGCCGCGTCGAGGCGGGCGCCGACCGCGGCGAGGTCCTCGCCGGCGCTGTCCACCGCGTCGAGCAGGCGGCGGGCCTGGCCCAGCGCCTCCTCGGCGGCGCGCGCGTACCCGACGGCGGTGCTGCGGTCCCCGGCGGAGACGAGACCGCGGCCCTGGGCCACCGCGTTGCCGACCTCCTCGAGCAGCCGCTCGGCCTGGTCCGGGTTGCCGGAGACCGACGCCAGCGCGCTGGCGGGGTAACGGGCCGACAGCGCGGACAGCGCCGTGCGCGCCGGCTCGACCCGTCCACGCAGCGTCGCCGCCTCGCGCTCGTGCGCGTCGAGCGCGTCGTCCACGCGCTCCTCGATCGCGCGCAGGCGGTCGAACGCCTCCTTCTGCTCGTCCAGGCGCTGCCCGACCTCCCGGCACAGCCGCAGGATCGCCGCCGACGTGGAGCGGACCTGCTCCTCGGTGTCGGGGATGTCGTCGTCCAGCGTCTGGCGCAGGCGGAACGCCTCGGTCAGCCGCTGCCTGCCGTCGGCGAGGACGGCCTCGAACTCGCGCGTGGCCTCCGGGCCGAACTGCGCCTGCGCGAAGCCGAGCTCCTCGTCGGAGGAGCGCAGCGCGTCGTCGAGCCGCACGAGCGCCTGCGCCGAGCGGCGGTCCAGCTCGGGCGTGGGCACCTGGTGGAACTCGTCGGCGCTGCCCGCGACCCGGGTCGCGCCCGCCGTGTCGGGCAGCGGGGCGCCCGCGGGCTTCCTGTTGCGCCGCGTGAACGTCGTGAGCAGGAAGATCCCGCCGATGATCACGAGACCGACGAGCAGTGCGGTCATGAACCCTCCTCCGCCGCCGCCCTGCGAGGAGCCGGCCGACGCGGCCGCGTCCCCGGTGGCGGCGGCCTCGATGGCCTCGGCCGCGGCGACCGCGGCGCCGGCCCAGTCGTCCGTGCGGAGCGCGTCGCGTGCGCCGTCGAAGGCCGCGAGCAGCTCGTCCCGCGTGAGGTCCCCGGTCTGCTCCGGGGCGAACCCGGCACGCCGGGTCTCGGTGGCGACGGCGAGGATCAGGTCCTGCGAGCCGAGGGTGCTCTCCTGCGCCGTCGCCCGGGCCCAGTCCTGGCCCTGCTCGGGGCTCGAGAACTCCGGGACGTAGACGACGTAGAGCTGGTACGCGGTCTCGGCGGCCAGCTGGTCGAGCGCCGCCTGGACCTCCTGCTCCTCGCCCGGGGTGAGGACGTCCGACTCGTCGGTCACCAGGCTCGTCAGCGACGGCGGCGGGACCGCGGCCGCGGCACCCGCCCCGGCCACGAGCAGGGTCGCGCCCAGCGCGACCCCCGCTCCCACGGTGACGACCCGACCTCGCAGCGCACGCACCTGTCGATCCTTTCTCACGCCTGCATCCGTCGCAACGGACCGGACGGCCCCGGGGTTCCGGTGCCCGAGCGTCCGGGTGACGTGCACGGACGTCGGCGTCAGGTGCCCGCGCCGCCCAGGCCGGCCCGGTACAGGTCGCGCAGCACCCCGACCTCACCGCCGTGGTGCATCGTCTCGCGGTGGAGGTGCAGGGCCAGCGCGGCCAGCGGCTGGTCGGCGAAGTCCGCGCCGCGCGGTCCGAGCGGGCGCGCGAGGGCGTCGTCGTGGCAGGCAGACAGCCCGTCGTGCCAGGCCCGGTAGGACGCCTCGAGCAGGACGAGCGCCTCGGCCGCCGTCGACGGCAGCGACGTGGGACGCAGGCGCGGGTCGAACATGTCCGCGCCGTCCGGAGGGTCGCCGAAGAACGCCGCGGCGCGCGTGCCGAGGACGTCGACGGCGACGTGGGAGAGCCGCCACGCGAGCGTGGTCACGGGCGGCGGGTCGGGCTCGCGCGCGTCGACGCCGTCCGCCTGCCAGGTCCCGTCCGCCGTCGGCCGCACGGACCAGCAGCCGGGCACCGGCTCCCACAGGTACTCGTCGTCCGTCAGCCCCTGCACCCGGGGCCAGAGGCTGGTCTCCCAGTAGAAGGCGAGCTGGTCGGTCAGCAGCGGTCCCCAGCGCATGGCGTCCCCCTCGGCCCTCGTCCGCACGCGGGCGGTGCGGCCCCCTTCCTACCGGGAGCCACCGACACGCGTCGGGACGCGAGGCGCCGCCAGCGCCGTCACCACCCGCGCACACGCTCCGGGGTGACGCGCAGGACGACCGAGTAGTCCGCGTGGAAGTCCTCGGCCGTCATGCCGAGGTGGCGCAGCCCGCCCGCGTACTTGGCGTCGAACGCCGCCCGCACGTCGGCGGGGAGAGGGCCGTCCGCCACCGCGGCGGTCCCGGTCAGGACCTGCACGTCGTCGCCACGCGCGTCGGTGTTGAACGACAGCGCGACGGTCGGGTGCGCACGCACGTTGCGCAGCTTCGCCTGCCGGGGGCGGCTCACGACGTACGCCTCGTCGCCGGTCCACCAGAACCACACCGGCGTCGGCTGCGGCACACCGGCGGGGTCGACCGTCGTCAACCACACCACCTGCTCGTCGCCGAGCCGCTGCGCCGCGCGCCGGCCGAGGTGCGTCGTCGGGTCCAGGAGGGTCATGCCGGGGCAACCGTCACGTCGGCGCCGTCATTCCGGTGCGGCCCCACCCTCTCCTTCGCTACGCCCAGGTCCGTGGTGCTCGTGGTCGGATCTGGGCTGCGCTCCGTGCCGGGCGGGTGCGCTGGCGCGCCCCCACCCTCTACTTCGCTACGCCCAGGTCCTCCGTTCCCGTGGTCGGACCTGGGCTGCGCGAAGCGATCGGCGGGTGCCGCTGCGCGACCCCCACCGCTCACTTCGCTACGCCCAGGTCCTCCGCGTCGACGATGGTGTAGGCGTACCCCTGCTCCGCCAGGAAGCGCTGACGGTGGGCCGCGAACTCCTGGTCGACCGTGTCGCGTGCGACCACCGTGTAGAAATGCGCCGTCTTGCCGGACGCCTTCGGGCGCATGATGCGGCCCAGGCGCTGCGCCTCCTCCTGGCGGGAGCCGAACGACCCCGACACCTGGATCGCGACCGACGCCTCGGGCAGGTCGATCGAGAAGTTCGCCACCTTGGACACCACCAGCTTGGTGATCTCCCCGGACCGGAACGCGTCGAACAGCCGCTGCCGCTCCTTCACGGGCGTCTCGCCGGTGATGACGTCGGCGCCGATGTGCTCGGCGATCTCGTGCAGCTGGTCCAGGTACTGCCCGATGACGAGGGTCGGCTCACCGGCGTGCTTCGCGACGACCTGGTCGACGACGCGCTGCTTGCCGTCGGCCGTCGCCGCCAGGCGGTACCGCTCCTCCGGCTCGGCGGTCGCGTAGAGCATCCGCTCGTGGTCGGGCAGCGTCAGGCGCACCTCGACGCACTCCGCGGGCGCGATGTAGCCCTGCGCCTCGATGTCCTTCCACGGCGCGTCGAACCGCTTGGGGCCGATGAGCGAGAAGACCTCGTCCTCGCGGCCGTCCTCCCGCACGAGCGTCGCGGTCAGGCCGAGCCGGCGGCGTGCCTGCAGGTCCGCGGTCATCCGGAAGATCGGTGCGGGCAGCAGGTGCACCTCGTCGTAGACGACCAGGCCCCAGTCGCGCGCGTCGAGCAGCTCGAGGTGCGTGTACACGCCCTTCCGCTTCGTCGTCAGCACCTGGTAGGTCGCGATCGTGACGGGGCGGATCTCCTTGCGCGTGCCGGAGTACTCGCCGATCTCGTCCTCCGTGAGCGACGTGCGCTTCACCAGCTCGTCGCGCCACTGCCGGGCGCTGACCGTGTTGGTGACGAGGATGAGCGTGGTCGTCGAGCTCTTCGCCATCGCGCCGGCGCCCACGAGCGTCTTGCCGGCGCCGCAGGGCAGGACGACGACGCCCGAGCCGCCGTGCCAGAAGTTCTCGACCGCCTGGTTCTGGTACGGCCGCAGCGTCCAGCCGTCCTCGGCGAGCGCGATCGGGTGCGCCTCGCCGTCGACGTAGCCCGCCAGGTCCTCCGCCGGCCAGCCGAGCTTGAGCAGCACTTGCTTGAGGTGCCCGCGCTCGGACGCGTGCACGACGACGTCGGTCTCGTCGATGCGTGCGCCCAGCAGCCCCGCGGTCTTCTTGGACCGCATGACCTCGACGAGCACCGCCGGGTCGAGCGCGTGCAGGACCAGGCCGTGCACCGGGTGCTGGACGAGCTGCAGCCGCCCGTAGCGGGCCATCGTCTCCGCGACGTCGACGAGCAGCGCGTGCGGGACCGGGTAGCGGCTGTACTCGAGCAGCACGTCGACGACCTGCTCGGCGTCGTGCCCCGCGGCGCGCGCGTTCCACAGGCCCAGCGGCGTCAGGCGGTACGTGTGCACGTGCTCCGGCGCGCGCTCGAGCTCGGCGAACGGGGCGATGGCGCGACGGCAGGCGTCCGCGAGGTCGTGGTCGACCTCCAGCAGGAGCGTCTTGTCGCTCTGGACGATGAGCGGGCCGTCGGGCACGCGGTTCTCCTCCGTGGTCGGGGCACCGCCCGGGACGGGGCGGCGGGTCGTGCGGTCGTCAGTCGGGCGCGTCGGCGGGGACGACGGACGCGATGCGGTGCACCGCGACGGTCAGCTCGGCCTCGCGGCGCGGGTCGAGCGCGCGCAGGCGACCGCCCTCGACGCGCAGCGGACGCACGAGCCGCCGGTCCGACCGGCCGTCGGGACCGACCATCTCGACCCAGACGAGCGTGCGGGCCTGGGCCGCCTCGCGCAGCAGCAGCAACGCGTCCGCGGGGTCGGTTGTTCCGCCCGACGACGACCGGGCCGGACCGCTCGTCGTCGTCCGCGCACCGGTGACCGGGGACCGGCCCGGGCCCGACCGCGCGACGCGGGCCCGCTCGGCGACCGCGGCCGCCCGCGCCGACAGGTCGTCGGCGGGGCCCTCGCCGGGCCCGTCCCCGGGCCCGTCGTCGGGGCCGGTCACCGGCACCGCGCTCGCGTCGGCGCGCCGCAGGACGTCCACGACGCGGGCCGCGCGCGCCCGCACGTCCGGCTGGTGCACCGCACCCCCGTCGACCGCGCGCCGCCGGGCCCGCACCGCCGCACGCCCCCGCACCCGCCGGACCGGTGCGGCCGCGTGCACGACCGTGCCGCGGGCGTCCTCCGCCACGGGCGCCAGCCCCCGGGCGCGCAGCACCGCGAGGAGCTCGGCGGTCGTGGCGTCCGCGACGAGGACGGTCGGCGCGAGGGCCCGCAGCCCGAGGTCCGCCAGGCGCGGGTCCTCCGCGAGCCCGGCCAGCAGCGCCGGGTCGTCCGAGCGCACGTACGCGGACGCGGCGCCGGCACGCAGGCGCCCGTGCCGGCGGGCGACGTCCCGGACCAGGTACTCCAGCGGCTGCGGGACGCGGCCGCGCGACGCCGTCCCGAGCCGGGCGAGCAGGTCGTCCGCGGACGCGCCGGCGTCGAGCGCGCGCCGCACGGTCTCGGCGGTGAACCGGACCGTCAGCGCGCCGCCCCGCGACTCCACGCGGGCGGCGGACTCGAGCAGGTCCTCGAGCTCGGGGCTCGGCCGGCCCGGCACGACGCCCGTGAGGTCGCCCTGGAGCAGCACCTCGTCGACGGCGGCCGGCAGGTCCGCGGCCAGGGCGGCCGCCGGGTCGGGGACCGCGACGGCGTCGCCCGCGTCCAGGGCCGCGTCCTCCTCGAGCAGGGCGCGGCCGGCCGACGACAGCGCACCCGCCCCGAGCACGCCCAGCAGGGCGGCCTCCCGCAGCACGGCGTCGACGCTCGTGCGCGGCGGCACCGACCGCGGCGTGCGCCAGCGCAGCAGGGCGTGCACCGACCCGGCGTCGGGCGCCGACCCCGGGGCGAGCCCGGCCGGCACCTCCAGCACCGAGCGGCGCAGCCGCGGCACCCACGGCCGCGCGAGCTCCGGGTCGAGGGCCGCCCGCAGCGCGCCGCGCTCGTCCCGCTCGCCGACCAGCCAGGGCGTGCGCGCCGACAGCAGCCACGCGCGGGCGAGCCGCGCCCACCGGTGCGGCACGTCCTCCTCGTCCCAGACGTCCGCCTCGACGGTCGGCACGAACGACGGGCTCTCCTCGCCGTCGTCGGCGAGCAGGCCCGCCGACGCCGCGGTCTCCACGAGCCAGGCGGCCTCCGCCTCCTCCACGTCCAGCGCCTGCGCGGTGCGCCGCAGGTCGCGCGACCCGAGCCCGCCCGCCCGCAGGACGCCCGGCGGGGACTGCTCCCACAGCTGCAGGAGCTGGCGCACGAGCCGCACGACGCGCTCGGCCGCACCCGTGGACTCCGCGGCGACGAGGGCCGCGGGCCGCACGGGGACCGCGGTGAGGTCCGGCGCGAGCGCGGGGGCCCGGTGCGTGCGCCCGCCGCGCAGCCGCAGGGCGACGTCACGCGGCAGGACGACGTGCCGCTCGTCTCCGCGCGCGAGCACGCCGTGGGTGACGAGCCACTCGACGGCGCGCGCCGCCGGCCCACCGGCGGGCGCCCGGCCGACCGGGGGACCCCACAGGAGCGCGTCGACGACCTGCGCGGCACCCGCCGGGGCGTCCGCGAGCAACGCGCGCGGGTCCGCGGGGGCCTCCGCGACGCGCCGGCGGTCGGCGGCGGACGCGGTCGGGGCGAGGCCCGCGGGCGTGGCCCCGAGGGCGTCGGCGAGGCCCGGTGCGGCGTGCAGCCCGTCGCCCTCGGTCCACAGCAGGGCCAGGTCCACCGCGGCGTCCACGGCCCGCCGGACCGCGGCCGCGTCGTCCGCCCCCTCGGCCCCGACGGCGGCCACGACCTCGGCGCACGACGGTGCCGGCGCCTGCGGGTCCTCGGTCAGCACCACGACCGCCTCGACGACCTGCAGGACCAGCGCGTCCACGCCCGCCAGCGCCCGGTCCAGGCTGGAGCGGCTCGTCGCACGTGCCGCGAGCGACGCGAGGGTCGCCGGGGAGGGCGTGGCCAGGTCGGGACGGCGCGTCAGCAGCGCGACGAGGTCGTCGTCGCTGCGTGCGCGCAGGTACCCGGAGAACGAGGCCATCCGCACCACGATACGAGCGCCGCGCGCCGCGTGGGCGGCGGCAGGGGTCCCGGAGGGCGGCGCAGCCTTGTGTGGGAGGGTGGGAGCGACCGACGGGGCGAGGGGTGGGACGAGCGTGGTGGACGACGGGACGCACGTGGACCGCGACGTGCTGACGGGGCTGCTGGCGGACGCGCGCGCGGACCTGCCCGCGACCGCGGGGCTGCGCCACGCGCTGCACCGCGTCCCCGAGCTCGGCCTCGACCTGCCCGCGACGCAGCGGCTCGTGCTGGACGCGCTCGCGGACCTCGGCCTCGAGGTGCACACGGGACGCGGGCTGTCGTCCGTCACCGCGGTGCTGCGCGGCACGCGGCCGGGTCCGGCGGTGCTGCTGCGCGGTGACATGGACGCCCTGCCCGTCGCCGAGGAGACGGGCGAGGAGTTCGCCTCCGAGCGCCCCGGCGTGATGCACGCGTGCGGGCACGACATGCACGTCGCGGGGCTCGTCGGCGCGGCACGCCTCCTGGCGGCGCGCCGCGACGAGGTCGCCGGCTCGGTCGTCCTCATGTTCCAGCCCGGTGAGGAGGGGTGGCACGGCGCCCGCCTCATGATCGAGGAGGGCGTGCTGGAGGCCGCCGGCCCGCGCGTCGTCGCCGCGTACGGGCTGCACGTGGTCTCCTCGCTGCTGCCCGCGGGCGTCGTCTCGGGCCGCCCGGGCACGATGATGGCGGCGTCGGACAACGTGCGGATCACGGTGCACGGGCGCGGCGGCCACGCCTCGAAGCCGCACCTCGCGCAGGACCCGGTGACCGTGGCCGCCGAGATCACGCTCGCGCTGCAGGCGATGGTGACGCGCCAGTTCGACGTGTTCGACCCCGTCGTCGTCACGGTCGGGCACATCCTCGCCGGCAACCGCAGCAACGTGATCCCGGACGACGCGCACCTCGAGGCGACGATCCGCACGTTCAGCGCCGCCACGCACGCCGCCGCGCCGGAGCGCATCGCGCGCCTGGCCGAGCACGTCGCCGCCGCCCACGGGCTGTCCGCGACCGTCGACTACGAGCGCGGCTACCCGGTGACGTCCAACGACCCCGCGGAGGCCGCCCGCGTCGAGCGCGTCGCGCGGGACCTGCTCGGCGACGACGCGTGGGTGCCGGCGGACGCGCCCGTGCCCGGCGCGGAGGACTTCAGCTACGTGCTGCAGGAGGTGCCCGGCGCGTTCGTGTTCCTGGGCGCCACCCCGCCGGACGCGGACCCGGCGACCGCGCCGTACAACCACTCGCCGCGCTCGCGCTACGCGGACGAGGCGCTCGTACAGGGCTCCGCGCTGCTCGCGGCGCTCGCGCTCGACCGGCTCGCGCAGGGCTGACCGGCTGACCGGCGCGTCGCCCGGGACCGGCCTCCGGACGCGCGCGGCACGACCCGGGCGGCGTCACGACGACGCGTGCCGCACGCAGGTCGTCGCGGTCGGTCGCGCCTCCAGGCGTGCGGCGTCGATGGCCTCCCCGCCGACCGCGCACACCCCGTAGGTGCCGGCGTCCAGGCGGGCGAGCGCGGCGTCGACCTCGGCCACCCGTCGGCGCGCGTCCGCGGCGAGCGCCTCGAGCTGGGCGCGCTCGAACGCGATGGTCGCCCCCTCGGGGTCGTGCTCGTCGTCCACGTTCGCGCCGCGCGCCGCGTCGACGACGTCGGTGCGGGCGGCGCCGAGCGACGCGAGTCGCTCGGCCGCCTCCGCCCGCAGCGCGTGCAGCCGGGCACGGGCGCCGGCCCACGCGGTGGTCCGGTCCGTGCCCGCGTCGGTAACCGCGCCGGTGCCCTCGTCGGTACCCGCGCCCGTTCCCCCGACCGCGCCCTCGTCCGTCCCCGCGTCCGGGCCCGTCGTCGTGCCGCCCCGTCCGCCGTCGTCCCCGCGCGCCGTGTCCACGCCGACAGTCCAGCACCGGGCACCGACGTCCGCCGTCCCCGTCGTGCGCGGACGTCGCACGAAAGCGCGTGCGCGGCCCGGTAGCCTGGACGCTGCGTCCACCGTCCGTGGACGCACGTGTCTTTGCGAGGAGTCGGCGGTGCCTACCGGCAAGGTCAAGTGGTTCGACACCGAGCGTGGCTTCGGCTTCATCGCCGGCGACGACGGTGGCGAGGTGTTCCTGCACGCCTCCGCGCTGCCCGCGGGCGTGACCGCGCCCAAGCCCGGCACGCGCGTGGACTACGGCGTGGCCGACGGGCGGCGCGGCCCCCAGGCGCTCTCGGTGACCGTGCTCGACCCGGTCCCGTCGGTCGTCAAGGCCAAGCGCCCCCGCGCGGACGAGATGGCGGTCGTCGTCGAGGACCTCATCAAGGTCCTCGACAAGGTCGGCAACGACCTGCGCCGCGGGCGCTACCCCGAGGGTGCCCGTGCCGCGCAGTACGCCACGATGCTGCGCGCCGTCGCGGACAAGCTCGAGGCCTGACGTGCCCGCCGCTGTCAAGGACGCCGTCCTCGAGCGCGCGGTCGACCTCGCGCGCGCCGTCGCCGTCGAGATCGCCGAGGAGCCCGAGCACGTCGGCGAGTACCTCGGCGCGGTGCGCGAGTCCGAGCGCCTCGTCTCCCACCGCTTCGCCTGCACGGCGCGCGGGTACCGGGGGTGGGCGTGGACGGTGACCGTCGCGCGCGTGCCGCGCGGGCGCACCGCGACCGTGTGCGAGGCGGAGCTGCTGCCGGGCGAGGACGCGATCCTGCCGCGGCCGTGGGTGCCGTGGTCGGAGCGGCTGCGTCCCGGTGACATCGGTCCGGGCGACGTCCTGCCGTTCCGCCCCGACGACCCGCGTCTCGAGCCGGGCTGGACGCCCACGGGTGACCCCGAGCTGGACGAGGTCGCGATCGACGAGCTCGCGCTCGCCCGCGTGCGCGTGCTGTCGCCGCAGGGGCGCGACGAGGCCGCCGAGCGCTGGTACCGCGGGTCGCACGGGCCGACGAGCCCGGGCGCGGTGGCGTCGAGCGCGGCGTGCGCGTCCTGCGGGTTCCTCGTGCCGCTGCAGGGCTCGCTCGGCACGGTGTTCGGGGTGTGCGCGAACGCGTGGTCGCCGGACGACGGCAAGGTCGTCAGCCTCGACCACGGGTGCGGTGCCCACTCGGAGACGGACGTCGAGCAGGGGCCGTCGGAGTGGCCGTCGCCCGACCCGCTGGTCGACGAGACGAGCGTGGAGATCGTGGACCGCGCCGCCGACGCCCCCGCGCCGGTCGTCGTGGCGGCAACGGCCCCCGCGGAGGACGCCGCGGCCCCGGCCGAGGAGGCCGAGGTCCCCGCCGAGGAGGCCCCGGTCGACGCCGCGGACGACGCCGGCGACGCCGTGACGGGCGAGACCACGCCCGCGCCGGGCACCGACGTCCCCGTCACCGAGGACGTCCCGTCCGACGAGGACGCCGCGCTGCCGCCGGTCCCCGTGGAGGAGGCCGCCGCGCCGGAGGGCGACGGCGACACCTCCCGGTGACCGCCGACGTCTTCGGCACGGCCGCGCTGCGCGGCACCGTGCTGGAGGCGTGGCGGGCCTCGCCCGCACGGCTGCGCGAGGACGCCAACACCGAGGAGGACCACGCCCGCGGGTACTACCGCGACCGGGTCGTCGTCGAGCTCGCGCAGAACGCCGCCGACGCGGCGGTGCGCGCCGGCGTCCCTGGCCGGCTGCTGCTGCGCCTGACCCGGGACGACGCGGGCACGTGGACCCTCGTCGCGGCGAACACCGGCGCACCGCTCGACGCCGCCGGCGTCGCCTCCCTCGCGTCGATGCGGGCGTCCGCGAAGCGCGACGCGGCGCCGACGACGGTCGGCCGGTTCGGCGTCGGCTTCGCGGCGGTGCGTGCGGTCGCGGACGAGGTCGTCGTGGCGTCGACGAGCGGTGCGGTGCGCTTCTCGCTCGCGGCGACGCGGGCCGTCGTCGACGAGACCGCGGCCGCGCAGGCCGCGCAGGGGCGTCCGGAGCTCGCCGCGGAGGTGGCGCGCCGGGAGGGCTCGCTGCCCGCGCTGCGTCTGCCGTGGGACGCGCCCGACCGTCCGCCGACGGGCTACGACACGGCCGTCGTGCTCACGCTGCGCGACGCCGCGTCCGTCGACGAGGTCCGCCGGCAGCTCGCCACGGTGGACGACCCGCTGCTGCTCGCGCTGCCGGGTCTCGTCGAGGTCGTCCTCGAGGACGACGACGCGCCGCCCCGCAGGGTCGCGGACGTGGCGTCCCGGTGGCACCTCGGCACCGCGGAGGGGGAGCTGCCGCTCGCGCTGCTCGCCGACCGGCCCGTCGAGGAGCGCACGGCCCGCCGGTGGCGCGTGACGTGGGCGGTGCCGCGCCCGGGGGCCGCCGTCCGCCCGCCCGGCGTCGTCCACGCCCCGACCCCGACCGACGAGCCGCTGTCGCTGCCCGCGCTGCTCGTCGCGACGCTCCCGCTGGACCCGTCGCGGCGGCACGTCGCCCCCGGACCTCTCGCCGACGCCGTGCTGGACCTCGCCGCCGACGGGTACGCGGCGCTGCTGACCCGCCTCGCGTCGCAGGGGCGCGACGTGCTCGACCTCGTCCCGACGGGTCTGCCCGCCGGTCCGGTCGACGCGGCCCTGCGCGAGCGGGTCCTGCGGCTGCTCGCGGGCGCCCCCCTGCTGACGCCGGCGGCAGGGGGTGGCCTCGTCGAGCCCCGCCGCGCCACGCTGCTGACCGACCTGACCGACGCCCCCGCCGTCGAGGCGCTGGGCGCCGTGGTCGCGGGCCTCGTGCAGGTGCCGGCCGCCGGGCGCGCCGCCGCCCGTGCGCTCGGCGTGGAGGAGCGCACGCTGGCCGAGGTCGTCGACGAGCTGCCCGCGGGCGACGGCCTCGACTGGTCCGCGCTCTACGACGCGCTCGAGCCGGCGGCGGCCGACCCGCGCACGCGCGAGTCCCTCGCCGCGCTGCCGGTGCCGCTGGCCGACGGACGCACGGTCCGCGGCGCCCGGGGGACCGTCGTGCTCGACCCGGACCTCGCCGCCGCGCTCGCGCCCGGCACGCTCGCGGTGCTGCGGGCCGGCGGCCTGCGCGTCGTCGACCCCCGGGCCGCCCGTCCGCTGCTCGTGCGCCTGGGCGCGGACCGGCCGGACGCGGCGGCGCTGCTCGTGCACCGGGCCGTGCGCGCGGCGGTGCTCGCGCAGGCGGACGACGACGACCTCGTGCACGCCCGGGCGGTGACCGACGCCGTGCTCGACCTGGTGGCCGCGCTGCCGGACGTGCGGGACGCGGACGGGCCCGTCGGCGCGGACGTCGCCGGGCACGCGGCGGCGGCGTGGCTCGGGCTGCTGACGCTCACGGCGGCGGACGGGGAGCCGTCGCCGGCGCACGGCCTCGTGCTGCCCGGCTCGCCCGCGGCGGGGCTGCTGGACGACCGGGTGCTGGCGCCGGTCGCGGTGGACGAGCTCGACCGGTGGGGCCCGGCCGTGCTGACCGCGGTGGGCGTCCGCCACGACCTCGTCGTCACGCGGGTGCCCGACGTGGTGACGGGCGTCCTCGCGGACGACGACCCCGACGACCCGGCCGCGCTCGCCGCGGCGTCGCTCGACGGCTGGTCCGAGTACGTCGACCACCTCGCGGACGCCGTGGGCGCGGGGCTGTACGTCGGGGACGTCGACGCCGTCGCCGACCTCGACGCGGTCGTGGAGGACGCCTGGCCGGACGTGCTCGCGCACGTCGCGGCCCGGCCGCACCTGCGCGCGGCGCTGCTCACGCCCGTGCGGGCCGAGGGCTCGTCCGTGCCGCTGCCGTCCTACGCGGCGTGGTGGCTGCGCACGCGCGTGGAGCCCTCCCTGCCGGCGGTGTTCGCGCTGCCCGGGTCGGACGCGCCGGCCGGCCTGCTGCCCGCGGCGCCCGCCGCGTACGCGCACCTGGACCCGGACGTGCTGCGCGCGCTCGGCGGCGTCGGCGCGCTGGCGGAGCTGGGCCCGGCCGACTGGGACGAGGTGCTCGACCGGCTCGGCCCGGCCGGCACGCGCGTGGCGCCGGCCGTGGCGGGTGCGGTGTGGCGCGCGTGGGCGTCCGCGGACGTGGCGGGCACCCTCGCGCCGGACGTCGTCGTCGCCCTCACGGACGGCGCGGACGCGGTCGTCGCCCAGGCGGCCGGTGCGGTGGTCGCGGACTCGCCCGCCTGGTGGCAGCGCCGGGACGTCGGCGCCGTCGTCCCCGTCCCGCCGGGCGCCGCGGCGGACGCCCGCCTCGTGGCCGACCGGCTCGACCTGCCGTGCGCGTCCGACCGCGCGGCGGGGGTGGTCGACGACCCGGGGGAGACCGAGCCGGTGCCCGCCGAGGTCGCGGACCTGCTGCCCGGCGCCCCGCGTCCTGGGAGCGGCACGACGACCTGCGGGTCGACGGGGAGCCGGTCGAGTGGTGGGTCGAGGGCACCGGTGCCGACGCGCGCGTGCACGCCGTGCACCTGGCCGGTCTCGCCGCCGCGCTCGCGGCATCCGTCGGCGCGTGGCACCTGCGCGCGGTCCTCGAGGCGCTGCTCGTGGACCCGGGGCGCGGGGACGCGGTCCTCGACGTCCTGCTCGGCTGACCGCGTCGACCCCGTCCCGGAGCCGCAGGCTCGCTCACCGCGCGCTTCCGCACGCCGTCGTTAGGGTGCGAGACGAGGTGCCGAGGACCGTCTCGAGGGGGAGATGACGTGGCCGGACGTGGGCAGCGCGGTGCAGGGGGCGGCGGGGGAGCGGTGCTGGAGCAGGACCCGGCCCTGCCGCCGGTGGCGCTGGACGAGGCCGCGGTCGAGGCGGAGCACCGCCGGTGGACACCGCTGCGGATCGCGGTCTGGGCGGCGGTCGCGCTGCTCGGCGGGGTCGCGTGGGTGGTCATCGCGGTGGTGCGGGGCGAGACGGTCAACGCGATCTGGTTCGTGTTCGCCGCCGTCTGCACGTACCTCGTCGCGTACCGCTTCTACTCGCGGTACATCGAGAAGCACCTGCTGCGCCCGGACGACCGGCGCGCGACGCCCGCCGAGAGCCAGGCGGACGGCAAGGACTTCGTCACGACCGACCGGCGCGTGCTCTTCGGCCACCACTTCGCGGCCATCGCGGGCGCCGGGCCGCTCGTCGGTCCGGTGCTGGCGGCGCAGATGGGCTACCTGCCCGGGACGATCTGGATCATCGTCGGCGTCGTCCTCGCCGGGGCGGTGCAGGACTACCTGGTGCTGTTCTTCTCGATGCGCCGCGGCGGGCGGTCGCTCGGGCAGATGGCGCGCGACGAGCTCGGCGTGGTCGGCGGCACGGCGGCGCTGCTCGCGACGCTCGTCATCATGGTGATCATCGTCGCGATCCTCGCGCTGGTGGTCGTCAACGCCCTCGCCGAGAGCCCGTGGGGCGTGTTCTCCGTCGCGATGACGATCCCGATCGCGCTGCTCATGGGCGTCTACCTGCGGTTCCTGCGCCCGGGCAAGGTCGCCGAGGTGTCGGTCATCGGCTTCGTGCTGCTGCTGGCCGCCATCGTCGGCGGCGGGATGATCGCCGAGACGGCGTGGGGCGCCGAGCTGTTCACCCTCGACCGCACGACCATCGCCTGGGGCATCGTCGTGTACGGGTTCGTCGCCGCCGTGCTGCCGGTGTGGCTGCTGCTCGCGCCGCGCGACTACCTGTCGACGTTCATGAAGATCGGCACGATCGTCATGCTCGCCGTCGCGATCGTGCTGGTGCGGCCCGTGCTGGAGGTGCCCGCGGTCAGCGAGTTCGCGGCGACCGGCACCGGGCCGGTGGTCGCCGGGTCGCTGTTCCCGTTCCTGTTCGTGACCATCGCGTGCGGCGCACTGTCGGGGTTCCACGCGCTCATCGCGTCCGGCACGACGCCCAAGCTCGTCGAGAAGGAGCGGCAGACGCGGCTCATCGGGTACGGCGGCATGCTCATGGAGTCGTTCGTGGCGATCATGGCGCTCGTCGCCGCGCTGTCCATCGACCGCGGCATCTACTTCGCGATGAACTCCTCGGCCGCGGCCACCGGGGGCACGGTGGAGGGTGCCGTCGCGTTCGTCAACGGGCTCGGCCTGACCGGCGTCGACCTGACGCCCGAGGCGCTCACGCAGACCGCCGAGGACGTCGGCGAGGAGACGATCGTGTCCCGCACCGGGGGCGCGCCGACGCTGTCGGTGGGGCTCGCGCACATCATGCAGCAGGTCGTCGGCGGGTCCGGGATGATGGCGTTCTGGTACCACTTCGCGATCATGTTCGAGGCGCTGTTCATCCTCACCGCCGTCGACGCCGGCACCCGCGTCGCGCGGTTCATGCTGCAGGACAGCATCGGCAACGTCGTCCCCCGCTTCCGCGACACGTCCTGGCGGGTGGGCGCGTGGATCGCCACCGGGGTGATGGTCGGCGCGTGGGGGGCCGTGCTGCTCATGGGCGTGACGGACCCGCTCGGCGGCATCAACACGCTGTTCCCGCTGTTCGGCATCGCGAACCAGCTGCTCGCGGCCATCGCGCTCGCGGTCTGCATGGCGATCGTCGCGAAGCAGGGCGCCGCCCGGTACCTGTGGGTCGTGCTGCTGCCGCTCGGGTTCGCGGCCGCCGTGACGATCACGGCGTCGTTCCAGAAGATCTTCTCGCCCGTCCCCGCGATCGGGTACTTCGCGCAGCACCGCGCGTTCCGGGACGCGCTGGACGCGGGGGAGACGAGCTTCGGCACGGCGACGAGCGTCGAGGCGATGCAGGCGGTCGTACGCAACACGATGATCCAGGGCGTGCTGTCGGTCGTGTTCGTGACCCTCGCGATCGTCGTCATCCTCAGCGCCGCGTGGGCGACGTACGGGTCGCTGCGGCGCGGTGGCGCGCCGAGCGCGGAGCTGCCGCCGACGCCCTCGCGGATCTGGGCGCCCGCCGGGCTGCTGCCGACGCGGCCCGAGAAGGAGCTCGAGGCGGCGTGGCACGCGCACGAGGCCGCGCACCCACGTCCGCGCGTGCGGAGCCACGGGTGAGCGCGGCGCGACGCGTGACGGCGCCGGCGCCCGCCGCTCGCGGGCGACGGCGCGGGGTGCGCTGGTTCGTGCGCGCGCTGCTGGGGGAGGACGCCTACGAGCGGTACCTCGAGCACCAGGCCGAGCACGGCCGGGCGCCGGGGGACCCGGGTGTGCTCACCGCGCGGGAGTTCTGGCGCGACCGCACCGACCGCCAGGACCGCGCCCCGCAGGGGCGGTGCTGCTGAGCCGCGCCGGCTGCCCGACGTGTCCGGTTGACCCCGAAAGGTCACGTTCCGGTAACGTCCCTGTCGTGCCCGACTCCCCCGAGGTCCGCCGACGCGAGATCCGCCGCTGGCAGCAGCGGCGACGCAGGCAGGGGCGGTGGGCCCGGCGGCTCGCACCGCTCGGCGTCGTGGCCGTGGCGTCCGGTCTGGTCGTCGCGGTCGCGCCGGTGGCCCAGGGCCCGGCCGAGGTGGTGACGGCCACCGTCGACCTGGTGGACCGGGACCGCGGTGCGGCGTCGCGCAGCGCGACCCGCGACGAGGTGCCGACCGCCACCCCGGCCGCCACCCCGACCGCCTCCGCGACGGCGGCGCCGACGCCCGCGCCGACGCAGGCACCGGCCGCCGCGCCCACCGTGACGCCCGAACCGGCCGCCGCACCGCCGGCTCCCGACCCCGCGCCCGAGGCCGCGCCGGCACCGGCGGCGGGGCCCGCACCGCGCGCCCAGGAGCCGGCGGCGGCACCGCGGGCGGCGGCGGCCGCCCCGTCGGCGCCGGCCGACGCGATGGCCGCCCGGATCGTCGAGCTCACGAACGCCGAGCGTCGCGCCGCCGGGCTCGGCGACCTCGCCGTGTCGGCCTGCGCGGCGCAGCAGGCGCTGCAGCGCACGGCGGTGCTGGTGGCCCAGGGGCGGTTCGAGCACGACCCGCTGCAGCCGATCGTCGCCGCCTGCGGCGTCGGCACCGTGGGGGAGAACCTGTCGCTCGGCTACCGGACCGCGGAGGCGGCCGTCACCGGCTGGATGGGCTCCTCGGGGCACCGGGCGAACATCCTGCGCACGTCGTACCGGCAGATCGGCGTCGGGTGCACCGAGGGACCGCGCGGCTGGCTGTGCGCGCAGGTGTTCCTGGGCTGAGCCGGGGCGGGACCGCCGGGCTCAGCGGTCGGTGGCGCCGTCCGGGCCGAGCGTGGCGCCCGAGCCGTCGGAGGCGAGGCGGCCGTGCCGGCGGGACCACTCGACGCCCGCCACACCGACGAGGGCGCCGGCGCCGCACACCAGCACGGCGTCGGTCGTCGCGATGTCGAGGGCCCACAGGGCCGTCACGACCAGGAGCGCCACGACCCACAGGCCCGTGCCCCCGGCCATGACCCGTCCCAGGTCGACGTCCAGCGGCGGGGGCGGCGTGCGCTGGGGGTGCAGGAGGACGTCGAGGAGGGCGCGCACGTGCCGATGCTAGCCGCCGGGGTCAGCGCGCGGCCGTGACCAGGGCGTCCGCGACCGCGTCGACGGCCGGTGCGAGGGCCTGGAAGGACGCCCGGTAGACCGCGTCCGACTGGCCGATGGGGTCGACCACGTCGTCCTCGCCGGGCCCCGCCAGGTGCCGCACCCCGGCGGCGAGGGCCGGCAGGGCACGCACCCGCTCGCCCGGGGTCGACCCGGCCGCGGCGAGGGCGGCCGGGTCGACGTGCCGCAGCAGCCGCGCCAGCTCGAGCAGCGTGAACGTGCGACGGACCATCGCGGGCGCGTGCTCGACCACCGCCGAGCGGTGGGCGCGCGTGAGGGTGAGCACCAGGTCGACGTCCCGCAGCACCGCGGGCGTCAGCTGGCGGGCCGCGAACCCGTCGGCGTCCGCGCCCGCCCCGGTGATGAGCGGCACCATCGGCGGGCTCACCGCCGCGCCGACCACGGCCCGCGTGCCCGCCGACTCCACCACCACGTCCGTGCCCGCCAGGCGCAGGCGCAGCAGGCGCTCGACCGCGGGGGAGCGGCAGATGTTGCCCGTGCAGACGGTGAGGACGCGGGCGGGGTCGGGGGGCGTCGTCATGAGGGCACATCCTGCCGGACGGTTAGCATCGCGGGCGGCGCGTGCCCCGTCCGGAGCACGCCGCAGGCGAGGCGTGGGGGACGCGTGGCACATCCCGGGTGGGGCGAGCAGTGGGGGACCCCGTCGGTCCCGGCGGGCGCGCCGCCGGTGCCGACGTCGTCGGGGCGCCCACGTCGCGGGACCCGCGGCGCGCGCTCCCGCCGGCCGCTGCGCGTCGCGCTGCTGGTGACGCTCGGTGTGCTGCTGGTCGTCGTGGCGCTGGGGGCGTGGTTCGTGCGCGACGCGCTGCAGGCCCGGGACGCCCTGATGGCGGCCGCCGACGACGTCTCCCGGATGCAGGAGCTCGTCACCGCCGGCGACGTCGCCGGGGCCGAGGCGGTCGTGCCGGGCCTGCAGGAGCACGCCGCCGAGGCGCGCGAGCGCACGGACGGCCCGCTGTGGTCGGTCGCGCGCGCACTGCCGTGGGCCGGGCCGAACGTGAGCGCGGTGCAGACGGTCGCGTCCGTGGTCGACGACCTCGCGCAGCGCGCGCTCCCGCCGCTCGTGCAGGCGACGGCCGTCGTCGACCCCGCGGCGCTGGCCCCGGTCGACGGACGGCTCGACGTGGCGCCGATCGCCGCGATCGCTCCGCAGGTCACCGCCGCCGACGGCGCGGTCCGCGGGGCGGTGGAACAGCTCGCCGCGATCGACTCCGCCGAGCTGCTCGAGCAGATCGCCGCGCCGGTCGACGAGCTGCGGGACAAGGTCGCCGCCGTCGCCGCGGACACGGCCACGGCGTCGCGCGCGGTGCAGCTGCTGCCCGCGATGCTCGGCGCCGAGGGGCCGCGGCAGTACCTCGTCCTCGTGCAGAACAACGCCGAGCCGCGCGCGACGGGCGGCATCGCGGGCGCCGTGCTGCTGCTGCGCGTGCAGGACGGGGCCATCGAGGTCGTGGAGCAGCGGACGGGCGGCGAGCTCGCGGGTCTGGCTCAGCCCGTGGTGGAGCTGACGCCCGCCGAGCAGGACCTGTTCGGCCCGCTGCTCGCCACCGACATGCGCGACGTCAACTTCACGCCCGACTTCCCGCGCTCGGCGCGGATCGCGCAGCGCATCTGGCAGCAGGAGGTCGGGGCGGAGGTCGACGGCGTGCTGTCGGTCGACCCGGGGACGCTGGCGCTCGTCCTGCGGGCCACCGGTCCCGTCGCCCTCCCGACGGGGGGAGCGCTCACGGCCGACGACGCGGCGGCGCGCCTGCTCAACCAGGTGTACCTCGACATCGAGGACCCGCGAGCCCAGGACGCCTACTTCGCGGCGACCGCAGCAGCCGTCTTCGCGGCCGTCGCCGGTGGGCAGGGGGACCCGGCCGCCGCCGTGGACGCGCTCGCCGAGGCGGCGCGCCAGGGGCGCCTCATGGTGTGGTCCGCGGCCGAGGACGAGCAGGCGCTGCTGGAGGGCACCGTGCTCGCTGGCGAGCTGCGCGGCTCCGCGGCCGACTCCCCGGTCGTCGGCGTCTTCCTCAACGACGCCACGCAGGCGAAGGTCGGGTACTACCTCGACGTGGCCTGGGAGGCCGAGGCGGTGGAGTGCCGCCCGGACGGCTCGCAGCTCGTCCAGGTGCGGGGGACATATCGCTACGCACCGCCGGAAAACGTCGACGACCTCCCGGAGTACGTCCTGGGGCCGGCGCGCATCGTGCCGCCGGGGCAGCTGCGCGTGAATGCGCTCGTGTACGTCCCGGAGAATGGGCACCTGGAGTCCCTACGGGTGAACTCCGAAGAAACGCCGGTCCACGCGCAGATCCACGACGAGCTGTCGGTCGCGGCCCTGACCTGGACGTTCGAACCCGGACAGACCCGGACACTCGTGGTCGACCTGGTCACTCGTTCGGACCAGAAGGGGGACGTCCTGATCCGGTCGACCCCTCTCGCGCATTCGGGCGGGAACGTGACTGCGGTTTCCTCCTGCGCTGCCAACGGTTAGTGTTCGAACCGACACCCGCCTGCGTCGACGGTTCGACGTGAGCGGGATCCAGGTCCACACCCCGGGGGGGAACATGAAGTACCGCCGTTCGGCTGCCGCGGTGGCGCTCGCCGCCGCGCTCGCGCTCGCGCCCACCGCTGCCTTCGCCTACGGGGCTGCGGACTACACCAACACCGGCACCGTGTCGGACACGACGCCGGCCCTCGGCGACGCGTTCACCGTGACGGTCCAGGGCCCGGCGAACACGCCGGTCAACCTGACGATCACCTCGAACCCCGCCTCGATCCCGGACTCCGCGATCTCCATCGCGGGGACGCGCGTCGCGACGAAGACGACGAACGCCTCGGGTGTCGCGACCTTCTCCGTGACCCTGTCCCAGGCCGGCTCGTTCACGCTCGTCGTGACCGACGGTGTCTCCGGTGCGGTGCTCAGCACGCAGGCCGTCACGGTCGCGGCCGGCTCGGGTGCCGGCGGCACCGCGAGCGGCGGTTCCGGTGCCCTCGCGGTCACGGGTTCCGACGCCGCCCTGCCGCTCGCGCTGGGTGCCGGTGCGCTGGTGCTCGCCGGCGCCGGTGCCGCGGTGTACGCGAACAAGCGCCGCCAGGACGCGCGCGTCTGAGTTCTTCCGGGCGTACCGCCCGCGATGAGGGCCTCCCACGAAAGCGGGGGGCCCTCATCGGTTCGTGCAGAATGCGCCGTCCGGCAGCGCCCGGACGGTGACGGTGTTCGGCGCACGGCACAATGGAGTACGTAAAGCCTGTCCGAGCGAACCGGGGGAAGCGCGCGTGGAGTTGCAGGACTATCTGGGCGTCGTCCGCAAGCGATGGGCGACGATCGCGGTGCTGACCCTCCTGTGCGCGCTCGCGAGCGTCGTCTTCTCCTTGACGCGCACGCCCATGTACTCCGCGACCACGCAGTTGTTCGTGTCCGTCCAGGGCAGCATGTCGAGCAATGACCTCCTGCAGGGCGCGAACTTCACGCGTCAGCAGGTGGCCTCCTACCGGGAGCTGGTCACCTCGCCGCTCGTGCTCGCACCTGTCGTCGACGACCTCGCCCTCGCCCAGCGGACGGAGGACCTGGCGGCGCGCGTCTCCGCCGAGGCGCCGGTCAACACGTCGCTGATCAACATCTCGGTGTACGACGAGGACGGTGCGCTGGCGGCAGCCAAGGCCAACGCGATCGCCAACGAGTTCCGCGAGGTGGTCTCCGAGCTCGAGACGCCGGACGGGGCCGAGGCCTCCCAGGTGAAGATCTCGATCGTCCGGGAGGCCACCGTGCCCACCGGGCCGGCAAGTCCGAACACCAGGCTGGACCTCGGCATCGGCCTCGCGCTCGGGCTCGTGCTCGGCCTCGCGGTGGCGCTCCTGCGAGAGGTGCTCGACACCCGGGTCCGTGGAGAGGACGACGTGGCCCGGGTGACCGACTCGTCGGTCGTCGGGGCCATCGTCTACGACGAGGACGCGCCGAAGGCTCCGCTGATCGTCCAGTCGGACCCGCACAGTCCCCGTGCCGAGGCGTTCCGTCGGCTGCGGACCAACGTGCAGTTCCTCGAGATCGCGGATCGACCGCACTCGATCATCGTCACCTCGTCGGTTCCGGCCGAAGGGAAGTCGACGACCGCCATCAACCTCGCGATCGCGCTGGCAGACTCCGGAACGCGGGTCGCGCTCGTCGACGCCGACCTGCGCCGACCGGCTGTAGGCAGGTACATGGGCCTCGAGAGCGCCGCCGGCCTCACGACGGTCCTGATCGGACGCGCGACCCTCGACGACGTCGTCCAGCCGTGGGGGAACGGGTTCCTTCACGTCCTTCCCTCGGGGCAGATCCCGCCCAACCCCAGCGAGCTGCTCGGCTCCGCCGCGATGGCGCAGGTCCTGCGCGACCTGACCGCCCGCTACGACATGGTCCTCGTCGACACACCGCCGCTGCTCCCCGTCACCGACGCCGCGATCCTCGCCAAGTTCACAGGCGGGGCCCTGGTCGTCGTCGGGGCGGGCACGGTGCACCGCGGGCAGCTGGCGGAGTCGATCAAGGCCCTCGAGACGGTGGGGGCGCGCGTTCTCGGGCTCGTGCTGAACCGGGAGGCGCGCAAGGCGAGCAAGTCGTACGAGTACTACCGCTACGAGTCCGCTCCGGCGGCGCCGTCGCGCGGTGCTGCACGGTTCTGGCGGCGGCGAGGAGGGTCCGTGAGTGCGCCCGTGCCCACCGCCCAGACGCCCACCGTGGCCCCAGCGTCTGCTGTCGACGACGCGGTTCTCGCCGGCGCCGGGCAGTCGGCGAGGCTGTGGCCCGGCGAGACCTTCACCGAGTCCCAGCTGCGCGGGCAGCAGGCGGCTCTGCCTCCCCAGCACCGCCGCTGACGTGCTGCACGACCACGGGGGCCTCACGGGCGCCGTCCCGAGGTCCGCCCGGCTCATGGGCGCGGCGGCGATGTCGCGCGTCATGCTGGTGTGTCTCGCTGCTCTCGCGGTCAACGCCGTGCTCATCCAGACGGTCGTGCCGGAGGAGTCGTCTCTCAAGCAGCTGGTGCGTGGGTCTGTCCTCGCGCTCGTCGTCTTCGCGATGATGCTCAACAACACCCGCGTCGCACTCCCGATCGTGCTGCTGGTGCTCTCGTCGGCCGTGCTCCTCCTGGTCGCCAGGAACACGGACCAGTTCTCCTATGTGTTCGTCCTGTGCATGGTCGCCGCGCTCATGGCGGTACCGGAGCAGCAGGTCGAGCGTGCGGTGCTGCTCGGCTCTCTCGGGTCGCTGGCGCTCGTCCTCGTGTTCCTGGTCCTCGGGATCACACACAACGAGGTCCTCGACCACAGGAATCGGGCGACCTTCGGGACGAACGGGGCGCCGTTCTTCTACAACCTCGTGTACGGCGCCTGTGCGCTGCTCGTGCTCGTCGCCACGAAGCGGTTGCGCCGCGGTACCGCGGTGCTGGCCTGGGTCGCCGCCGCGGCGGCCGCCACGTACTTCTTCGTGCGCACCGACCTGCGCGGTGGGTACGTCTCCTTCCTGGCCTTCCTGTTCCTGATGCTCGTCACGCCCCGGCTCGGCCGGTCGGCGATGTTCCGGTGGATTGCAGGGTCCCTGCCCGTGATCTTCCTGGCGCTGTCGTTCTACATCGGCAGCCTCAAGCACAGCGAGGCGGCGAACGTCCTGCTGAGCTACCGCCCGATGCTGATCGGCGAGTTCCTCGAGCACGTGCGGCCGGTGGACTACCTGGTCGGCACGTCGGTCAAGCAGTTCGACGAGGTCGTCAGCTCGGTGACCACCGTCGACAACTCCTACCTGCACCTCCTCGTCGGCGGTGGCGTGCTGCTGTGCGCCGCCTTCGTGGTGCTCTACTGGCGGGCCGTGGGCGCGCTGCTCGACGGCCACCAGTACGCGGACGTCGCGTTCCTCGCGGCGACGATGCTGTACTTCAACACCGAGAGCATCCTGCTGAGGATCGAGAACCTCTTCGTCGTCTACACCTGGTACCTGGTGGTCAGGCACGGACTGGTGACGAGGCGACGGCAGGAGGACGTGGTCGGCGCGGACCGGACGGCGAGCGCGACGAGGGCGCGGACGGTGGCCCCGCGGCCGACGGTGGCATGACGGCCGCCGCTGCCTCGCCGCGCGGGGGCATCCTGGGCGACGGCCTCCTCTACACAGCCGCAACGGTCGCGCCGATGGTCAGCGCCGTCGTCGTGACGCCCCTCGTCACGCGAACGCTCGGCGGTGCCGAGTACGGCGTCGTCGCACTGGGCGTCGCGGCGTACCAGGTGCTCGGTGTCGTGCTCGCGCTCGGGCTGCCCGCGGCGATCACGCGCAACGCGCTGATCGAGGCCGCGGGCACGCGCGGAGCCGCGGGCACCGTGGTCCTCGGGTCCGGAGCCGTGGCTGTCCTGTCGGCGTTCGGCGTCCTCGGGGTCTCGGTACTGCCGATCCGCGTCGGCGGGCTCCCGGCCGACGTCCTGCGGCTCGCGCTCCTGTCGGGCGCGGGGCTGGCCGTCGTGACGTTGTGCCAGGCGCAGCTGCGTGCCGAGCGTCGCGTGGGCACGTTCGTCGCACTGGGCATCGGCACGGCCGTCCTGCCACCGGTGGCAGGGCTCGTGACGGCGTCGGCGACGCTCGCGCACGCGGACCGCTACCTCGGTGCCGTCTCCGTCGGGCAGCTCGCCGTGGCGGTGGTGGCACTCGCCGTGGTCGTGGCCTCCGCCCGTCCCGCCCCCACTCGCCGTGGGTGGGAGCACGCGCTGCGGATTGCCCTCCCGACCGTGCCGCACCAGCTCGCGACCGGCGGTGTGGTGGGGTGCCTCGTGCTCCTCGTAGGGAACGCGGCCGGCCCTGTCGTCGCCGGCCAGAGCCAGCTCGCACTGCTCGTCGGTACCGTCCCGGTCCTTCTCGTCGGCGCGTTCAACAACGCGTGGGCTCCGCACGTGTACGCCGTGCCTCCCGCGGACCAGGCGGCGTTCGTGGCACGGACCGCGCGGCCGGTGCTGCGGGTCGCCGCGTGCCTGGCCGTCGGGCTCGCTGCGGTCGCGCCGTGGGTGCTGCACCTCCTCGCCCCGCCGGAGCTCGCGCGACCGAGCGGCTGGGCAGCAGCCGGTCTCGCGGCCCTGGCAGCGCCGGTCTCGGTGCTGTACCTGTCGAACGTCCACCTCGTGTTCGCGTCGGGACGTACGGGACTGCTGGCCGTCACGTCACCGGTGTCGCTGCTCCTGGCGCTCGGCGCGTTCGTCGCGGCGAGCCGCGCGGGCGTCGTCGCCCCGGTCGCGGCGGCCTGCGCTCTCGTCGCCTTCCACGTGCTGCAGTCCGTCGCCGCAGAGGTGCTGCGCCGCCGCACAGGGCGCCCCTCGGTGGGCACGGCGCACCGCCTGCCCGTGGTCGGCGGCACGGTCGCGGCGGTCGTCGCCCTCGTCGCCTGGGACCCGCCCCACGAGGTGCGCGTCGTCGTGGCGGTGCTGGTCGCCCTCGCAGGCGCGGTCGCGCTCCGAGGGCTGGAGACCGCGGCCCGGCCCCGGCGGGCCGTCCCCGAGAGGACGGTCGGCAGGTGAGCGGGGTGATCTGCATGGCCGTGTACAGGCCGGATCCCGAGCTCCTCCGGCGTCAGCTCGTCTCCCTGCGCGAGCAGACGCTGGCCGAGTGGGAGTGCGTCGTCGGAGTCGACGGCAAGGACGACGAGGTCGTCGCGCTGGTCGCCGGGACGGTCGGGGACGACGAGCGCTTCCACGTGCGCGTCGACGAACCGCGGGTCGGGCACTACCGGCAGTTCGAGCGACTGCTCGAGCAGGTGCCCGCGGACGCGTCGTGGGTGGCGCTGAGCGACCAGGACGACGTGTGGGCGCCCGACAAGCTCGCTCGCCTCGTCTGCAGGCTGGGCCCTGCGGCGCTCGTGCAGGGGGAGGCGTGGGTGGAGTCGGTCGACGGGACGCAGCCGCGTGGGCGTGCCGTGCGACGACCCGTGAGGCGCCTCTCGGCGCTGTTGGCGGACAACCAGGTGACGGGCAGCTTCGCGGTGCTCAGGCCGGACGTCCTCGGGGCGGCGCTGCCGTTCCCCGCACCGACGCCGGCGGCCTACCACGACCACTGGCTCGCGGTGTGCGCACACCTCGCCGGAGGTGTCGTGACGGTGCAGGAGCCGCTGCAGACGTACGTGCAGCACGGGGCGAACGTCCTGGGGGAGCAAGGGGGGCGGTCCATGACGTCGCGCTGGCGGAGCCTCGTGCAGGGGGCGTCGGGGCGCCGCACGAGCCCGCTTCAGGTCGTCGCCGACGAGAGGTGGGCCTGGCGGGTGCGGATGGCCCGCGCCGCGGTGGAGCGGTTCGACGACGTCGACCCCGAGGACCGGGCGACCCTCGAGGCCTTCGCGGCCGGGGCGGCGTCGGTGCCCCTCGCACGGCTCGTCCTCGCGGACGTCGTCCGCGGTCGGGTCTCCCGGACGCGCGCCCTCGCGCTGCTGGCCGGCGCGCTCTGGGTGTCGGCCCATGGTGGGAGGACGGCATGAGCACGGACTGGACCCTGGTGACCGTGACGTACAACAACGCGGCGGAGCTGAGGCAGTTCTGGTCCGACGTCGACCTGGCCGGCGCGAGGTGGATCGTGGTCGACAACGCCTCGGCGGACGGCTCCGCGGACGTCGCTCGCGCCCTCGGAGCCGACGTCGTCGCCCTGGAGCGCAACGTGGGGTTCGGTGCCGCGAACAACGTCGGCCTCCGCGTGGCGGAGAGCGAGTGGCTCGCGTTCGTCAACCCCGACGTGCGGGTCGATCCGGCGTCGTTCGCTCAGCTCGCCGCTACGAGCAGGCGGTACGGGGCGCTCGTCGCGCCGGCGCTGCGCGGGGTCGACGGGAGCGTGCAGCCCAACGGCCGGGGACTGCCGTACCCCACCGCCAAGCTCGCCCACCGGGGCCTGTGGCCGGGCAGAGCCGCCCGGAGTGCGTACGTGGTGCCGCCCACGACTGAACCGGTGTTCGTGGCATGGGTCATGGGGGCCGCCGTGGCCGGTCCGACGGCGGCGCTGCGTCGGCTCGGCGGATGGGACGAGCGCTACTTCATCTACTACGAGGACCACGATCTCGGGCTGCGCGCCTGGCGGCACGGCATGCCCGTCGTGGTGGACCCCCACGCCGCGTGGACGCACGAGTGGAAGCGTGCGACCACCGGGCTGTCGTGGCTGCACTGGAAGCACGAGCTGCGCTCCGGCCTCGCGTTCTACCGGGCCTACCCCGAGCTCCTGCTGGGACCGCGTTCCGCCCGACGGCGGAACCAGGACGCAGCCCGCTGGACCGGACGCAAGACCGAGGAGCGTGCGCAGTGAGTGCCTCGAGGCAGCGCGGGGAGCTCGACGGGCGCCAGGACGGCGGCCGGGGTCGTCCCCGGGACGGTCTGCCGCGCACCGTCGCGTTCTACCTGCCCCAGTTCCACGCGATCCCCGAGAACGACCGGTGGTGGGGCGAGGGCTTCACCGAGTGGACCAACGTCCGCCGCGCTCGCCCGCAGTTCGCCGGGCACGACCAGCCGCGCGTGCCGACGGACCTGGGCTGGTACGACCTGACCGACCCGGAGGTGCTCGCGCGCCAGAGCCGCCTCGCCCTCGACCACGGCGTCGACGCGTTCTGCTTCTACTACTACTGGTTCTCGGGCCACCGGCTGCTCGAACGACCCGTGGACGACTTCGTGGCCGGCGGGGTCCCGATGCCGTTCTGCCTGTCCTGGGCGAACGAGAACTGGACGCGGCGCTGGGACGGCAAGGCCCGCGACGTGCTCATGGCGCAGGAGTACACGGCCGAGTCCGAGGCCGCGGTCTTCGCGGACCTGGCCCGGTACCTGGCCGACCCGCGCTACCTGCGTGTCCGCGGCGCGGCCGTGCTGCTGGTCCACAAGGTCGAGGACCTTCCCGACCCGCGCCGCCTCGCTGCCACGTGGCGGGCGGCCGCCGACGCCGCGGGGGTCGGGCCGCTGCACCTCGTGGCGACCGAGACGGTGCGCGGGCTGCGCCCGCACGACCTGGGGTTCGACGCGGTCGCGGAGTTCCCCCCGGTCGGGTCGAACACCCTGGGTGTCGCGCGACTGCGCCCCCTGGACCACGGCGGGGTCGACTTCCGGGGGCGGCTGCTCTCCTACCCGCGGGTGGCGCGGCGCTTCGCGCGTCGTCGAGACCCCGACTTCGTCCGCTACCCGGGCGTCATGCCGGCGTGGGACAACACGGCCCGCCGCGGCGAGCGCGCGACGATATTCGTCGGCAGCAGCCCGGAGCTGTACGCGCGGTGGCTCCGTGCCGCGCGTCGGCGGGAGGCGTCGGCACGGGGGCGGACGGCCTCGTCTTCGTCAACGCGTGGAACGAGTGGGCCGAGGGGGCGTACCTCGAGCCCGACCGCACCCACGGCGACGCGTACCTGCGCGCGACGGCCGGCGACGAGCCGGTCACCGGCGGAGCCGCAGCGGACGTGCCCACGGGTCGCGTGTCGCTCGCCTGGGCCGGGTCGCTCGTGCGCGCTGCGGCCTCGTCCGCCCTCAGCCGCTGGCGCCGCGTGCGCCGCGCCGCCCGCTCGCGGGGGCGCAGGTGACGGTGCCGGCGGATCCCGCGGCGGAGGAGGTCGTCGCGTCGCTGGCCGTGGGGGACCACGACCGTGGCGTCGCCCCCGCGCGGGCGGCGGTCGCGCTCGCGCTGCTCGCCGCCGGCGCCCTGCTCCGGAGACCGCGCCCCGTCCGGGGCCGGACGACGCGGACTGGTTGTTCGCGGCCGCGAACCCGGTGGCGCACGGCGCGGGGCTCGTGCGCGCCGTGGTCGCGGCGACGCGGGCCTCCGGCCCGCGGCTGGCCGTCGCCGCCGACGCGCGCCTGGCCGACGGCGTGGCTGTCGACCTGGACCTGCCCGGGATCGGCGTGCGCTCGGTGTGGCGGCACGCGCGCTGGCGCGACCTGGTAGCGGCGGTGCGGGCGAGCACCGTCCGCGACCCACGCTTCGGCCGGCTCGCGTGGGCTTACCTGGTCGCGGCCCAGACCGCCCGGTACCGCGTGGTGGACGAGGCGCTGTGCGCCTGGCGCGGCCGGCCCGCACTGCTCGTCGACTACGACCGGCACGCGTACACGCGTCCGGTGGTCGCCGCCGCCCGACGGCGCGGGTGGCGGGTCGTCACGCTCGTGCACGGCTCGCCGTCGCGGCAGACGTACCTCCCCGTGCTGGCCGACCACGTGCTCGTGTGGGGCGGGGCGCAGCGGGACTTCTTCGCCCACCACCAGCCGGCGGTCGGCACGACGGTCGTCGGCCGCGTCGACGTCGACGGGGAGCCGAGCGGCAGGCGTCAGGGTCGGCGGCACGTGGTGCTGTGCTCGTCCCTCGAGCGCCTGACGCCCACCGAGACCGACCGGCTGCTCGCGCACGTGGAGGCCAGCGCAGCCGACGGGGCCGTGTGCGTGCTGCGCGCCCACCCCCGCGGCGGGGAGCCCGGCGACGGCTGGGACCGCCTCGCGACCGCGGTCGAGCGCGTCGAGACGGCGCGAGGACCGCTCGTGGAGGCGGTGGGTGAGGGCGACGAGGTCGTGGTGGTCACGTCGACGGCCGCGGTCGACGCGCTGCTCGCGGGCTGCGACGTGCACGTCCTCGCCGACCACGACCGCCCGTTGCCGGCGGACCTCGCTGCGATCCGGGACGCCCGCACCACGGGCGACGCCGTCGACGCCGACACGCTGCGGCGCCGGGTGGTCGCGGCGGTCGGGGACGACGCGCGTCGTCGGCTCGCCGACGCGCTGACGGCGCTCACCCCGACCGCCCCGGTCAGTCCGCCGTCCCGGTGACCGCGCGGCGCACGGCCCCGATCACCCGGTCCACGTCCGCGTCCGTGAGGTCGGGGAAGAGGGGGAGCGAGATCTCCTCCGCGTAGTACCGCTCGGCGTTCGGGCACATGCCCCGGCGGTAGCCGAGGTCCTCGAAGACGGGGTGCCAGTAGGCCGGGATGTAGTTCACCTGCACGCCGATGCCGTCGGCGCGCAGCGCCTCGAAGACCTCGCGTCGGCGGCCGTCCAGCACCCGGAGCGGGTACAGGTGCCAGGCGGGAGCCGCACGCTCCGACCTCGCCGGGGTGCGGACTCCCGCCAGGTCGCGCAGCCCAGCGTCGTACCGGTCGTGGATCTGCGCACGCCGCTCGACGAAACGGGGCAGCCGCGCCAGCTGTGACGTGCCCAGCGCCGCCAGGACGTCGGGCAGGCGGTAGTTCAGCCCGAACGTGTGGACCTCCTGGTGCCACGGGCCCTCGTCGGGCGTGCGCTGGTGGGCCCTCTCGCGGACGAGCCCGTGGTTCTTGAAGCGGCGCGCGGCGAGCTCGAGGACCGGGTCGTCCGTCACGACGGCGCCGCCCTCGGCGGTCGTGAGGTTCTTCGTGGGGAAGAACGAGAACGTCGTCAGGTCGGCGAGCGACCCGACCGGACGTCCGTCCCAGGTCGAGCCGATCGAGTGCGCTGCGTCCTCGACCAGCAGCGCCCCGTGCGCGTGCGCCATCTCGGCGAGCTCGACGGGGCTGGCGGGCAGCCCGGCGTAGTCGACGGCCGTGACGACGCGCGTGCGGTCGGTCAGGGCCGCACGCGCGGCGTCGACGTCGAGGTTGCCCGTCGCGGGGTCGACGTCCGCGAAGACCACCCGTGCCCCGAGCAGCGCCGCGGTCGCAGCGGTCGCCACGAACGTCAACGGCGACGTCACGACCTCGTCCCCCGGTCGCAGGCCGGCGGCGGCGTACGCGACGTGCAGGGCTGCGGTGCCCGACGTCGCGCTGACCGCGGCCCGGGTCCCCGCCACACGCGCGATCGCGTCCTCGAAGGCGTCGACCGCAGGCCCGGTGGTGAGCCAGTCCCCGCGGAGCACGGCGGAGACGGCCGCGATGTCGGACTCGTCGATCGACTGACGACCGTAGGGGAGCATGCGGGCCTCAGCCGAACGTCGCGATCAGCTCGCGGAGCTGATCCGGGTCGAGCCAGAGGTCGTTCGTGTCCGAGCGGTACGTCCAGCCCTCCGGTACGGACTCGCCGTCGGCCGGCGGCTCGTAGCCCCAGCCCGAGACGTACGGCATGACGACGTACCGCTCGCCCAGCCGGATGGTCCGGCGGGAGTCGTCCGGCGCGATCATCTCCTCGTGCAGCTTCTCGCCCGGGCGGATGCCGATCTCGTGCGTACGGGTGCCCGGGGCGACGGCCTCTGCGAGGTCGACCACGCGCATGCTCGGGATCCGCGGGACGTACAGCTCTCCGCCGGTCATCAGCTCGAAGGAGTCGATGACGAACTTCACGGCCTGGGGCAGCGTGATCCAGAAGCGCGTCATCCGGTGGTCCGTGATCGGCAGCGACTCACCGGCCTGCGCGAGGCGCCGGAACATGGGGATGACGGATCCCCGTGACCCCATGACGTTCCCGTACCGGACGACGCAGAAGCGCGTGTCGCCGCTCGCGGCGTAGTGATTACCGGAGATGAACATCCGGTCCGCGCAGAGCTTTGTCGCGCCGTACAGGTTGATCGGGCTCGACGCTTTGTCGGTGGAGAGCGCGACGACCTTCTTCACGCCCACGTCGATCGCGGCGTCGATGACGTTCTGGGAACCGTCGACGTTCGTCCGCACGAACTCGAAGGGGTTGTACTCGGCGGTGTCGACCTGCTTCAGCGCAGCGGCGTGGACGACGAGGTCGACACCCGTCATCGCCCGGGTCAGGCGCTCGCGGTCCCGCACGTCGCCCAGGAACCAGCGCAGCCGCGGGTCGTCGCCGAACGCCTGGCGCAGCTCGTACTGCTTGAGCTCGTCCCGGCTGAACACCACGACGCGGCGCGGGTCGTGGTGGTCGAGCACCTCCCGCAGGAACGCCTTGCCGAAGGACCCTGTCCCTCCCGTGATCAAAAGGGACGAGCCGGACAGCATCGACATGTGGCACTTCTCCAGGAATCGTGACGGTGCGCCGCCCCCCAGGTGGACGTGCCGTGCCGCTTCATCATGACACAATGCGCGGGTGGCGACGGGGGTGGGTAGGCCGCGCGTCGTGGCGGTGGTGCAGGCGCGCGCAGGATCGACCCGCTTCCCCGGGAAGGTCCTCGTACGGCTCGGCGAACGACCTGTCCTCGCGTGGGTCGTGCGGGCGGCGCTCGCCGCCTCCGGCGTCGACGAGGTCGTCGTGGCGACGTCCGACACGGCGGCCGACGACGCGGTGGCGGCGCTCGCGGAGGAGCTTGGCGTGCGGGCCGTGCGCGGGCCCGAGCTCGACGTGGTCGAACGGTTCGCGATCGCCGCGGAGGTGACGCGTGCGGACGCGGTCGTGCGCCTGACGGCCGACTGCCCGCTGCTCGACCCGACGCTCGTGCAGGCCGTGGTGGGCGCGTGGCGCGCCGACCCGAGCCTGGAGTACGTCGCTTCGACGCTGGTGCGCACCCTGCCGCGAGGGCTGGACGTCGAGCTGCTCTCGCGGCCCGCGCTCGAGCACGTCCGGTCGGTCGCGACCGGGGCCGACCGGGTGCACGTGACGTCGCGTCTGTACGCGGTGCCGGGGGAGCATCGCACGCTCGGTCTCGTCGAGCAGGACGACGCGAGCGACCTGCGTGTCACGCTCGACACGCCGGAGGATCTGGCACTGCTGCGCGCGGTCGTCGACGAGCTCGGCGACCAGGCACGCGAGCGGCGCGCGCTCGTCGCGCTCCTGCGAGCGCGTCCTGATCTCACCGCCCTCAACGCGCACGTCCGGCAGAAGCGGCTCGAGGACGGATGATGCGGGTCCTGCTCCGCTGCGATGCGCGTCCCTCGACCGGCATCGGCCACGTCGTGCGCGCCGTCGCCCTCGCCGGAGCGGTCCGGCGACGCGGTGGCGAGGCCACGCTGGTCGGGACGGTCGACGTCCCGCTCGCGCGCCGGATCGTGACGGCGGCAGGTCTCGACCTGGTTCCGGCCGGCGAGGGACCTGCGGGAGTGCCGACCGAGGTGCTCCGCAGTGCGGACGTGGTGCACCTCGACACCTACGACACCATGTCGACGCCCTCGGACGTCCTCGTCTCCTCCCTCGAGGACGGCGTGTTCGGCCGTCGTCGCGCCGACGTCGTGGTGGACCCGTCCCTAGCTGCCTACGCGCAGGCCCGGCCCGAGGACGGCAGCGGCCTGGTCCTGGCCGGACCGCGCTACTCGCCCCTGCGCGCGCAGGTCCGGCGCGCCCGTCGCGTGCGTGCGCAAGGGGCGGGTGGGCACGTGGTGGTCGTGATGGGCGGTACCGACGCGGTGGGTGCGGCGGGCGCCGCGGTGCGGCTGGCGCTGCGAGCAGGCGCTACGCGTGTGACCGCGATCGACCCCGCTGGGACCCTGGGACCGGACGAGCCGCGCGTCACGGCGTTGCGCGCCGTCGACGACCTCGCGCAGCTGGTGGTCGACGCGGACGTCGTGGTGAGCGCCGCTGGTACGACCGTGCACGAGCTGGCGTGCATCGGCGTACCGATGGCGCTGGTTCCGGTCGTGGCCAACCAGGCCGAGTCGTACCGGTACGCCGTCGAGGCCGGCATCGCCCTGGGGCTGGGGCCGGTGCACGCGCTGCTCGCCGACGCCGCGGTGGCCGCTCGCCTGCGGGCCCTGGTGGCCGATCCCGGACAGCAGGAGAGCCTCGCCCGGCGCGGGCGGCAGCTGGTCGACGGTGCCGGGGCCGACCGGGTGGTGGACGCGTGGGCCGCGGCGCTCGGCGCCGGGCCGCGCGCCCGTCCGGCCGGTCGCGACGACGCGGCGCGGCTGCTCGCGTGGCGGAACGACCCTGTCACCCGCGCGGCGTCGCGATCCACCGAGCCCGTCACCGTGGAGGCGCACGAGCGCTGGCTCGACGGCGTCCTCGCCGACCCCTCCCGCACGCTGCTCGTCGTCGAGGACCCCACAGGGCCGCTGGGCACGGTGCGGTTCGACGCGCGCGGGAACGAGGAGGTGGAGGTGTCGCTGGCCCTCGCGCCCGAGCGGCGCGGTGGCGGCCTGGCGGTCGCGGTCCTCGCGGCCGCGCTCGCGCACCTGCGGGCCACCGCGAGGCCGATGCCGAGCGTCCTCGCCTACGTCCGGCCGGACAACGCCGCGTCGCTACGCCTCTTCCAGCGCGCGGGCTTCCGGCACGCCGCGGACGAGGACGGGATGCGCCTGCTCGCTTTGGACTGACGGTCCACGGTCGTGGCGACGGCCTGGCGACCGTGAGGTCCGGGACCCGTCAGACGTGCTCCCAGCGCAGGGGCGTGCCACGGCGGACGTCAGCGCGGAACGTGCGGCCCAGCACGGTGTCGAGGTGTGCGGGCTCGAGCCCTCCGGCAGGCCGGATCGACCGGACGTTCTCGCGCGTCACGGTCTCGCCGGCGCGGACGTCGGTGACGACGTAGAGCGACCGACGCAGCCGGCGGCTCTCGTCCTCGCCGGGTGTCGGCGCCAGGACCACGTCACCCAGGGCCTGCCAGGCTCGCTCGCTCTCCACGGCGAGCGCCGCCAGCTCGGCCGGCTCGAGCGAGAACGCCGCGTCGACCCCACCATCGGCTCGGGAGAGGGTGACGTGCTTCTCGACGAGCGAGGCGCCGAGCGCCACGGCGGCGATCGCCGCGCCGATCCCCGGCGTGTGGTCCGAGAGCCCGACGACCACGTCGAGCGCCGCCGCGAGTGCAGGGATCGAGCGCAGGTTCGACTCAGCGGGAGAGGCGGGGTAGGACGACGTGCACGCGAGGACGACGACCTGGTCGTTTCCCTCGGCGCGGATCGTGCGCAGTGCCCGCTCGACGTCGGAGAGGTGTGCGGCGCCGGTCGAGAGCACCACGGGCTTGCCCGTGCGCGCGACGAGGCGGAGCAGCTCCAGGTCGCCGATCTCCAGGGAGGCGATCTTGTACAGCGGCGCGTCGAGGTCCTCGAGCAGCCGGACGGCGGTCGCGTCGAACGGGCTGGAGAACGGCACCAGGCCGTGCTCGCGTGCCCGGGCGAACAACGGCTCGTGCCACTCCCACGGGGTGTGGGCCTCCTCGTACAACGAGTAGAGGGTCCGCCCGCCCCACAGCCCGTGCGCGTCCGAGACCCGGAACGGGGGCGTGTCCACGTCGATGGTGATCGTGTCCGCCGTGTAGGTCTGGAACTTGACCGCCTGCGCGCCGGACGCGGCGACGGCGTCCACGATGGCGAGCGCGCGCCCCAGGTCGCCGTTGTGGTTGCCCGACACCTCGGCGACCACGAAGGGGCGGCTGCTCGGGCCGATCTCGTGGTCGCCGGCCACGACGGAGCGCTGCACGTTCACCCGCACGATCCTAGGGCGGTCACGCGGTGGTCCCGCCTCACCGCGCGCCGTCGCGGCCGACGACAGCTCGCAGGGTGCGGGCGAGCAGCATGACGTCCCCGAACAGCGTCCAGTTCTCGACGTAGGAGACGTCGAGGCGCATCGCCGTCTCGGGCGGGAGGCTCGAGCGCCCCGAGACCTGCCACAGACCGGTGAGGCCGGGCTTGACGAGAAGTCGCCGATGAGCCGCCCGGTCGTACGTCGCGACCTCCGCCTCGATCTGCGGTCGCGGCCCCACCAGGCTCATCTCGCCGCGCAGCACGTTGAACAGCTGCGGGAGCTCGTCCAGTGAGTACCGCCGCAGCACCCGCCCCACGGGAGTGACCCGCGGGTCGTTCCTCGGCTTGTAGAACGCGCCGAGCTCCGTCACGCCCTCGGCTGCGAGCACCTCCTCGAGCTTCTCGTGCGCGTCCACCTGCATCGAGCGGAACTTGAGCATGTGGAACGGCTGCCCGTCCTTGCCGATGCGCTCCTGCTTGTACAGCACGGGCCCGCGGCTCGTCGCCTTCACGAGGACGGCGAGGACGAGCAGCAACGGGGAGACGAGGACGGTGATGACGAGCGCCCCGACCCAGTCGAACAGGGACTTCACCACGTACTTCGACCCCGTGAACCGCGGCTCGTCGACGTAGACGAGGGGGAGCCCGTTGACGGGGCGCATGAGCACGCGCGGCCCGGCGACGTCGGTGAGCGACAGCGTCAGCGCCATGTCCACCCCGGTGCCCTCGAGGTCCCACGCGAGCCGCCGCGCGGCGTCGGCGGTCATGGCGTCGGACCCGGCGACCGCGACGGCGGCGACGCCCCGCTCGCGGGCTACACGGGCGGCGTCGTCCTGCGTCCCCAGCACCGGGACGCCGTGCACCTGGTGGCCGCGCGGCGGGGCGACGCCCGAGACGCACACGCCGACCACCTCGTACCCGGCGCGCGGGTTGCGGTGGAACTCCTTGATGAGCGCGCCGACCTTGTGCAGCGGACCGACGACGAGCACGGGGGAGCGGTCGAGGCCGCGGTCGCGCCGCCGGTGCAGCTGCCGCCGCCACAGCAGCCGGCCGAGGAGCACGAGCCCGAGCCCCAGCGGCGCGGCGATGGCGAGGTAGCCGCGACCGATCTCCATGCGGAACATGAACGCGACGATCGCGACGCCGGCGAACAGGTGCCACGTGACCTCGAGGACGCGGGCGTACTCGCTGGGGCCGGCGCCGACGAGGCGACGGTCGCGCGTCCGGCCCACGGTCAGGGCGGTGAACCACGCGGCGAAGAGGACCACCGACACGCTCATGTAGGTGGGGGAGAACTCCCCGGAGACGACGGCGTCGACGCGGCCGTCGAGCGGGAAGCGGACGGCGTAGGCCAGTCCGACCGCGAGCGCGAGCGCGACGGCGTCGGTCAGGGCGATGCGGTCGGCGTACGACCGCGCCCAGTGCGTCGAGGACGCGGCCGCGCTCGCCGCGTCGGCCTCGGTGAGGTCGCGCGCGGTGACCCCCACCATGGCGCTCATGCTCCCCTCGCGTGATACGAATGGCATTCCACATCAGCCGGCGCGCAAATGCCAATGGGTCGGCGGTCCAGTTCGCAGGAACAAAACCGGACATTCCCCGCCATAGATGGCATCGTGCAGGCAAATGCGGGGTGAAATCGCCGTGCACGTGCGGGCGCGTGTGCGGAGCCGGGCCGTCGCCCCTGCGCGTCCCGGGCCCTGATGCCGATACGGACGGGCGCCGTGCCCGTGGCCCGGCTCTGCCAGACTTCGCCCATGGCGACAACTCCCCCGAGGAGAAGTCGGTCGCGACCTCCGCAGCCCCCCGCAACGCGGTCGACCGCTTCTTCAAGATCACCGAGCGCGGCTCCACCATCGGCGCCGAGGTCCGTGGCGGCCTCGTGACCTTCTTCACGATGAGCTACATCATCGTGCTCAACCCGCTCATCCTCGGCTTCGTGCCGGACGGCACGGGCCAGTTCCTCGGCGGCGGCACCGGGGACGGCAGCAACCTCCCGCTGATCGCGGCGGCGACCGCCCTGGTCGCGGGCGTGCTGTCGGTCCTCATGGGTCTGGTCGCCAACTTCCCGCTGGCGCTGGCGGCGGGCCTGGGCCTGAACGCGGTCGTCGCGTTCACGATCGCGTCGCTGCCGGACATGACGTGGGCCGACGCCATGGGCGTCGTGGTGCTCGAGGGTCTGATCATCCTCGTGCTCGTGCTCACCGGGTTCCGCACCGCGGTCTTCCGGGCGGTCCCCCGTGAGCTCAAGACCGCGATCGGCGTCGGCATCGGCCTGTTCATCGCGCTCATCGGCTTCGTCAACGCCGGCTTCGTGCGCCAGGGCGGCGGCACGCCGCTCGAGCTCGGCATCGGCGGCTCGCTCGCCGGCTGGCCGTCCCTCGTCTTCGTCGTCGGCCTGATCACGGCGATCGTGCTCATGGTCAAGCGCGTGCGCGGCGGCCTGCTCATCGCCGTCGTCGCCACCACCGTGCTCGCGGTGGTCGTCGAGGCGATCGCGAAGGTCGGGGGCTCGGACAACGGCGAGAAGCCCACCGGCTGGCACCAGAACGTGCCGGCGCTGCCCGACTCGCCGGTGTCCGTGCCGGACCTGTCGCTGCTGGGTCAGTTCTCGCTGTTCGGCGCGGTCGGCAAGATCGGGATCCTCGCGGTCGCGCTCCTCGTCTTCGCGATCCTGCTCGCGGACTTCTTCGACACGATGGGCACGATGGTCGCCGTCGGCTCGGAGGCAGGGCTGCTCGACGAGACCGGCAACCCGCCGCGGACCCAGCAGATCCTGCTCGTCGACTCGCTCGGTGCGGTCGCCGGCGGCATGGGCTCGGTCTCGTCGAACACCGCCTACGTCGAGTCGACGTCGGGTGTCGCGGAGGGCGCGCGCACGGGTCTGGCGTCCGTCGTCACCGGTGTCGCGTTCCTGCTGTCGACCCTGCTCTCGCCGCTCGTCGCGATGGTGCCGTCCGAGGCGGCCGCGCCCGTGCTCGTCGTCGTCGGCTTCCTCATGGTCACGCAGGTCGCGGGCCTGGACTGGAAGTCGCCGGAGATCGCGATCCCGGCGTTCCTCACGCTGGCGCTCATGCCGTTCACGTACTCGATTACCACGGGCATCGGCGCGGGCTTCATCGCGTTCGTCGTCATCAAGATCGCTGTGCGCAAGGCGCGTGAGGTGCACCCGCTCATGTGGGTCGCCGCGGCGGCGTTCGTCCTGTACTTCGCGCTCGGGCCCATTCAGGACGCTCTCGGCGTCTGACCGACCGCGCCGGCCCGCTCCCCTCGGCCGGCACGCCCTCCACCCGGCCCGGGTCCGCGCTCGCGGACCCGGGCCGCGTGCGTCCGGACGTCCCCGCCCGCGTCGTCCTCGGTCAGGACCGCGGGGCGCCCGTGATCTTCGGCTCCGGCTCCGGCTCCGGCGCGGGCTCGGGCGTCGGCTCCGACCCCGGCTCGCACGGCGTGACGGTGGCGGTCGGGCGCGGCCGGTCCGGACGCGGCCCGAACGTGTCCGACCGGTCGCCCATGAGCAGCGTCGCCCGCTGGTCGCCGTGGACGAGGACCAGGCTCGAGTCCGTCGTCCTGCGGCCCTGCCAGAGGATCTCGCTCACCTGCCGGACGACGCAGCGGACCTCCGGCTCGGACAGGGCGGGGTCGGCGACGATCTCGCCGGCGTACCGCTTGCCGCGGGTCCAGTCGCTGCGGTACTCCAGCGTCACGGACGTGACGCCGGGGATCTCGCCGATCTGCTCGGCCAGCACGTCGTCGGGCACCCCGCTGCCCGGCGGGAGCGAGCACGCACCGAGCGCGAGGCCGGCGACGAGTGCGGCGGTCGTGGCCGCGAGGGCGCGCCGAGGGCTCTGCATCCGCCGGACCTCCTCTGCCTCGTCGGGGATCAGAGGGTACCGGCCGGGGCGACGGCCGGCCGCCGTCGCGCGCGCCGGGCCAGCCACCACGCGAGCACCGCCACGCCCACCGCGGCGCCCAGCGTGTTCATGACCACGTCCTGCACGGTGGAGAACCGCTCGGGCACGACGCGCTGCACGGTCTCGATGACGACGCTCGTCGCGAAGCCGAGCAGCACGACCACCCACCACCGCCGCACCCCGAGCAGCAGCCCGACGAGCACCCCGAACGGCACGAACATCACGACGTTCGCGACGGCCTCGACGGGCTCGAACGCCAGCGGGACGCCGCGGTCGGCGAGCCACGCGAGGACCGTGCGCACGAGTCCGAGGGAGGTGTCGTGCGCGTGCCCCGGCGTGAGCGTGACCGCCGCGACGGCCGCGAGGTAGACCACGAGCGCGGGGACCACGACGCGCCGCCGCACCCGCAGCGGCACGGCGCTCGACGAGGGCGGGTCCACGGGGGCGGGCACCGGCACAGCATGCCGCGTCCCGCGGGGCGATCTTCACCCCGTCCACCCCGACCGCCCGCTACTAGAGTCGCGCAGGACCTCGACCCCGACGGCAGGCGGAGCACTCGTGCGCATCTCGGTCATCGGCTGCGGCTACCTCGGAGCGGTGCACGCGGCGAGCATGGCGTCCCTCGGGCACGACGTGGTGGGCGTGGACGTCGACGCGGACAAGGTCGCGCGGCTCGCGGCGGGCACGGCGCCGTTCTACGAGCCGGGCCTGCCGGAGCTGCTCGCGCAGGTGTCCGGCACGGGCCGGCTGCGGTTCAGCACCGACGTGGCGGACGTCGCGGGTGCGCAGGTGCACTTCGTGTGCGTCGGGACGCCGCAGAAGCACGGCGAGTTCCGCGCCGACCTGTCGTACGTCGACGCCGCGGTGGACGCGCTGCTGCCGCACCTGCGCCCCGGCGACGTGGTGGCCGGCAAGTCGACGGTGCCGGTCGGCACCGCGGAGGAGGTCGCGACGCGGCTGGCGCCGACGGGCGCGACGCTCGTGTGGAACCCGGAGTTCCTGCGCGAGGGCTTCGCGGTGCAGGACACGCTGCACCCGGACCGGCTGGTGTACGGCCTGCCGACGGACGGCGACGGTGAGCCGACCGCCGCGGGCGAGGCCGCGCGCACGCTGCTGGACGAGGTCTACGCGACCCCGCTCGCGGAGGGCACCCCGCTCGTCACGACGGACTACGCGACGGCGCAGCTGGTCAAGGTCGCGGCCAACTCGTTCCTCGCCACGAAGATCTCGTTCATCAACGCGATGGCCGAGCTGTGCGAGGCGACGGGGGCCGACGTCACGCGCCTCGCCGACGCGATCGGGTACGACGCGCGCATCGGCCGCCGCTTCCTCAACGCCGGCCTCGGCTTCGGCGGCGGCTGCCTGCCGAAGGACATCCGTGCGTTCATGGCGCGCGCCGGCGAGCTGGGCGTCGACCAGGCGCTGTCGTTCCTGCGCGAGGTGGACTCGATCAACATGCGCCGGCGCGTGCGCATGGTCGACCTGGCGCGGGAGGTCTGCGCGGGCTCGATCGTCGGCCGTCGCGTCGCCGTGCTCGGCGCGGCGTTCAAGCAGGACAGCGACGACGTGCGTGACTCGCCCGCCCTGTCCGTGGCCGCGCAGATGCAGCTGCAGGGCGCCCACGTCACCGTCACCGACCCGCAGGCCGTGGAGAACGCGCGCACCAGGTGGCCCGACCTCAAGTACGCCGCCACCGCGCTCGAGGCCGCGCAGGACGCGGACGTCGTGCTGCTGGCGACGGAGTGGGCGGAGTACCGCGAGCTGGACCCGCAGGCCCTCGGGGCCGTCGTGGCGCGGCGCACGGTCGTCGACGGGCGCAACGTCCTCGACCCGCGCGCGTGGCGCGCGGCGGGGTGGACCTACCGGGCGCTCGGCCGGCCCTGACCCGTGCGGCCGGGGCCGCGGACCGCCGACCCGCGCGTCACGGGCCGACGAGGACGAGCGAGCACAGCATCTGCCCGTCGTCGCGCGTGCACGCGACGGTCGCGGCGTCCAGCCCGGGGTCGACGACGTTCGCGCGGTGGCCCGGGGACCCCATCCACGCCTCGGCGACGTCGCGCGGGTCGGCCGCCGCGCGACTGAGGTTCTCCGCGGCGACGCTGCGCGGGGCGCAGGCGGCGAGCACGTCGTCGAGGGGCGCGTGCTCCAGCTCGCGGCCGACGAGGGCCTGCGCGCGCGTCCGGGCGACGTCGGCCGCGCAGGTCGCGGCGTCCCACGCCGGCAGCCCGGCGGTCTCGCGCTGCGCCGTGGTCGCCGCGAGCAGGTCGCGCGCGTAGTCGTCCGGGTCGACCCCGGTGAGGTCGACGACCGTCGGCGAGGTCGACGCGGTGGGCGCCGGCGGGGCGTCCGTCGGGGCCCGGGCGAGCAGCACGGCGCCCACGCCGAGCGCGGCGGCCAGCGCGAACAGCGCCGCGGCGAGCGGGGACGGCGCCCGCGTGCCGCGTCCCTCGCGGGCCGGGAGGTCACGTGCCACCCCCGCATGGTTCCACGAGGCGGCGCGAGCAGGTCGTTCGCCCTGCTAATGACTGCAGGTAATGAGGTAAGGTAATGACCTGTGACCACGACCTCCTCCGCACCCGCGGCCGCCGACCTCGCGCTCGCCGCGGAGCTGCGCGTCTCGCTCGGGCGTGCGACGCGGCGGATCAAGGGCGAGCGCGGCGACGCCGGCCTGTCCGACCCGCAGTTCAACGTCCTCGCGATCCTGCTCCGTGAGGGGCCCATGTCACCGGGGCACCTCGCGGACCTCGAGCGCATCCAGCCGCCGTCGATGACGCGCACCGTCAACTGCCTCGTCGAGCGCGGGCTCGTCCGCAAGGAGGAGCACCCCACCGACGGCCGTCAGGTCGTCGTGACGCTCACCGAGGCGGGGGAGGCCGAGGTCGCCGAGACGCGTCGCCGCCGTGACGCGTGGCTGTCCACCCGCCTCGCCGGCCTCAGTGCCGACGAGCGCGCCACCCTCGTCCAGGCCGCCGAGCTCCTCCGGAGGATCGCCGCCTCGTGAGCGCCACCTTCTCCTCCCTGCAGTTCCGCAACTACCGGCTGTGGTTCGCCGGTGCGCTGGTCGCCAACGTCGGCACGTGGATGCAGCGCGTCGCGCAGGACTGGCTCGTCCTCACGCAGCTGACGCAGGACTCCGGCGTCGCCGTCGGCGTCACCACCGCCCTGCAGTTCGGGCCGACCCTCCTGCTGTCCGCGTGGGCGGGCCTGCTCGCGGACCGCTTCGACCGGCGCAAGCTGCTCGTGATCACCCAGGTCGCGCAGGGCCTGCTCGCGGCAGGTCTGGGCGTGCTGGTGCTCGGCGGGCACGCCGAGCTCTGGCACGTCTACGTCTTCGCGGGGCTCCTCGGGTGCGTCACGGCGGTCGACGGGCCCGTGCGCCAGACGTTCGTCGCCGAGCTCGTGCCCGCGGGCCGGCTGTCCAACGCGGTGGGGCTCAACAGCGCCTCGTTCAACGCGGCGCGCCTGGTCGGGCCCGGTGTCGCCGGTCTGCTCATCGCCGCGATCGGCACGGGCTGGGTGTTCGTGCTGAACGCGGTGACGTTCGCCGCGACGATCGCCTCGCTCGCCCTCATGCGCCGTGCCGACCTCTACCCGATGCCGCACGCCAAGCGCGCCAAGGGGCAGATCCGCGAGGGCGTCGCGTACGTGCGCAACCGCACCGACATCCTCGTCATCATGGTCGTCGTCGGCGTGGTGTCGACGTTCGGCCTCAACTTCCAGCTCACGAGCGCCCTCATGGCGCGCCTCGAGTTCGGCCGCGGCGCCGAGGAGTACGGGATCCTCGGCTCGGTGCTGGCGGTCGGCTCGCTCACCGGCGCCCTGCTCGCCGCGCGCCGCGAGCGCCCGCGCGTGCGCCTCGTGATCGGCGCGGCCTTCGCGTTCGGCGTCACGACCGGCGTGATGGCGCTGATGCCGACGTACGTGACGTTCGCGATCGCGTGCATCCCCGTCGGCCTCGCGTCGCTCACGATGATGACCGCCGCCAACTCCGCGATCCAGATGAGCACCGACCCGGCGATGCGCGGACGCGTCATGGCGCTCTACATGATGGTCTTCCTCGGTGCGACGCCGGTCGGCTCGCCCATCGTCGGGTGGATCGGCGAGACGTTCGGCGCCCGCTGGTCGATCGGCGTCGGCTCGATCTCCGCGCTGCTGGTCTCGGTCGGGGCGGCCTGGTGGGCCCGTACGCACTGGAACGTGCGCGTGCGCTACCACGTGACGAGCCGGCCCCACGTGGAGGTCGTGCACCTCGGCCTGCCGGGCGAGGCGGGGACGGGCGCCGGCGGACGCCGGGCCGGTACGGCGCCCGCGCGCGTCGCCGCGCAGGAGGCGGCCGACCAGCAGCACGCGGCCTGACGCGAGGGGGACGGGCGTCGCGCCCCGACGCGGCGCGAGGCCCCGCGTCCCGGTCGGCCGCGGGTGCCGGCGCGGGTGACGGGGCGGGTGACGCTGCGGGTGAACCTGCGCCGAGGGCCGGTGCCCGATACGTCCGCGATGTCAGCATCGTGGACCGTGGAGCACACCGGACCGGCGGCGCCCGCCGCGAGCGACGACGTCCGTGCCGGCGCTGCGCCGGCAGCCGCCGGGCACCCGCTGCCGCCGCCCCGTCGGCGCCGCCGCACGGTCCTCCTCGTCGTCCTCGTGCCGCTCCTGCTGCTCGTCGCCGCGGCCGCCTGGGTCGGCGTGCGCGTGGCGCAGGCCGCGGACGCCCTCCAGGACGCGCGCGCCGCACTGGCCGGGGTCGAGGTCGACCCGCGCGCGGCCGGTGCCCTCGCGGACGGGCTCGCGGACGTGCGCACCCACACGTCGCGCGCCCGCACCGCCGCGTCCGACCCGCTGTGGCGTGCCGCGGAGGTCGTGCCCGTCGCGGGCGACCAGCTCACGGCCGTGCGCGTCGTGGCGACCGCCGTCGACGACCTCGCGCGCGACGCCCTGCCGGCGGTCGCCGAGCTCGGTGCGCTGCTCGACGGGGGCCTGCGCCTGCCCGACGGGCGGGTCGACGTCGCGGCCGTCGACCGCGGTGCGGCCGCGCTGGGTACCGCCGCCGCCACGACCGCCGCCGCGCACGACCGGCTGGCCGCGCTCGACCCGGACCGCCTGCTCGCGCGCCTCGCCGACCCGGTGCGCGAGGTCCAGGCGACGGTCGCGCGCGCCGACGCCGCGCTCGGTCCCGCCGCGCGCGGCGTCGCCGTGCTGCCGCAGCTGCTCGGTGCGCAGGGGCCGCGCACGTACCTCGTCCTCGCGCTCAACTCCGCCGAGCTGCGCGCGCCCGGCGGCATCGTCGGCGCCGTCACCGCCGTGCGCGTCGAGGACGGCGCCGTGACGGTCGTCGACCAGCGCAGCACCCTGGACCTGCGCTCGCTCGACGCGCCCGTGCTGCCGCTGAGCCCCGAGGAGGTCGCCACGCACACCGACCGTCTGGGCCGGTGGGTGCAGAACGCGGCCCTGACCCCGCACTTCCCGCGCACGGCCGAGCTCGTCGCGGCGCGCTGGGTGCGCGACGTGGGCGGGCCGGTCGACGGCGTCGTGGCCACCGACCCGGTCGCGATCGCCGGTCTCGTCGACGTGGTGGGTCCCGTGCCGCACCCGGACGGCGGCGAGCTGGGGGCCGACGGCTTCGTCCGGGCCCTGCTGCGCGACGTCTACCTGCGCCACCCGGAGAACGTGTCCGACGCCGTGTTCGGGGCCGTCGCGGCCGGCGTGGTGGCCGCGGTCGGGGAGGGGCGGGGGAGCGCGCCGGACCTCGTGGCCGCGCTGGCCCGGGCGGTCGACGAGCGGCGGCTGCGGGTGTGGTCCGCGCACCCGCCCGAGCAGGACGTCCTGGCCGCCTCGGTGGTGGGGGCCGCGTTCCTCGACGCGCCCTTCGCGGCCGACGCGGGCCTGTTCCTCGACGACGCGAGCCAGGGCAAGCTCGGCCTGGACCTGAGCACGGCGGTCACGTTCCGCGACGCGCGGTGCGAGGGGCCCGCCCCGCGGGTGACCGCGGTCCTCTCGCTGGACTTCCGGCCGCCCGCGGACGTCGCGTCGCTGCCCCGGGGCGTCGTCGGCTCGCCGGACCTCGGCGTGCCGCCGGGGACCCTCACGACGATCGTGTCGGCGTGGTCGCCGGCCGGCGGCGACCCGCTCGCGCTGCGCCGCGACGGCACGGCGGTCGGCGGCACGAGCACGACGCTCGGCGGGCGGCACGTGCAGCAGGTGCGCTCCGTGCTCGCCCCCGGCGCGCAGCAGGAGATCGCGGTCGACCTCCCGCTGCGCGACGGCGCGGTGACGGTGTGGACGACGCCGACCGTGACGTCGCCCGGCGTCGCGTCGTTCCGCTGCGGGTGAGCGACCCGCACGGCGTGCCGCGCCCGGGTGAAAACGGACAGAACGGACGGAATCACCCGGACGACTGCTCCCGGTGCGCCCTCCCCGGGACGACGATGAGCCCGATATGTCCGTATCGACGTCGGGAGTCGCCATGCGTCAGACCGTCCGGGCCGCGGGTGTCGCGGCCGTCCTCCTCGCGTCGGCCGGACTCGTCCCCACCGCCGCCTCGGCGCAGTACACCCCGCCCGCCGACGACTGCACGCGCGGCGTCGACGAGTACGGCGCCCCGCTGCCGTGCGAGGTGCGCGTGACCGTGCTGAACCCGATCTGCGACGACGACGTGCCCCGGCTGCGGTACGCGATCGAGGCCGTCGGCAGCAGCAGCACGACCGTCGACATCACCTGGGTCGACCCGGTGGGCGACGACGTCGTGCTCGCCGACCAGCCCCTCAGCGGCACCGTGCTGTGGCCGGGCGCCGTCGTCGGGCCGGGCGGGAAGGGGTCGACTGGCCGGGGTGGCGCCTCGAGAACGGCACGTGGGTCGAGGGCGACGAGTACGACTGGGTGCGGCCCGAGGTCACCGTGCGCTTCGACGTCAACCCCTCCAGCACCGTGACGGTCGCCTACCCGCCGTCGTCCCCGCAGTGCCTGACCTCGCCGCCGCGCACGGAGGTGCTCGCCGCGGCCGACGAGCCCGCCGAGCGGTCCGAGGTGCTCGCGGTGACCGGTACCCAGGCCGGCCTGCTCGCGGCCGCCGCGGCCGCGCTCGTGGCGCTCGGCGCCGGTGCCGTCGCGCTGCGGCGCCGCCGGCACGGCTGACGCGGCAGGCCCGTCGCCACGACGCCCGCCGCCCGGGCCCGCGCCCGGCGGCGGGCGTCGTCGTGCCCGGGCTCAGCGCAGGTGCTCGACCACGTGGTCGACGCACGCGGTGAGCGCGCGGACGTCGTCGGGGTCGACGGCCGGGAACATGCCGACGCGCAGCTGGTTGCGGCCCAGCTTGCGGTAGGGCTCGACGTCGACGACGCCGTGCCGGCGCAGCACCGCGGCCACGGCCGCCGCGTCCACGTCCTGCGCCAGGTCGACCGTGCCGACCACGGGCGAGCGCAGCGCCGGGTCGGTGACGAACGGCGTCGCCCACTCCCGCTCCTGCGCCCAGGAGTACAGGTGGCCCGACGACTCGGCGGTGCGCGCCGCCGCCCACGCCAGCCCGCCCTGGCCGAGCAGCCACTCGACCTGCTCGGCGAGCAGCACGAGGGTCGCGATCGCGGGGGTGTTGAGGGTCTGGTCCGCGCGCGAGTTCGTCACGGCGGCGGTGAACGAGAGGAACTCGGGGACCCAGCGCCCCGACGACTCCACGGCGGCGGCCCGCTCCACCGCCGCGGGGGACGCGAGCGCGAGCCAGAGGCCGCCGTCGGCCGCGAACGACTTCTGCGGGGCGAAGTAGTAGACGTCCGTCTGCGCGACGTCGACCGCCACGCCTCCCGCGGCCGACGTGCCGTCCACGAGGACGAGCGCGCCGGCGTCCTGCGAGCCGGGCACCCGGCGCACGGGCGCGAGGACCCCGTCGACGTCTCGTTGTGGGGCCACGCGTAGACGTCGGCGTCCGCCACGAGGTCCGGCACCGCCGCGCTGCCCGGCTCGGCGGTGACGACGTGGGGGTCCGCCAGGAACGGTGCCCGCGCGGTCGCGGCCGCGAACTTCGCGCCGAACTCGCCGAACCGCGCGTGCGCCGCGCGCTCGCGCACCAGGCACAGCGTCGCGACGTCCCAGAAGGCCGTCGACCCGCCGTTGCCGAGCACGACCTCGTACCCCTCGGGTGCGCCGAACAGCTCGGTCAGCCCGGCCCGTACGCGGGCGACCAGCGCCCGCACGGGCGCCTGCCGGTGGGACGTGCCGAGCAGCGACCGCCCCGCCGCGGCGAGGGCGTCGACCTGGGCGTCGCGCACCTTGGAGGGGCCGCACCCGAAGCGGCCGTCGCGCGGCAGCAGGTCGGCGGGGATCGTGACGGCGGGAGCCTGGGCGTCGGGCACGCGCCGAGGATAGGACGGCCCCGTGCGTCGACGCGGGGGCGTCCGCGCCGACGCGCGGGGGCGACGCGGGCGGGGCGCCGGGCACCGAGGGGGAGTCCGGGGGCTGCCCGTGCGGTCGCACCGGACGACTACCCTGGGAGCGGCACGCGGCGGGTCGACCTGCCGTGCGGAGCGCGACGTGGGAGGCCGAGCGGTGAGCGACCTGATCGACACGACGGAGATGTACCTCAAGACGATCTACGAGCTCACCGAGGAAGGCATCACCCCCTGCGCGCGCGCATCGCCGAGCGCCTCGGCCACTCCGGCCCGACGGTCTCGCAGACGGTCGCGCGCATGGAGCGCGACGGCCTCGTCGTGGTGACCGGCGACCGCCACCTCGAGCTGACGGAGGCCGGGCTGTCGAAGGCGGTGCGCGTCATGCGCAAGCACCGGCTCGCGGAGCGGCTGCTCACCGACGTCATCGGCCTGGACTGGCCGCACGTGCACGAGGAGGCGTGCCGCTGGGAGCACGTCATGAGCGAGCGCGTGGAGAAGCGGCTCGCGGCGCTGCTCGACCACCCGCACTTCGACCCGTACGGCAACCCGATCCCGGGGCTCGACGAGATCGGCGAGGAGCGCGCGCCCGTGCGGTTCCTCGACGGGGTCGTCCCGCTCACCGCGGCGGACGGCGTCGCGGGCGGCACGTCGGCGGTGGTCGCCCGCATCGCCGAGCCGCTGCAGGTGGACGTCGAGCTCCTCGAGCGGCTCGCGGAGGCCGGCGTCCGGCCCGGTGCGCAGGTCGCGGTCGAGCGCGCCGGCGGCGTCGTGACGGTCGGTGCACCGGGCTCCGAGACGGTGGTCGACCTGCCCCCGGAGATCGCGCGGCACATCTTCGTCGGGGCCGTCTGACCCCCGCCCCGCCCCGTCCACGGCGGCCCCGGACGTGCGTCCGGGGCCGCCGTGCGTGTCCCACGGGCGGGTGAACTCGCGCACACCGGGCCGCGCGCGGAGCGCTCCCACACGGGCGCTCCCGGTGCGGCCGTGCACGTCAGAGCGGGTTCCGCGGTGCGGCGACCGGGTGACCCCCGGACGGGCGTCCATGACCGTTCCGAGATCGTCGTGACCGGAGCGTGACAATCGCGGAAGGGGTCATGTACGTTCGTCCTGCTTCTCGGAACCCTCCTCCGTGGAAGCCCTTGAGCGGAACGCCGAACCCTGCCGCCGCCTCGAGGTTCCGTACGACTCGCCGGCAGGGGCGGGGGACCCAAATCGTGGGTACCGGAGACGGTGCCCTTGGGGTGAAGCCGGGCGGACGGACCGACAGCACGCACTCCGGTGCGCGCAGGTCGGCACGGACGACCGGCCGGGTGTTCTCCCACCCGAACCCGACAGCTCACCTCGCAGGCGCCAAGGAGAGGCACACGTTGTCCGAGAGCACCACCCGGGCGCGCCATCGCGCCGCGCGTCGTCCGTCGACGCCGCTGACCGAGCTCGCGAGCGTCGCCTCCGAGCAGATGGGGACCGTCGGACGTCGTTCCGCCGTCGTCGCCGCGTCCTCTGGCCTCATGGTCTCCATGCTGGCCCTTCCCTCCAGCGCCGCCCCCGGTGAGTCCGGTGGCGCCCTCGCCGCGGTCGACACCGCGGCCCTGACGGCCTCCGCGCGGGCCGTCCTCAACACCTCGCCGGTCGTGTCGGCGCCCGCGGAGGCCGTGTTCACGGTCGACGCCCCGGCGGTCACGGCCGTCAAGCCGACCCCGCCGCCGCCGGCCCCGGAGCCGGTCCGCACCCAGACGCGCGCGGCGTCGCGCACCGCGGAGCGTGCCGCCGCCACCCCGGCGGCGACGGCGAACAACCCGGTCCCGCAGAGCGTGTCGGGCAACGCCGTCCTCGAGGTCGCCGCGCGCTACGTCGGCGTCCCGTACGTCTCGGGCGGCACGACGCCCGGTGGCGGCTTCGACTGCTCCGGCTTCACGTCGTACGTGTACGCGCAGCTCGGCATCTCGCTGCCGCGCACGTCGTCGGCCCAGCGCAACGCCGGCACCGTCGTCTCGCGTGCGGACGCCCGCCCCGGCGACCTCATCTGGAGCCCCGGCCACATCGGGATCTACGCGGGCGGCGACATGATGATCGACGCCCCCCGCCCGGGGAAGACGGTCCAGTTCCGCTCGATCTGGCAGAGCTCGCCGACGTTCATCCGGATCGGCTGACCGGCCACGCCGATGTCACGAGGCCCCGACGACCACCACGGTCGTCGGGGCCTCGTCGCGTCCGGCGCAATGGGCGTGCGCGTACCCTGGTCCCGCATCGACGCTGTTCCTTCTCGTCCCGGTCCGGCAGCCAGCCGGCCCGACCACCGAGGTCAGGAGTGCACGTGCTGACGACCGTCCCCGCGCAGGGCCCCGCCGGTCCTGCCCCCGCGCCCGTGCCGACCCGCACGCTGCTCCTCAACGCCAGCGGTGAGCCCCTCTGCGTCGTCACGATGCACCGCGCCGTCGTCCTGGTGATGACGGGCAAGGCGACCGTCCTCGAGTCCGACGGACGGGTGCTGCACTCCGCCCGCGAGCAGATGCCGCTGCCCGTGGTGCTGGTGCTCCGCCGCTACGTGCACGTGCCCTCGCGCCGGCCCGTGCCGCCGACGCGCCGCACCGTGCTGCAGCGCGACGACCACCGCTGCGCGTACTGCGGGGGCGGTGCCGACACGGTCGACCACGTGCACCCGCGCTCGCGGGGCGGTCGCCACGAGTGGACCAACGTCGTCGCGGCGTGCGCCCGGTGCAACCACCGCAAGGCCGACCGGACGCTCTCGGAGCTCGGCTGGGAGCTGCCCTTTCGGCCCCGCGCACCCCGGTGGTCCGTCACGGTGGGCGGCGCCGCGGCGCGCACCGAGCCGGCCTGGTCGCCCTACCTGGTGGCGTGAGCCGTCCGGGGCGTCCGGCGTCCCCGCGAACGGTCATGGTTGTGCCACGATGGGGTCAGGAAAGCACCTGATGACCGTCGCGACGGGGCGGCGGTCACCGACGCGGAGGACGGCATGACGCGTGAGCACGGGATCCTCGTCGGGGTCGACGGGTCGGCGGCCAGCCTGCACGCCCTCGACTGGGCGACGCAGGAGGCACGGGTCCGCGGACGCGGGCTGCACCTCGTGGTCGCCTACGCGCTCCCGTCGTTCACGGCCGCGAGCCTCGACGGCGGCTACGCGGCCCTCGACGACGACACGATCCGGGCCGGCGCCCAGTCCGTGCTCGAGGAGGCCATGCTCCAGGTCGAGCGCGCCGGGGTGCCCGCCGAGGGGCGGGTCGTCACGGGCGACGCCGCGGCCGTCCTGGTCGAGACGTCCCGCACGTCCGACCTCGCCGTCGTCGGCACGCGGGGCCGTGGCGGTTTCGCCGACCGCCTGCTCGGCACGGTGTCGTCGGCGCTGCCCGCGCACGCGCGGTGCCCCACGGTCGTCGTGCCGCTGCGCGACGCCGAGGGGCACCCCGTGGACGGCGACCCGCCGGCGGTGCGCCCGGTCCGGCGCATCGTCGTGGGGGTCGACGGGTCGCCGCCGGCCGAGGCGGCGCTGCGGCTGGCCATCCGCGAGGCGCAGGTGTGGGACGCCGAGCTGTTCGCCGTCTCGGGCGTCCCGGTCGGGGCGATGACGGGCATGCTGGCGTGGCTGCCGTCGGCGGTCGACCACGAGCAGGTGCTGCGCGACGTCGCCGAGGGCCTGGACGTCGTCGTCGACCGCGCGCTCGCCGGCCACGAGGGCGTCCAGGTCAAGCGGCACGTGCTCGACGGCACGGGTGCGGAGCTGCTCACGGAGTTCTCCGCCGCGACGGACCTCATCGTCGTCGGCTCGCGCGGGCGGGGCGGGTTCGCCGGACTGCTGCTCGGCTCGACGAGCCAGGCGGTCCTGCACCACGCGCGGTGCCCCGTCATGGTGGTCACGTCGCGGTGCGCGGAGGACCTGACGCGCTGACGTGGCGGTCGCGTCGACCCGCGGCCCTCGGGGCGGCGGCGGGCGGTCAGGCGTCGCCGCCCGCCGGCGGGACGTCCGGCCGGCGGACGAGCGCCGAGAGCACGACGGTCGAGCGCGTGCGGGACACGAACGGCTCCGCCGCGAGCCGCTCGACGACCTGCTCGAGGTGGCGCATGTCCCGCGCCCGCACCTGGACCACCAGGTCCACGTCGCCGGTGACCGTGCTCGCGGCGACCACCTCCGGGTAGTCCTCGACCGCGGCCCGCATCGTGGCCGGGCTCGTGCGGCCGTGGCAGAACAGCTCGACGAACGCCTCGGTGTGCCAGCCGAGCGCCGCCGGGTCCAGCCGCACGGTGAAGCCGCGGATGACGCCGCGCTCGCGCAGACGGTCCACCCGGCGCTTGACCGCGGGGGCCGAGAGGGCGACCTGCGCCCCGAGCTGTGCGTACGTGGCGCGCGCGTCGTGCGCGAGCGCGCGCAGGATCGCGGTGTCGAGGTCGTCGAGGCGGTCGGCGTGCACGCGCCCATCCTCGCGCGTCGGGCGTACCGGTCGTGCACGGGCGTGCAGGACCAATGAGCACATGTGCCACCGATTGCGACACACCCGCTCAGGTCGGACGCTGCACGTGCCGATGGGGTCGTGACACCGACCTCGCCGAGGGGGACACACGCATGAGCGGACGGCAGGACTCCGGCGCGCGCCCGGACACCGCAGCAGGGACGGGCACGACGGGGGTACCGGGGCTGCCGACGCAGGCGGGGCCCGTCGCCTCCGCACCGGCACCCGTGGTGCCGACGCAGGCGGGACCCGCGGTGTCCGCACCGACGCCGCTGGTGCCGACGCAGGCCGGACCGGTGGCGTCGGCACCCACCCCGGTGGTGCCGACCCGGGCGGCGCGACCCGCGTCCGCACCGCCCGCCGCACCGCGCGCCGGCGACCTCGGGCACGTCCCGCAGCAGCGGCCCGCCGGGGTGCCGCCGCGTCCCCAGCGCGCGCGCCGCGCCACCGCGCTCGTCGCCACCGCCGCGGTGCTCGCGACCGCGGGCACGGTGTGGGCGGCCGACCAGGACCACCGGGCACGTGCCGCGGCGGAGGCGGCCGCCGACGCACGCGTCGCCGCGGCCGTCCAGGCGTCCGCCGCCGACGTCGCCGCCCCGCGTGCCGACACCGCGCACGCCGGCGCCGCCGTCGCGACGGGCCAGCGCGCCGACGTCGCCGCGGCCACGAGGGCGGCCGCCGACCGCGCCGTCGCCACCCTGGCCGCCTCCGCGCAGGCCGGGGACGGCCCGCGCGCGACGCTGCAGCAGGCCGTCGACGCGGCCTCGGGCGCCCTCGGCGCCCCGGCCGTCTCGCTCACGACGCTGCGCGCGACCACCGCAGCCATCGCCGCGCCGGAGCAGGCCGTCGTCGAGGCGCAGGCCGCCTGGCAGGCCGCCGAGGACGCGCGCCTCGCGGCCGAGCGGGCCGCCGCCGAGCAGGCCGCCGCCGCCGCGGCTGCCCGCGCGTCCGCCCGTGGCAGCGGCACCGCCGCACGCGCCCCGCGGGCCTCGGCACCGCGTCCCGCGGCCCCGCGCGCCGCGGCGCCGGCCCGGCCGGGCGCGGCCGCCGCACCCGCACCCGCACCCGCGGCGGGCCTCCCGGTCGCGGGGTCGGTGGTCGGCGTGGGCGACGTCGGTGCGGCGCTCAACGCGCACCGCGCCGCGAACGGGCTGGGTGGGCTCAGCATCGTCTCGTCCGGCGCCCGCGCGGAGCACGCCATGCAGATGGCCGCCTCGGACAGCATCTGGCACTCGGGTACGCGCGCCGGCTCGCCCAAGGCCCGGCCCGAGATCGTCGGCCGCGTCTCGCCGGCCAGCGCGAGCCGCATGATCGCGGCCTACGCGGCGTCGGACGGTCACAACCGGCAGATGCTCGGCAGCTACTCCACCGCGTACATCGGCGTCGTCCTGCACGACGGCTGGATGTACACGTCGATCACCTTCGGCTGACGCACCCGCGGCGCGTGCACCGGCGCCGGCCCGTCCGGACGGGCCGGCGGCCGGTGCACGCGGGCCGGTGCCGACACGCGGACGGGCGCCGGGCGTGCCGGTCCCCGGTCGCGGCGTCGACGTCACGGCGCGGTGAGCGCCTCCGTCAGCGCGTCGACCGCCCGGTCGAGGTCGTCCGCGTCCACCGTGAGCGGGGGAGCCAGGCGCACGGTCGCCCCGTGCGTGTCCTTGGCGAGGACCCCGCGCCCGAGCAGGCGCTCGCACAGCTCGCGCCCGGAGGCGGGGCCGCCGGGCAGCCCGGGCGCCACGTCGACGCCCGCCCACAGGCCGATCGTCCGCAGCCCGTGCAGGAGCCCGTCGTCCACCAGGGCCGCGAGCCGGTCGCCGAGGTGCTCGCCGAGGGTGCGGGCGCGGGCCTGCAACGTCCCCGGGGCGAGCAGGTCGACGACGGCGATCCCGACCGCGCACGCGAGCGGGTTGCCGCCGAACGTCGAGCCGTGCGTGCCGGCGGTCAGCACCTCGAGGACGTCGGCGCGGCCGACGACGGCCGAGACGGGGACCAGGCCCCCGCCCAGGGCCTTGCCGAGCGTGACGAGGTCCGGGCGCACGTCCCACCGCTCGCACGCGAGCGTCGAGCCGGCGCGGCCGAGGCCGGACTGGATCTCGTCGGCGACCAGCAGCACGCCCGCGTCGTCGCACACCCGCCGCACGGCGGGCAGGTAGTCGTCGGGCGGGACGACGACGCCCTGCTCGCCCTGCACCGGCTCGAGCAGGACGGCGACGGTGGTCGCGTCGACGGCCCGGGCCAGCGCGTCGGCGTCCCCGTACGGCACGGTGACGAACCCGGGGGTGTACGGGCCGAACCCGCGACGGGCGTCGGGGTCCGTCGAGAACGAGACGATCGTCGTGGTGCGGCCGTGGAAGTTGCCGTCCGCGACGACGATCGTCGCGCGGTCGGCGGGGACGCCCCGCACCTCGTAGCCCCACTTGCGGGACGCCTTGATCGCCGTCTCGACGGCCTCGGCACCGGTGTTCATGGGCAGCACGAGGTGCGAGCGCCCCGCGAGCAGCGGTCCGACCAGCCCGGTGAGGGCCTGGGCGAACGGCTCGAGCAGCTCGTGGTCGAACGCCCGCGAGGTCAGCGTGAGCCGGTCCAGCTGCGTCTGCGCCGCCGCGACGAGAGCGGGGTGCCGGTGCCCGAAGTTCAGCGCCGAGTACGCCGAGAGCAGGTCGAGGTACCGCCGCCCGGAGGTGTCGGTGACCCACGCCCCGTCGCCGCGCGCGAGGGTCACCGGCAGCGGGTGGTAGTTCGGGGCGAGGGCCGACGCCGTGCCGGCGGCGGCGGTGCTCATCGCCGCAGCTCGAGCGTGCAGCACTTCGCCCCGCCGCCGCCCTTGAGCAGCTCGCTCGTGTCGACGGGGACGGGCGTGTACCCGCGCTCGCGCAGCGCGCCCGCGAGGTGGGTGGCCGCCGGGGCGACGACGACGTTCTCGCCGTCCGACACCGCGTTGAGGCCCAGCACGGCCGCGTCCTGCTCGGTCGCGAGCACGGCGTCGGGGAAGAGCTGCTCGAGCACCGCGCGCGAACCGGGCGAGAAGGCGGGCGGGTAGTACGCGATCTGCGGGTCCTCGGGGTCCGCCGAGAGCACGGCCAGCGCGGTGTCGAGGTGGTAGTAGTGCGGGTCCACGAGCTCGAGGGAGATCACGGGGTGCCCGACGAGCTCCTGCAGCTCGGCGTGCGCCGCGCGGCTGGTGCGGAAGCCCGTGCCGGCGAGGATCAGCCGCCCGACGACGAGCATGTCGCCCTCGCCCTCGTTGACCTGCTCGGCGGTGTGGGTGACCCAGCCGCGGTCGGCGAACCACTTCTGGTACGCGGGGCCCTCGGGCTGGCGCTCGGGGTGGCGGAACCGCGCGGAGTACACGACGCCGTCGACGACGGTCGCGCCGTTCGCCGCGTAGACCATGTCGGGCAGGCCGGGCAGGGGGTCGATCGTCTCCACGGTGTGCCCGAGGTCGAGGTAGGTGTCGCGCAGACGGCGCCACTGGCGCACCGCCAGGTCCGCGTCCGTGTGCCGCGTGCGGTCCATCCACGGGTTGATCTCGTAGGAGACCGTGTAGTGGGTGGGCTCGCACATGAGGTACTGGCGGGCGGTGCGGCCGGGGGCGTGCGCGGTCATCGGGCTCCTCGTGGGTGCGGGTGGCACCGCGCACCGGTGGGCGCACGGTGCTTCGAGGGTACGAGCGCGCGCGGCGGCGGTCGGGCAACGGCACGTGCGCACCCGTGCCCGATCCGTTGCGTCGGACCGCGGGCGGCCGACGATCTGTTGCGCGGGTCAGCCCGCGAGCTCGCGGGCCGCGCGGGCCAGCACGACGCGCAGCATGACGGCGAGCGCCGGAGCCGTCAGCCGCGAGGACAGCGCCGCGGGCAGCGGCCCGGCCAGCGGCACGTGCTCCTCCCACGTGACGCGGCACCGTCCCGGCCCGGTCGGCCGGACGACGATGGACGCGCCGCCCAGCAGGAGGGGCCCGTCCTTGCGGTACACCGCGACGCCCGGCGCCGCTCCCGCCTCGTCACCGGCGGGCGGCTCGTACGTCGTGATCGTCATCCGGTCCGGCAGGCCCGGCGCGCCGAAGCGCGCGAGCGGACCCGAGACGGCCTCGATGCGGGTGCCCGCACGGGGGTCGCCGTCGGTGCTCACCCGCGTCTGCGGCACCCACCGGCCGTGGTTCCGGGCGTCGGTCAGCACCGCGAAGGCGACCCGCGCGGGCGCCTCGACGTCCCGCGTCACGCGCGTGCCGGCGACGCCGTCGGGGGCGGCGGGGCCCGCGGCTCGCGCGGTGGGCGTCGTCATGCACCGATCCTCCCCCGGGGTACGGTCGGGGGCATGCGGACGAGGGTTCTGGGACGGACGGGACGTGAAGTCGGGGTCGTCGGGCTGGGCTGCTGGCAGCTCGGCGGCGACTGGGGGACGGTCGGCGACGACACGGCGCTCGAGGTGCTCGACGCGGCGGTCGACGCCGGCGTGACGTTCCTCGACACCGCCGACGTGTACGGCGACGGCCGGTCGGAGAAGGTCATCGGCCGGTTCCTGGCCGAGCGGCCGGAGGTCGCGCAGCGCGTGACGGTCGCGACGAAGATGGGCCGCCGCGCGAACCCGCACGAGGCCGACGCGTACACGGCCGACGCGTTCCGCGCCTGGACGGACCGCAGCCGCGAGAACCTCGGCGTCGACACGCTCGACCTCGTGCAGCTGCACTGCCCGCCGACGGCGGTCTACTCCCGCGACGACGTGTACGACGCGCTCGACGCGCTCGTCGAGGAGCGCCGCGTGGCCGCGTACGGCGTCTCGGTCGAGACGGTGGACGAGGCGCTCACGGCGATCGCGCGCCCGAACGTCGCGACGGTGCAGATCATCCTCAACGTCTTCCGCCGCAAGCCGCTGGAGCAGGTGCTGCCGGCGGCCGCCGAGGCGGGCGTCGGCATCATCGCGCGCGTCCCGCTGGCGTCCGGCCTGCTGAGCGGCAAGTACGACGAGTCGACCGAGTTCGCGGCCGACGACCACCGCACCTACAACCGCCACGGCGAGGCGTTCGACGTCGGCGAGACGTTCTCCGGCGTGCCCTACGAGGTCGGCGTCGCTGCTGCCCGCGAGGTCGCCCGGCACACGCCGCAGGGCGCGACGACGGCCCAGCTCGCGCTGCGCTGGATCGTCGACCAGCCGGGCGTCTCCGTCGTCATCCCCGGCGCCCGCAACCCCGAGCAGGCGCGCGCGAACGCCGCCGCGGAGCAGCTCGCGCCGCTCGACGACGCGACGCTCGACGCGCTGCGCGACGTGTACGACCGCCGCGTCCGGGAGCACGTGCACGACCGCTGGTGACCTGCCTGGCCCCGGACGACCGACGGGACCCGGTGCGCGGCGAGGACGACCTCGCCCGTGCACCGGGTCCCGTCGCGTCCGGGGCCGGGGGCCGGGGGTGGGGGGCCGCGTCAGCGGCGGCCGGGCAGCGCCGGCAGCCGCGAGTACAGGGAGCGCGGCTCGACGTCGCGCGCCGATCCCTCGACCACCTGCGGGAACCGCTCCGGCGGGGGCCCGAACACCCGGCGGGCGCTCTCGACGACCGTGCGCCCGAGCGCCCGCCCGCCTGCGACGCCGACCGCCGCGCCGATGCCGTAGGGGGCCAGGCGCCCCAGCGCCAGACCGGCCATCTTGGCCGCCTGCTTCTGCAGCAGCTTGCGGGTGAGCGTGCTGTTCACCCTCTTGACCGTGTTCCGCGGCATGCGCGTCAGCAGCACCCGTCCCAGCTGCAGCGACGACGCGTCGGCGGCGCTGGCGACGGCCTTCGCGCCGTCCTCGCCCAGCACGCTCGCGAGCAGCAGCGCCTTGCGCCGCTCGGTGTCCTCGACGTCGATGCCGTGCACCGACGCGACCGCGAGGGAGAACGCCGCGGAGGCGGCGAAGAACGTGGCGACGTCGCTCACGGTCAGCGCCGTCGCGACGCCGGTCCCGACGACGGGGGCCGCGGCCGCCGCACCCACGGCGCCGCCGGCACCGGCGACGACCAGCAGGTACTCCTTCTCGAGCATCGTGACGAGCTGCGCCGGCGTGGCGTGCGGGTTGCGCCGGCGCAGGCTCTCCACGTGCGCGTGGATCGTCGTGGACGGGATGGTGACCGCCTTGTCGAGGGCGGCCGCGATCACCTTGGGCATCAGCGCTCCCCTGTCACGTGGAGGGTCGTGGTCGCGCCCGTGTGCAGCGTGCGCCCCACCGTGCAGTGCTGGTCGACGGCGCGGTGGACGACGGTGAGCAGGCGCTCGCGGGCGGCGGGGTCGAGCGCCGAGAGGTCGACCTCGAGCTCCTCCGTCAGGTGCGGGTAGCGGTCCTGCGCGGGGTCCGACGGCCCGCCCACGCGGATCGTCACGCGCACGTCGTCGCCGAGCCGGCGCGCCAGCGCGGCGTCGCTCGACAGGCCGGTGCACGCGCCGAGCGCGATCTTCAGCAGCTCCCCGGGCGTGAAGGCGCCCTCGTCGCCGACGGAGCCGACGAGCACCTCGGCGCCGCGGGAGCTGCGGCCGACGTACCGGCGGGTGCCGGTGCGCTCGAGCCAGAGCTTCGTGTCGCCGGCGTTGGCCATCGGGTCGGCGGGGTCGGAGGCGGCGGTCGCGGTCGCGGGAGCGCCGAGGGTGGTGCCCTCGGCGGCCGGCGCCGGGTCGCCCGCCAGGTCGCGCGCGTCCTGCTCGGTCGTCATGCGGCCGATCCTCGCACGCGGGCCCGACGCGCGCGCGTGGCGACCGGGCCGGTCGGCGCTGGCCCGTCACCGGGCGTGTCGCAGGGTCCGGCTACGGTGCCCGTCATGTCGCACGCCGCCCCGCCCGTCCTGCTCGTCTCGGAGCCGACGGTCCGCGTCGCCGCCCTGCGCCGCACGGTCCCCACGGACGCCCTGGCCTCGTTCTTCGACGCCGCGTTCCCGGCGGTCGCGACCGCGGTGGCGGCCGCCGGCGCCCGCCCCGCCGGTCCGGCGATCGCCTGGTACGCCCGGGTGCCCGACGCGACGGCGGAGCTCACGGCCGCCGTCCCGGTCGCGGACGCGGACCTCGGACCGCTCGGCCGGGTGGGCGACGACGCCGTGACCGTCGTCGACCTGCCGGGCGGGCGCGCGCTCGCCACCGAGCACGTCGGCCCGTACGACGGCATCGGGGGCGCGTGGGACCGGCTCGTCGCGCACTGGCGCGCCGAGCACGGCGGTACGGGGCGGGGCGACTTCTGGGAGGTGTACCTGACCGACCCGGGCGACGGCGCCGACCCGGCGACGTGGCGCACGCGGCTCGTCCTGCCGCTGGACCCCGCGCCCACGCGCTGAGGCGGCGGCGCGGGGCGACGTCCCCGGCCGACCCGGGGTCAGCCCAGCACGAAGAAGACCAGCGCGATGCCGAACCCCATGAGGCCGATGAGCGTCTCGAGGACCGTCCACGTCTTGAGCGTCGTCCGCACGTCCATGCCGAAGAACCGGCCGACCAGCCAGAACCCGGAGTCGTTGACGTGCGACGTCATGACGGACCCGGCTGCGACGGCGAGCACGATGGCGGCGAGCTGGACGCCGCTGAAGTCGCCTGCCGCGACGGCGGGCTCGATGAGCCCTGCCGTCGTGATGAGGGCGACCGTCGCGGAGCCCTGGGCGATGCGCAGGATCGTGGCGATGAGGAAGCCCGCGACGATGATCGGCAGGCCGAGGTCGCCGAGCGCGTCCTCGAGCGCGCCGCCGATGCCCGACGCGCGCAGCACGGCGCCGAACATGCCGCCCGCCCCGGTGATGAGGATGACCGAGGCGACCGGGCCGAGGGCCGACTCGAGGAGCCGCTCGATCGCCGTCTTGTCGCGGCCGCGCCGGCGGCCCATCACGTAGGCCGCGACCAGGACCGCGATGAGCAGCGCGACCGGGGTCGCGCCGATCGCGCGGGCGACGGCGACCCACGGGGCGTCCTCGACCACGCCGGCCGTGGTCAGCAGGTCGAGGCCGGTGTTGACGAAGATGAGCAGCAGCGGCAGCAGCAGCACGCCGAGCACCGTGCCGAACGACGGCGGGTTGGCGGGCTGGTCCTCGTCGGAGGTCCGGCCGAGCAGCTCGGGCACGGGCAGCACCCAGCGCCGGCCGGCCCACACGCCGTAGAGGTACGAGGTCACGTACCAGGTGGGGATCGCCACGACCAGCCCGAGCAGCACCACGAGGCCGGGGTTGGCGCCGAGCAGCTCGGACGCCGCGACGGGCCCGGGGTGCGGCGGCACGAAGACGTGCATGACGGAGAACGCGCCCGCGGTCGGCAGGCCGTACGTCAGCACCGACCCGCCCAGCCGTCGCGCGACCGCGAAGACGATCGGCAGCATCACGACGAGGCCCGCGTCGAAGAAGATCGGGAAGCCGAAGATCAGCGAGGCCAGGCCGAGCGCGAACGGCGCCCGCCTCTCCCCGAAGCGCCGCACGAGCGTGTCCGCCATGACCTTCGCGCCGCCGGACGTCTCGACCATCCGCCCGAGCATCGCGCCGAGCCCCACGAGCAGGGCCACCGAGCCGAGCGTCGTGCCGAACCCCGTCACGAGCACGTCGACGACCGCCCCGCGGGCACGCCCGTCGCGAACGCCGTGACGAGCGAGACGAGGATCAGCGCGACGAACGCGTGCAGCCGCAGCCGGATGATGAGGAACAGCAGCAGGGCGATGGCGGCGGCGGCGATGCCGAGCAGCGGCCCGGCCCCGAGCGTCTGCTCCCAGTCCTCCGGTGGCACGGGTCCTCCTGCGGGTCGGGCGTCCGCGGCGGTCCGCGGCCGCGGTCAGTCGACGGTCAGCCGGTCCTCGGCGGTGAGCCCGAGGGCGCGCAGGGTGCGGTCGGCGACCACGTCCGGGGGGACGTCGACGACGACGGTGACGCCCTGCTCCTCCTCGGCGAGGGGCTCGAGCGTCGCGAGCTGCGACGGCAGCAGGGTCTGCGGCATGAAGTGCCCGGCGCGGTGCGCCATGCGCCGCTCGATGAGCTCGGGCGGGGCCGTGAGGTGGACGAAGCGCACGCGTCCCTCGGCCGAGCGCAGGACGTCCCGGTACGTCCGCTTGAGCGCCGAGCACGTGACGATCGAGCTCTGCCCCGCGTGCGTCTGGGCCGTCAGCCAGTCGCGGATCGCGTCGAGCCACGGCCACCGGTCCTCGTCGGTCAGCGGCGTGCCGGCGGTCATCTTCGCGATGTTGGCCGGCGGGTGGAACTCGTCGGCCTCGGCGTACGGCCACCCGAGTCGCTGCCGCAGCAGGGACGCGAGGGTCGTCTTGCCCGACCCGGCCACACCCATCACGACGAGGTGCTGCACCGGCCTGCGCTCCACACCCCGGACCTCCGCCTCGTCCCCCACGCGCCACACCCTGCCGGAGGTGCGGCGATCAGGCCACCGGTACGGCGGTGAGGGCGAGGCGCTGCGGCCCGCCGGCGTCCGTGTGCTCGTCCCAGCGCCACCCGGCGGTGTCGAGCGCGGCGAGCAGGGCGGGGCGCACGCGGGCGTCGACCGGGTCCGGCGTCTCGAGCACGAGCACGAGCGTGCCGCCGGGACGCAGGTGCCCGCCCACCGCCGCGAAGGCGTCCGCCGGCACGCCCGTCCAGAACGCGTTGAGGTTCACCGCGACGACGACGTCGGCGGGCGTGAGGTCGCCCCGCTCCGGCAGGTCCGCCAGGTCACCGGTGGCGACGTGCCACGCGTCGTCCGGGCGGTGCTCGGTCAGCCACGCGGTGAGGGCGGCCGTGGCACGGGGGGAGCGGTCGAGGGCCTCGTAGCGGCGGACTCGGCCGGCGAGGAGCGGCGCGAGGCCGCGCGGTCCGCTGCCGAGCTCCAGGACGGCGCCGCCCGTCAGGCCGGTGACCAGGAGAGCGGCGGCGGTGTGCCGGTCCACCGGCACCTCCTCGCAGGACCCGGACGCGCGCGGACGTGTCCCCGCTCACCATACCGCCCGGCGGGAACATCCCATGACCCGCCCGCGTTGGGACGGGTGTTATGAGGAAGCGATACGAGGATCTCGAGACCGACGACGGCCGGGTCGTCCGCTACTTCCGGCACTCGAACGGCGGCGGCATGGTCGCCAAGGGGGCCCGCGTGGCCGACGACGCGTACGTCGCGGACGGCACGTGGGTGGACCCCGGCGCGCAGGTGGAGCCCGGCGCGCACATCGGACGGCACTGCTGGGTGGAGCCGGGCGCGGTCGTCGCCGCGGACGCGCACCTGGCGACGTCCGTGCACGTGGGACGTGACGCGGTCGTGGGCCGCGCCGCCCGCATCGGCTCCCGTGCCGCGGTCGGTGCCCGCGCCCGGCTGGAGGACGGCGTCGTCGTCGCCCCCGAGGCGCACGTCGACGAGGGCGCCGAGGTGCACCGCCGCGGCTTCCCGCCGCACGTCCTCGCGGCCTGACCCGCAGCCCGTACACCGCACTCCCGGACGCCCCGGCGGTTCACCCGTCGGGGCGTCCTGCCGTCCCCGGCCGACCGGCAGGATGGCTCCCATGCGCAGCGAGATCTTCGACCAGTCCAACCTCGAGGTGCCGGGCACCAGCCGCTTCGTCCTGCAGAACCGCAAGATGCTCAAGGTGACGCTGGGCGAGCCGGTGATCGCCGCCAAGGGCGTCATGGTCGCCTACCAGGGCGCCGTGCAGTTCCAGCACAAGGGCGCCGACAGCCTCGCGAAGTTCGTCAAGCGGGCCATCAGCAGCGACGACCAGGCGCTCATGACCGTGCACGGGCAGGGCGACGTGTTCTTCGCCCGCTACGCGCACGACGTGTTCATCCTCGAGCTCGAGGGCGACGCGATCAGCATCGGCGGCAGCAACGTGCTCGCGTTCGACGCGAACCTGCAGTGGGACCTGCACCGCACCCGCGGCGCCGGGATGATGACCGGCGGGCTGTTCTCGACGCTCATCCACGGGCACGGCGCGGTCGCGCTCACGTCCGACGGCACGCCCGTCATCCTCGACTGCTCGCAGCAGCCGACGTTCGTCGACCCGAACGCCGCCGTGTGCTGGTCGGCGAACCTCTCGCCCGAGATCGTGTCGAGCATGAACGTGTCCTCGCTGCTGCGCGGCGGGACGGGTGAGGCGTTCCAGTACAAGTTCCACGGGCCGGGCTTCGTCATCGTGCAGCCGTCCGAGGGCTTCCCGGTGGTGACCCAGGGCTGACGCCGGCGGAGGCCCGACCCGGCACGCCGGCACCACTAGGGGCGTGAAGCGTTGTGGACGCGATGTGACCACAACGCTTCACGCCCCTGGTGCGTGCGCCGTCAGCGCGTCGCCGAGACCGCCTGGCCCGCCAGCGCCAGGGCCGTCGCGAGGTCGACCTCGTCCGCCGCGGACGACGTGAGCTCGACCGTGCGCGGCAGCAGCGGACGGCCCAGCGCGCGGTAGTCCCAGCCCGCGGCGCGGTACGCGTCGGCGTCGAGGGCGTGCCGGCCGTCGACGACGCGACGGTGGGCGACGAGCCAGCCCATCATCTCCGGGTCGGCGGTGCGGAACTGCGCCCACTCCGTCAGCAGCACGACGACGTCCGCGCGGTGCACGGCCGCGGGCAGGCTCTCGGCGTAGGTGAGCTCGGGGTAGGCGCGGCGCGCGTTGCCCATCGCCTCGGGGTCGTACACCTGCACGATCGCGCCCTCCTCGTGCAGCATGCGGGCGACGTCGAGCGCCGGGGCGTCGCGGATGTCGTCGGAGTTGGGCTTGAACGCCGCGCCCAGGGCCGCGACGCGCACGCCCGCGAGGGAGCCGCCGGCGACCTCGCGGACGAGGTCCACCGTGCGCTGCCGGCGGCGGGTGTTGATGGCGTCGACCTCGTGCAGGAACGACACCGCCTGCCCGACGCCGAGCTCCGCCGCCCGCGCGGCGAACGCGCGGATGTCCTTGGGCAGGCAGCCGCCGCCGAAGCCGAGACCCGGCTTGAGGAACCGGCCGCCGATGCGGTCGTCGAACGACAGCGCCTTCGCCAGCAGGTTCACGTCGGCGCCCGTGGCCTCGCAGACCTCCGCCATCGCGTTGATGTAGGAGATCTTCGTCGCGAGGAACGAGTTCGCCGCGACCTTCACGAGCTCGGCGGTCGCGAGGTCGCACTCCACGAGCGGCGTGCCCCGGTCGAGCACCGGGCGGAAGGCCTCGGCGAGCTGCGCCGACGCCCACGCGGACGACGTGCCGAACACGAGCCGGTCCGGCGTCAGCGTGTCCTGCACCGCGTAGCCCTCGCGCAGGAACTCGGGGTTCCACGCGAGCTCGACGTCGGTGCCGGCCGGCGCGGACGCCTGCAGCCGCTCGGTGAGCGCCTGCGCGGTGCCGATCTGCACCGTCGACTTGCCGACCACGAGCGCGCGTCGCGTCAGGTGCGGCGCGAGCGCGTCGACCGCCGCGTACACGTACGACAGGTCCGCGGCCAGGGAGTCCTTGCGCTGCGGCGTGCCGACGCACACGAAGTGCACGTCGCCGAACGCGCCCGCCTCGGCGTAGTCCGTGGTGAACCGCAGCCGGCCGCTCGCGAGCGCCTCCACCAGCAGCTCCTGCAGGCCGGGCTCGAAGAACGGCACCTCGCCCGCGGCGAGGCGTGCGACCTTCGCCGCGTCCACGTCGACGCCCAGGACGTCGAAGCCGAGCGCCGCCATGCACACGGCGTGGGTCGCGCCCAGGTAGCCGGTGCCGATGACGGTCATGCGGGGGCGGGTGACGACCGGGTGGCCGTCGACCACGGTCGGGGTGTCGCGCGGCGTCTCGTTCATGACGTCCTCCAGGGTGTGCTCGGCCCGCCCACGGCGGTGCGCGGGCCGGGCGGGTGGGGTGGGGGAGTGGGCGGTGCGGGGTCGGCGGCGGACCGACCGGTCAGGTGCAGCCGTCGGGGCTGACGCCCCCGACGCCCGTGAGCAGGGCGTTCGAGCAGGCCACGACGTTGTCGCGGGCGGGTCGCGGGGCGACGAGGAAGCCGTCCGGGGAGTCGAGCTCGCCCTGGTTGCGGCGGAACACGTTGTCGGTGCCCCAGCCGTCGATGATCTCGTGCGTCTGGAAGCCGTCGAGGGTGCTGTGCCGGCCGGTGTTGTCCTCCACCGTCCAGGCGCGGCCCTTGACGTCGACCCAGGAGTCCGCCTCGACCAGGCCGCTGCCGTCGAACGCGTTGCGGGCGACGAGCCCGTCCTGCGTGCCCTCCTTGATGTCGACCGCCTCGCTCGTCGTCGCCCAGAAGGCGTTCGCGACGACGCGGTTGCGGTCGCTCGCGTCGGGCTCGCAGTCCGTGACGTCGCAGAAGTTGGACTCGGCCGTCCCGACGTAGACGCCCTCGCCGAACTTCGGCTTGCGCAGCCCGGTGTCGCTGACCGCGTTGCCCGTGACGAGGTTGTCGGTGCTGACGCGGCGCAGGTGGATCGCCTCGTCCCCGATGTGGTGGACGCGCAGGCGGGAGACCGTCGTGCCGACCGTCCCGTCCGCCATGAGCCCCTTCTGCGCGTTGCGGATGGTGAAGCCGTCGACGTGCCAGTGCTGCGCGCCGTCGAGGTGCAGGGCGTAGCCGCCCTTGATCCCCTCGCCGTCCAGCACCGCCCCGCGGCCGCCGCACAGGGCGATCGGCTGCTGGGCCGTGCCCGACGCGCGGGCCACGAACTCGCCGGCGTACACGCCGTCGGCCAGCCCGATGACGTCGCCCGGGGCGGCGCCGTCGAGCGCGGCCTGCAGCCCGTCGGCGTCGCTGACCGTGACCGTCGGCGCCGGGCACGCGGGCGCCTCGGCGACCGGCTCGCTCATCCAGTCCGGCATCGGCGTCGCGCCCTCGGCCGACGCGTCCGCGTCGTCGTCCTCGTCGTCGTCCCCCGACGGGACGGGCGGCGGGGAGGGGACGACCGGGGGTGGGGTGCGCGTGCTCGTCGGTGCCGCCGTCGGCGCGTCGTCCCCCGACCCCGGCGCGCACGCGGCGAGGACCGCCAGGCCGAGGACGAGCAGGGCGGCGCGGACACGGTCAGCGCGACGCACCGTGCACCTCCCCGGTCCGGCGCTGGCGCACCTCGTGCTGCGGCAGCGGAGCGTCGTTCGCGGGGCGGCCGACGATCTCCGCCATGCGGGCCTGCGCCGCGTACGGGTGCCGGCGCTCGCGGGGACGGCCGAGGCCGCGCAGCGCCGTGACCAGCACCAGCAGCCCGAGCAGCACCCACATGACCGTCAGCGGCTGGGCGGCGTTGCGCACCACGGTCCAGAACGGCTTGGTGCTCGTCCAGCCGCTGGTGTCGTTGTCCGCGACCTCGGCACCCGTCGCGCGCTTGGCGTCGACGGCGCTCGGGCCGCGGCCCGCCAGGTCGTTCTCCCGCACGACCGCGCCCTCGGTGGCACCGACCAGCGTGACGCCGTGCAGCGTCATGCCCGACATGGTGTTGCGCCGCACGTCCGCGACCGCGTCCCGCAGGTACACGCCGTTCGGCCCGTCCTCCACCACGTTGCCGCTGACCGTGGCCGACAGCACGCCGTCCCGCAGCGCGATCGCGTGCCGGGCGTTGCCGCGCAGCCGGTTGCCGACGATCGCGACCTCCGACGCGGGGTCGCGCACGACGATCCCCATGTCGTTGCCGGACACGTCGTTCGCGGTCAGGCTCACGTTCCGGCCGCCGACCACCTCGATGCCGTGGCCGCCGTTGTCCGACGCCGTGCTGTTGGAGACCGAGTTGTTGCCGTAGTCGCCCACGGGGGAGCCCGTCGCGCTCGGGCCGTCCGCGAGGGACTCGCCGCGCAGCTCGATGCCCTCGTCGGCGTTGCCGGTCGACTCGACCTCGCTGAGCACGATGCCCGTCGTCGCGCGGGACAGCACGATGCCGTCGCCGCCGTTGTCGCTGACGACGGTCGCGCTGATCGCGGCGTTCGCGACGAAGCGGTGCAGCACGAGGCCGTCGACGAGGCTGCCGGTGACCACCGAGTCGGTGATGTCGACACCGTTCGCGCTCGACAGGAACAGGCCGAACGCGTTGCCCGCGAACGTCACGTCGTCGACGCTCGCGGCGACGTAGCTGAACGTGGGGTCGTCGAGGTCCACCTCGGGCAGCGGCAGGTCGCCCGCGGGCAGGATGCCGTCGACGAGGCCGCCGGCCGGCGGGGCGGCGGGGTCGGGGGCGGCCGAGGCGGCCGCCGCCTGCTGCTGGGCGCGCATCGCGTCGACGTTGTCCCGCAGCTCGCGGCCGAACGACTCGAGCGCGCCGCCGGTGGGGCGGTCCGTGCCGGTCAGTGCGACCCCACCCGTGCGGCCGCTCCAGAACCCGAGGTCCCGGAACTCGGTGCCCCGCAGGTCGACCTGGCCGCCGATGGAGCGCACGTACGCGCGTCCGTCGTCCGTGAGCAGGTCGGGGGCGCCCGTCGAGCGGTCCCAGCTCGTGACGACCACCGGGTCGGTGCTGGTGCCGCGGGTGACGAGCTTGCCGCCGTAGTTGACGATCGAGACGAACCGCTCCGCGTCGCTCGCGAGCCGCAGCGTCAGGCCGCCGGGTGCGGTGAGGGCGAGCGTCGCGCCCGGCTGCACGACGAGGTTCTCGGTGAGCAGGAACGCGCCGTCGGGCTGCCGCACGAACGTCTGCGGGGCCAGCGCCAGCAGGTCCGTCACCGTGTAGTCCGCCTCGCGCTTGGTCAGCACCAGCGTGTACGTCGAGCCGTTCGTCAGGCGGTACGGCGTCGTCATGTCGAGCTGGCGCCAGCGGACCATCGAGCTGACCGTGCGCACCTCGTCGAGGCGGTCGTCCTCGTCGGCGACGAGCACGGCCTCGGTCGTCGGGTCGCCGGGGTAGGGGCGGCCGCCGGCGGAGGCGTCGGCGTCCTCGGCGTCCGTGCGGTCACCGGTGTCGCGGGCCTCGGCGTCGGCGCTCGTCGCCGTGCTGGTGCCGGTCGCGCTGGGCGTGCCGGTGCCGGTCGCCCCGGGGGTGCGCCTGCCCGCGCCCGTCGTCGTGTCCGCGGCCTGGGCGGTGCTGCCCGCGCTCGCCGGCTCGGTGCCGGCCCCGTCCGCCGGCGGCGCCTCGATGTCGCCGAGCGCGGCCGCGACGACGGCGAGCACCACGCCCATCGGCCCCGTCAGGAAGGAGGAGTCCGACGTGGTGGGCGACGCCGCGCGCGGCGCAGCGGAGGCAGGGGTCGCCGCGAGCGTCGTCGCGAGGACGACCGCCAGGGTGCAGGCCGCGACGCGGCGTCGGCGCCGGCGGAGCAGCGGCGCGCGGTTCACGCGGTCACCTCCGCGGTCCGGTGGGCGACCGCGCCGACCGGCACGAGGGCGGGGGAGGGGGCAGGGGCGGGAGCCGGCGTCGGGGTGGTGGGCCTCGCCGGCGTGCCCGTCAGCGTGCCCGCCGTCTGGCCGTCGCCGCCGATCTGGTCCGCGTGCCGCGTGAGCCACCCCTGCTTGTTCATCGTGAGGAAGGCGTAGAGCTTGATGGGCAGCGCGATGAAGATGACGACGAGCGTGACCAGCGGCAGCAGGACGACGTCCTTCGGGTGCCGGCGCAGGTAGGACAGGCCGCGGATGCCGCGCCCCAGCAGCAGCCACACGACGACGGCGGCGACGCTGCCGGCGGTCGGCTCGAGCCGGGAGAACGCGAGGTACCCGAGGGTGATGCCCATGGTCACGGGCGTGAGCAGGATCTGCAGGACGGTGATCTTGGTGACGAACGGGACCCGCCACAGCCAGCCCTTGTACGCGGCGGTGAGGTAGCAGCGGTAGGAGTTGCGGCTCCACCGCACGCGCTGCTTGACGAACGCCCGGAACGACGCGGGGAACATCGACAGCGCGCGGGCCGACGACTGGTGCACCGTCGTGTAGCCGGACGCCAGGACGAGCCAGGTGAGGCGCCCGTCGTCACCGGCGATGCAGCGCCGGCCGAGGAAGAACTCGTCCTCGAGGTTGGGCAGCACCGGCAGCACGGCGGCCCGCCGGTAGGCGGCGGTGCGGCCGGACACGCACGCGACAGCACCGGCGCGGCCCATCGCCGGCACGTAGTCGTAGTAGCGCAGGCTCACGAGCCAGTCGGCGACGCGGCGCCACACGCTCGAGCCCCGGTCGTACACGTTCTGCTGCGTGCTGACCGCGCCGACGTCGGGGTCGGCGAACGGCATCTGCACGGCCTCGAGCAGCCCCGGCTGCCAGGACGTGTCCGAGTCCGTGAGCACGAGCAGCTCGCCGCGGGCGTGCCGGATGCCCTCGCCCAGCGCGGACCGCTTGCCGGCGTGGCGGAACAGGATCGGCCGGATCACCGGGTCGCCCAGCGCGCTGATGCGCTCGTACGCCTCGGTGTCGGCCAGGTCGAGGACGACGATGATCTCCGTCGGGTCCTGCGACCGCCACGACGCCAGGCAGCTCATGAGGATGTCCGGGTCCTCGTGGAACGAGGGCACGACCACCGACGTCGTCGCGCGGAAGTCCGACGTGATCGGCCGGGCCATCCGCGACAGCACCACGCGGTACAGCCACAGGCCCCAGACGACGATGCCGGCCAGCGCGAGCGGGAACAGGTCGCGCAGGTTCTCGAACGTCAGGGCGCTCGTGTCGAGTGCGGGCAGGAAGGACGTGGCGGCCGAGGGCATCGGGGGGCTCCCGTCGGTTCGGTGCGGCGTCTCCGTTGACCTGGCGAGGCCGAAGGTAGGCGCGTGGGACCAACGCCGTGAATAGTCCGATCGGGGGCGAACCGGACACCTGTCCGACTCCCGGGTGAACCGTCGCGGCGGTCGCGTCCGTGGTCGTCGGGGCTGTGACTGCGTCCGGCCGGGTGAGCGGAGACCACGTCGCCGCAGGTGGGAGCGGGGCGGTCCGCCGTCGCGTCGGCGGCGGCGACGGCGAACGCAGGCGATTCCGTCATATAGGACGAAACACCCCTCCGTCCGACCGGTTCGTCCACCATGTGGGCGACCCGGCCCTGCCCAACGTGCCCGGCGTGGACCGCTCCCCGCAGGCGGGCGCGCGCGCCATGATCGTCGGATGGCGTCGAGCACACCGTCCCGGGCCCCCGCGGACGCCTCGCCGTCGCCACGCTCGCGCTGTCCCTCGTGCTCGTCGAGTTCCTCGCGGGCATGCAGCGCTACCTGTCGCAGACCGTGCTGCCGCTCGTCGCGGACGAGCTGGACGGCGCCCACCTGTACGGCCCGCTGGACGCCGCCGCGCAGGCGCCGACGTTCCTGATGATGCCCGTCGGCGCGTGGCTGCTCTCCCGGTTCCGCGTCGGGCGGCTCCTGGTCGTCTTCACGGTCGTCACGGCGGCCGGTGCGGTGCTGTGCGCGGTGGCCACCTCGATGCCCGCGTTCGTCGTGGGCACGGCCGTGCGCGCGCTCGCCGCAGGGGCGCTGGCGACGGTGAGCATGGGGGCGATCAGCCGTGGGCTCCCGCCGCGGTACCGGCAGCTCGTGCTCGCGGGGATGTCCGGCGTCTGGCTGTTCTCGTCCGTGCTGGGCCCCGTGTACGCCGTCGCGGTCTCGACGGCGTTCGGGTGGCGGTGGGCGATGGTGCTGTACCTGCCGCTGCTGCTGCTCGCGCGGCTGCTCGTCGCGCGGTCCATGCCGGAGCGCACCCAGCCGGCCGAGGCGGAGCCGGCGCCGTGGGCCTGGTCGGTCGCGCTGGCCACCGGTTCCGCGGTGCTGTCCCTGCCGCTGGGTGCGTGGTCCGCGCTCGCGGTCCTCGTGGGCGGCGGCCTCATGCTGCGGGCCGCCGCCGCCGTGCTGCCCGACGGGACGTTCCGTGCGCGCAGCGGGCGACGGGCGGGGCTCACGGCGCTGCTGGTCGTGGCGGCCGTGTACTTCGGGGCGACCATGGTGCTGTCGGTCGTCGCGCACGACGCGTTCGGGCTCGGCGCGGGGCACTTCGGGTTCGTCATCGCGGCCCCGGGGTTCGCGTGGGCCGCCGCGGCGCTGTGGACCGGGTCGCACCCGGCGCTCGACGACGCCGGCTTCCGGCGGCGGGCGCTGCGGGCCGGCGTGGTCGTCGCCCTGGGCGTGGCCGTGGTGCTGGGGACGACGCTGCTGGCGCCCGCCGGGGACCGGCCGGCGTTCGTCGGGCTGCTGGTGGGGGCCGCGCTGCTGGGGCTCGGGATGGGGACGGTGTACCCGGACCTGCTCGGCCGCTGCCTGAGCCGACCCGAGCAGGGGGACGGGATCTCCGAGGACCGCATGGCGGCGGCGGTGGTCGTCGCGGAGTCTGTGGGCCTGGCGCTGGCGAGCACCGCGGCGTACGGCTGGCTCGGCGGGGGCCTGGGGCTGGTGGAGGAGCCGCTGCAGCGGGCGCAGGTGCTGTACGCGGTGCTGCTGGCGCTCGCGGTGGTCATGCTGCGCGTGCTGGTGCGGGCGGGACGGTCGGCGCAGGTGGGGGCCGAGGGGGAGCGCGGCGCGGTGCGTCCGCGAGGGCGGTAGGCGGCGAGTCCTCGGCTGGCGCGCAGTACCGGGCGGGCCGGCCACCGGCTCGGCCGGGTTCGGTCGGTCAGCGCGGGGGCCGGACGTGCTCCGCGAGCCGCGTGCGGGCCCTGCCGTCCGCGATCTCCGCCCGCGCCGCCGGGTTCTGCGCGTAGTGCAGCAGCGTGCCGGCCAGGAACCGGACGTCGACGTCGACGGCGGGGGCCGGCACGTCGAGGTGCGGCCCGCGCGGGGCGGGTGCGAACAGCACGCGGGGCCTGCGCCGCCAATCGAGCGTGGCGCCGGGGCGGCCCATGAGGCGCAGGGACGTCCAGGCGCCGGCGTCCACGAGCGTCGCGCCGACGACGTCGTCCCACGCGAGGGCGCCGTCGCCGTCCCACCCGTGCAGCTCGACGCCGTGCGGGGTCAGGACGAGCCGGGCGCGGCGACGCAGGCGCAGCAGGCTGTCCGGCAGCAGCAGCGCCAGCAGCAGCGCGAGGGCGCCGGTGAACCACGCGGCGGCCCCGGCGTCGCCCTCCGCCGCCTGCAGCACGGTGGCGGCGGCGAGCAGGACCACGAGCCCGGCGACGGTGAACGCCGGGACGGCGATGATCGTGCGCGCCCAGGCGAGCTCGACCGCAGGGCGGCCGTCGTCCGTGGTCGTCGTCGTGACGCGGGCGCCGTCGAGGCGGGGGCGGCGCAGGTACATGCGGTGGAAGCCGACGGCGCCGGCGGCGACCCAGTGCAGGCCGGCGGCCGCGGCGACGAGCGACACGGCCGGCGACCAGGTCCCCGGCTGCGTGAGCATCCCCAGCGACACCACCGTGAGCACGGAACCCAGGAGCGCGTTCCCGACGACGACGAACCACAGGAAGCCGCGCCCCATGCCCCGTCTCGGCGCGTCAGAAGAGGGCATCCCACGCGTCCTTCACCGTGCCGCCGACCGCTCCCGCGGCGTCGCCGATCATCTCGCCGGCGTCGCCGACGGTGCTCGTCATCTCGTCCCAGCCGTCGGCGATGGCGTTGCCGACGTCGCCGAGGGAGTCGACGCCGTTCTCCCACATCGAGTCGACGGCGCCGGACGTGATGAGCCCGACCGTCGTCCCGACGACCGTGCCGACGACCGCACCGGCGACCGTCCCGACAACAGGGACGGGCACGAAGGACCCGACGATCGCGCCGGTCGCCGCACCGGCACCGGCGCCCGCGAGCAGGGACGCGGCGAAGCCCGCGCCGTTCGACACGGCGGCCTGCGCGGGGGACTCGCCGTCCTGGATGTCGTCGTAGATGCCGTACCCGGTGGCCGCGACGCCGAGCACGAGCAGCCCGCGCCCGAGCGCGACCGGGACCTTCGCGTTGGAGGCTGCGCGTGCGGCGTCGTCGGCCAGCGCCGTCTCGGCGCGCATGCGGTCGTAGAGGTCGTACCAGTGCGACGGGGTGGTGACCACGCGGCCGTCAGGGGCGAGCTCGGACACGTGCCGGGCGAGCGAAGCGGCCTCGGCGGCGTGCATCTGCGCGCCGGAGGAGGCGAACCGCGACACCGCGGTGATCGCACCCACCTCGGCACCGGCCGCGAGCAGGTCCCGCGTCAGCCCGACGAGGTTGCCGGAGTTGCCGGTCCACGTGCGGGACGCGTCGTCGAGGGCGGTGCGCCAGCGGCTCCGCGCGCGGTCGACGATGTCGACGACCTCGTCCCAGGTCCGGATCTTCGCGACGGCGAGCGCGTGCGCCTGCATCGCCCGTCCGTGCGCCTGCGCCTGCTCGGGGGTGGCGCCGGACGGCAGGTCCGCGACGGGCTGCGCCGCCGGGGGTGAGTGCACGACCGTGCCGTCCACCTGCAGCCCGCCGCTGCGCGCGACGCCGAGGGCGCGGTCCATCTCCGCCTGCTCGGCCTCGAGCGCGGCGGCGAGGGTGTCGAGGCTGCGGGCGGTGTCGGACACGGTGGTGCCCAGCTGCGTGGTGCGCGTCGAGAGCGTCGCGATGCGACCCTGCGCAGCCTCGGAGGCGGTGCCGTCCCAGGCCTCCGCGGCCCGGTCGCGCTGGCTGCGGCTGGTGTTGGCGGCCTGCGTCGCCGCCGGCACGAGCGTCCCGGAGAGCCAGGACGACACCGCGCGAATCGATGCCGGCTCACCCTCGATCCGGGCGTCGACCGTGCTCATCCGAGCTCCCCGACGATCGCCGCGAGCCGCTCGTCCGCGCCCGAGTCGGTCGCTGCCAGCGTCTGCTCGCACTCCGCGACGCGCTCGCCGAGCAGGTCGGCCTCGTAGGCCAGGTACGCGACGGTGCCCGAGACGGTCGTGAGGATGCCGGCCAGCAGGGGAGCGGCGTCGCCCGTCCCGGTCGACGCCGGGATGGACCGGCACGCGCCGTCGAGGTCCTCCCCGGCCGCCCGCAGCGCGGACGCGATGCCGTGCAGCGCCGTGAAGTCCGCGCCGATGCTCATGCCGTCGCCACCGTCCGGTGCTCCTCCGGCACGAGCATGTCGAGCAGCACCAGGTCGAACGGCCGGACGTCGTAGAGCTTCTGCAGCTCCGACGTCGGCAGCGTGAACCACGGCTGGTCGGGACCGGCGCCGGCGTGCAGGCGGTCGAGCGCCGAGTAGACGAGGAGGGCCGTGCGCCCGTCGCGCGTGGTGCGGTAGACGACCTCGAGGTCGGCGGGGTCGGTGACCGCGCGGACGCAGGGGATGTAGAGGATCGGCGGGTAGTCCGCCGGGAGCGGTCGCGTCAACGTCTCTCCTCGTGCCGGGCATGGACGGCGGGGCTGCGGTGCGGCCGGCGCGATGCGTCGACGGACCGCGGTCGTTCGGGACATTACCGTCGAGCGGCGACAGAAGGGGTGCCGCGAGCCGCGAGCGGCGGGGCCGCGTGCCGGGACGCCAGGCCGGTAGGCTGGGCGACGGTCCAGCCGAGCGCTCAGCCCGGTTGTGTCCGCCCGGGCCGCGCGACCGCGGGGCCCGAGCGCCTGTAGCTCAGGGGATAGAGCACCGCTCTCCTAAAGCGGGTGTCGGCAGTTCGAATCTGCCCAGGCGCACATAGATGTTGTTGCAGGCCAGGGGGCGATATGGACGCCGCGGCCGCGACGGGGTCTGTGTCCGATTTGCTGGGCATTGGGCAGGTGTGGTCAGCGATTTGTCTCAGGACGTGGACGGCCTGTCGAGGACGTGGACGGACGCCGGCGGACGCCAACGGCTGATATTCGTAAGCGGCGACCTCCGATGCGGTCTGGCCCGCGCCTGCGCCATCCCGGAATGAGGACAGCGCTCGGCGCTCCACTGAGTTGAAGGGGCCGCTGCGGGTCCATCCTGGCGATGACCATCTGCCGCGTTGGGGCGGTACCGGTGATCCCGGCGCGCCTCTCGTGCTCCGCGGGAAGTACTCGAAAGATGGTGGCATGGAGGAGTCGACGGGTGAGCAGGTGCGCCAGCACTAGCCATGCAGAGATTAGGAGCACCTACAGGTCGCTTGACCGCTGGCGGGCTCGCTCCAGAACGGTTGAAGAGCCGCAGCCGGCAGCGAGTTGCACGTCGACGCGGTGGCACGGTCCCGATTCCCCGTTATCAGGTGGCTCGTCTGAGCCTGATTGCAGGCGTGCAAAAGCTCAACCTTTCTCGGGTGCCGCTTGAGCAACGCGAGGGCTTCCCGATTGCTCACCTCACGGTGCTTCGGGGGCGCTTCTTGGCGCGGTGCGTGCGGTCTGGCTCCTTGCTCCTGACGACCGGCATGATCGTCAGCAGAATGCCCTCCGCACCATCCACGAGGTGCACCGGCGCCTCCACCAGTTCATCGCGTCCGGCGCGGCGGGCCTCGCCCCTGACGAACAAGTACTGGCGTTGAGCGAACTGCAGGGCAGGCTCCAGGCGATCAGGGCGCGATGGGCAGCGACGCCGAGCCTGACGGCAAACCAGGCGCCTACCGAGACTCAAGTGGTGACGTCGGCAGCCCGGGCGGCCTTCTCCGATGCGAGGCAGCGGTCCGCGATCCCCGGGCTCTGGATGCAGCTGAGCGGGGACGCGCACGGCCTAGGTTGGCCCGTGCTCACGCGGCCAAGCACTGAGATGGTCTCGCTCCGGCGGCGCGCTGGTTACTCCGCTCGAATGGCCGAATTCCGATCAGGCGCCGACCTCTTCGAGATCGCGGAGTCGTTCATGGCTGCGTTCACCATGTTGCGGCGCGGCTGGAGCCTCTTCGATCACCGATGCGAGGCTCCGCGGGCTCAGTCTAGCTAGCGCCTGAGGGAAAAGGCGGCTGCGGCGTGCTTGAGGCTGGAGGTTAGGGCCCCTCGTCCCGGTACGTGACGTACTGGACGGTGATCGAGTCGATGTCGTCCCCTGAGAGAAGTACAACCTGCCATGCCGAAGGAAGGGGCTTCGGAGGCGCATCTGGCGGCCCAACCGCCAGTGGCCTCTGCAGCACGAGCTCGCGCCCGGAGGTCTCAAGATCAGTGCTGAACGGTCCGGCTCGCCCGAGCCACACTGTCCCGCTCTTCAGGCGTACCCGCAGATGGGCAAACTGACCTTCGGGAACGTTCTCCGCGAGGATCAGCTTCCAAGTGGAGACGGCGCGGATGCGGCCCGGTCTCTCCCCACTGCGCCACCAGGTCTTGGTCAAGAGGTCCCGCCAAGTTGATGCGGTGAGCGGAGAACGACGGCGACGATTCAGCCACAGGTTGGAGCCCCACGCTGCACCGAAGGCCATCAGGGTCTGGGCGCCGAGTGTCGCGGCGAGTCGAGCGGAGCCGTACTGCTCCACCGGGTCGTCGGCCTCGAGGGCGGCGAAGGGCCACACCAGGACCTCTGGCAGGGCCGCCGCGAGCGCACAGACGAGCAAGAACGCCGCGCCGCCGAAAATCAGAGAAGCGAGCGTGATACGGCCTGCCTCGCGGAGGGCCGTCTCCTTCACCTGAGCACGCCGACGATCGGCGAGCAGATCAAACAGGACGCCAGGTGCGATCAGGAGGAGGAAGAGAAGTGCACCGCCCCAACTGGTCGGCATCAGTCCTCGAAGTTGTCTGCCTCAGGGGCGGGATTGGCCATGTTGACGATGTTGCCCGGTGCCGGTGGGGCCAGCGGCACCATCTCGAGGCCACGCTGCTCCGAGAGTTCGACGTACTGACGGTTCTCTGAGCCAGACCGCTCCGAGCCAGCGCTCTCCGACATCCTCGTTTCCTTTCGTCGTGGGGCTCCAGTCTGCCAGCCGGCACGGACACACATGGGCTGAACGCGGTCCCTGAGCGCCATTCAGCGATGCGAGCGGGAAGTCGCGGGCGGCGGCTCGATCCCACGCGGCGCCTGCATCAGCGGGATCACCGGCAGCCGCTCCATCGCCTGCTAGGTGGCCTCGCTGAACAGGTGCCCGTACAGGTCCACCGTCATCGTCGCGGTGGAGTGCCTGAGGATGACCTGCACGGCCTTCACGTCAGCCCCAGCCGCGATGAGCAGCGACGCGGCGATGTGCCGCAGGTCGTGGATCGTCGTCCCCTCGACGCCCGCGGCCCGAGTCGCGTTCATCCACCGCGATCGTGCGCGGAAGTTCGTGTTCGTCCACACGCCCCCGGTCGGGCTCGGGAAGAGGCACCCTCCCGGCGCCGTCCCGGCGACCCGCGTCCGCACGTACTCATCCAGCGCCGCAGGCACCGGCACCGTCCGGGTCTGGTGGGTCTTCGTCGGCCCGAACACCGCGCCGCTCGTCCGCTTCGACTGGGTCGCGGCGCGGTGCACCCGGACGCCGAGCCCGTGTGGCGTCTGCACGACGTCGTCGACCCGGAGCGCTGCCATCTCCGAGAATCGGCACCCCGTGGTCCCGAGGAACAGCACGACGGGCTGGCACAGCGGCGGGACCGCCGTGACGAGCCGGCCGAGCTGCTCGGGCCGCAGCCAGCGCGGCTCGCGCTTGGTACCGCCACGCGGGCAGCGACACCATCCGCGCGACGTTCACCGAGAGCCGTCGGTCGCGGATCGCGTAGTCGAACACCAGCCGGATCATCGACAGCGCCCGACGCCGCGTCGCCGTCGCAAGCCCGCGTGCCGTCAGCGCCGACATCACTCGCTCGACGTCGGCCGCCGAGATCCCGGAGATCGGGTAGGCGCCGATCTCCGGGATCACGTACTTGTCCAGCAGGAACCGCGTGTTCTCCTGGCTCCGCACCGCCAGGTGACCACGCGAGGCCTGCCACTCCTCGGGCAGCGCCGCGAACGTCATCCGCCCGCGCGCCGGGTCGATCCACGAGCCGGCGTCCAGCTTCGCGAGCTGGTCCGCCTCCCAGCGCTTGGCGTCGACCCGGCGCCCGAACGACCGCTGCGCGATGACCCGGCCCTCGAAGAACACCTTCGCGCGCCAGGTCACCTTGCCTGTCGGGTGTGCCCGCCTGGTGACGGACATCAGCGCCGCTTGACCGGCATCGTCGGCTCGCGCTCGACCCACGCCGCCGGGAGGAGGATCACCGTGCCCAGGCGCCGGCACGGGATCTGCTCGCGCCCGCGCCCCGCCTGCGCGACTCGAAGGCATCGGGTACGCCTTCGGACCTGCTCGCCCGTCGCGGCGCTACGGTCGCGCCATGGAACGAGCCGAGGCGGCAAGCGCTGAGCCAGTCAGCATCAACCTGCTCAGCGACGACCCTCGCGATGGGTCACCTGAACGGCCCGATGATTTGGGACGTCACTCGTTCACGACCTATCTCGCCTCGCTAGTAGACACCGTGAGGGCCCAGAGCGAGTCGAGCGTGATGGCGCTCATCGGCGACTGGGGCTCCGGGAAGACGTCGATTCTTGAGCTTCTCCGCAAGCACTTGACCTCCAGGCGCTCGGACTCGTGGCTGTTGGCGGAGTTCAACCCTTGGACCTATCCGGACGCCCCCAGTCTTCAACATGGCTTCTTCAACGAGCTCGCCGCAGCGTTGCCGAAGGGCAGCCGGCCGAGCGGGGCGCGAGCGAAGGTGGGTGACCTCGCACGTACCATTAGTCCGATTGGGAAGCTCGGCGGAATCATCGGTGTCGACGCCGAGGGCGTGATTACGACCATTGCGGACCTCGTCAGTGGCGATACGAGCGCCTCCGCCGCGAAGCGCTCCGCCGAGGCGGCGCTTCGGCGTCTCCAACGTCCGGTGTTGATGGTGGTGGACGACCTGGATCGCTTGACCCCGCAGGAACTTCTCGAGGTGCTCAAGCTCGTTCGGCTTGTAGGGCGTCTTCCCCATGTTTATTACCTGCTCGCTTACGACGAGCGGACCCTTCTAGATGTCCTTCAGAACACACCGATCGCTGGGGGCAACGAGTCGCGCGCGCGCGCATACTTGGAGAAAATCGTGCAGGTGCGCCTGGACATGCCTGTGCTCCGGGAGTCGCAGCGATCTGTCTTGCTCAACCGTGGGCTGACATCGATTCTGACCAGCAATAGCGCACCGCTGACGGCCGCTGACCAACGACGGCTCAGCGAGATCTACTTCGAAGTGCTCGACCGTCGCCTGGCAACTCCTCGCGCGATCAGCCGCTTCCTCGGGCAGGTGCAAGCCTTCTTCGGGCCCCTGCGCGGCGAAGTGGATTTCGTCGACTTCCTTCTCATGACCTGGCTCCGAACGCAGGAACCGGGTGTCTACGCGATGGTGCAGCGAGAGCGCGATGCGCTCCTTGGCCGCGCCTCCACTTCCTGGCGCTTCGGCGGCCGGGATGCCACCGCAGCCAAGGAGCGGCAGAGGTTCTGGAGCGACAGGATCGAGCGAGCGCGCGTTGATAGTGATCACCGCGACGGCGTCATACGCGTACTCTCCGACCTTTTCCCCGAGATTCAAGCCGCATTCGCGAGCGCGAGCTCCTTCACGACGGCTGGGCAGCGGTCGACGCCCAAGGCGGTGTCTCACGCCGACTACTTCGACCGCTACGTTAGCTTTGGCGTGCCCGAGGACGACTTCCCGGACTCGCTGCTCAGCCAGTCCTTGGGCGAACTCGCGCGAGGGATCGAAGGTCGGCCGGTTCAGCGCCTCAAGGCCGAGATCCGAGACAACACTGCGCGGGCGGCGCGAAAGATTGAGGGACTTCGTGACTCAGGCGAGACCCTGCCTGAGGTCGCGATCTTCGAGTTGTTCGGAGAGTTGTGGCCGCAGCTCGATGATACGCCTCGCGAGATATTCGACGACCCACGGCGCTCGGCGGAGCACGGCGCGGCACTCGCGCTTGTGCGAGCGGGTAGCGAGGCGGCCGCAGAGGCGGTAGCGCGGAGGTGTGCGCAGCCGGAGACTTTCCGATTCTCGGTGAACGTTGTCCGAGCGCTGCACCGGAACGCGCGCTCGCCGTACGGAAGTTTCGTGCCACCCGGTTTTGATCTCGAAGGGCTCGTCGACATAGTCAGGTCTGCACTCAGCGCTTGGCATTCCGCAAATCGATTCGATTCCCCATTCGCCGACGGCGCGATGAGCGGCTTTTGGCCGTGGGTCGAACTTGACCCTGCGGCCGCCCATGGTTGGCTACGCGAGCGCGTCGATTCGGGCGCCTGGCCTCTCGTTGAGGTTGTCGGGGCTCTCACCTCTCTGACGGTGCCGATCGGTGTTCCGGGAGCGTCACCGAACATCGGTGAGTTCGCGAGCTCGACCGCAGACGATGTATTCGGTTTGGAACGGGTTCTTGCGGAACTTTCTGCAGAACTCGACGCAGTGGCGCCCCTGGAAGGTGACGTGTTGCGAATCCCCGCAACTCGTGAGAACCGGATCAGTTACGCGTTGTCCGCGCTCCGTCGGATGCGGAAGGATAGGTCGCCGGATGAAGTAGGGGAGGCGCGGCCCATGTCGGGGGTGTCCGACGAGTCGTAGCTCGGAAGCGATGCGGCGCGATTTCTGAAAGGCTACGAGTCGATCGGGGCGCACGGTCCTGGTGGCGGCGGCGTCCAGCATGCGGCCCACGACGACGTCGTCGAGGAGCACACTCCGCCACGGTTCTTGCTCGCGAAGGCGTCAGGGGAGCCGTCGTTATGGGTGTCCAGGGCCAGGTGCGTGCGCCGTACCCCGGCAGCGACCAGATTCTGGGCTAGGGGCGAAAGACCTGTTCGTGGTGCCAGGAGAAGTACGGAGCTCGCCTCGCGTAGTCATCGACGGGGCGACCTTCAAGTGCGCGTACCCGCTGACCGAGTGCTGATCCGACGTCCACCGCCGTGGTCCCTACAAACGTCCCGTCGCGTACGGCGATGTAGCCATCCTCGAAGAGCGCATCGCACCCGAGGATGCAGGCGAGCATCGCGATATAGGGAAGGTCCCGCACTTCATCTTCCGTCGCGACTGAGCGGCGCTTGATGTGTGACGCCCAAAGGAACCGCGCCGGGAAGATGTCTCCGCACACCGCACAAGGCGCTTCGTCCCGGCCTGCCAAGAGGGCTCTGCGGAGCTTGCGTTGCTCTCTGCGTTGACGCGCCGTGATCGGTCGGTCCAGGTCGCCCTGGAAGGGTCCCGGCGCCGGCGTTCGTGACGTCTCGTCGCTAGTGGGATCTGTGGCGTGACGGTGACGGGGGTCGTAGACGATCCGCGGCGGGGAGGAGTGCTCGATCCTCGTGTCAGGCAACTCGCGAAGCAGGGCGCCGATGAACCCGCTCCTGTAGCCCACGGCCTCCGTGCTGAGCTCGACCGAGCCTTCCTCGTTTAGCGTCTCAAGCGCGCCGGCCACGTCGGCAACCTGCACGGCCGCGCCCTCTGGCGAGCGGCCTGTCGCCACCAAAGCGATTGGTGGCCGGACGCCGAGTATCCTGTTGACCTGTCCCCTCACCGTGGTGAGCTCCACCCCGATAAAGTCTCGGAGGAGGTCGGCTGCATCGACCTCGAACAACTTGGACACTCCAGTCGGACGCGCCAGGGTCTCTTCGAGCCGATCTGCGTCAGACGAACCGAAGCCTGGGACCTCAACCGCCAAGCGGAGGCGCTTTGTGGGGTTGCCAGGGCCGCTGGCGTTGGGTCGGCGACCGACACGCGCCGCCGCCGTGGTCAAACGAGTTCGGAGCCTGGCGGCGTCGAGGCTTGGGTCGAGGCGCAGTGGCCCTTCGATGACTCGACGCGCCTCCGGCGCCAGCTGGCGTGTCACCCGGGAATCAACCCAGGCGTCGATCAGCCTCGTGTCGAGGCGAGCCAGGCGACTGAGTATCAGGTCGAGCGCGTGGCTGTAGTCGGGATTCCGCTGTGGCCCCCGACTCTCCAGTACGACGGTCAGTCGGTCGTCGGCCGGCTCGACGAAGAACACTGCGTCGACCAACTTCATCGCGTTGTCGTATGCACGCACAGCCCAGTCCCTCCTCAGTGGCCGATCGCAAGGGCCTGGTGCACGAGTGGGTGACAGTTCGACTCAGGCGGCGAGTGCGACCTGAGTGGTCATGATGGTCTCGAACTCGATGGGTGTCAGCCGGCCGAGTCGGGCTTGGCGTCGGCGGCGGTGATAGGTCCTCTCGATCCAGGTCACGATCGCGATTCGCAGGTCCTCGCGGGTGGCCCAGCGTCGCCGGTTCAGGACGTTGTTCTGCAGCAAGGAGAAGAACGACTCCATGGCCGCGTTGTCGCCTGCGGAGGCGACTTGCCCCATCGACCCGACGAGGTCGTGGAGCGCCAGGACTCGGGCGACTTTCCGGCTGCGGAACTGACTGCCGCGGTCGCTGTGGACCACGCAGCCGGTCACGTCCTGGCGTCGCTGCACGGCGCTGACCAGAGCGTTCACCGCGATGCGTGAGGTCATGCGGTCGCTGATCGAATAGCCGACGATTCGGTTGGAGAACACGTCTTTGATCGCGCAGAGGTAGACCTTGCCCTCGGCCGTGGGGTGTTCGGTGATGTCCCACAGCCACAACCGGTTCGGCGCGTCGGCCCGGAACTGGCGCAGCACGAGGTCGTGGTGGGCCGGCGGACCAGCCTTCTTGCCACCCCTGACCCGTCTCTTGCCGAACGCCGACCACCAGCGGTTCTCGGCGCAGATTCGCCACACACGCCGGTCACACGCCTGATGCCCCGCGCGGGCGGCCTCGTCGGCCAGGAGCCGGTAGCCGAACTCCGGGTCATCCCGGTGAGCGTCGAACAACGCATTGGCCAGGTGCGCCTCGTCGAACTCGCGGGCACCGACCGGTGCCGCGAGCCAGCGGTAGTAGGGCTGTCTGGAGAGCTTGAGGACCCGGCACGTCACCGCGACGGGGATGCCGTCGGCGGCGAGCTCGCTCACGAGCGGGTAGAGCCTTTTCCCGGCAGGTGCGCCTGCGACAAGTACGCCGCCGCGCGACGCAAGACCTCGTTCTCCTGCTCGAGCAGCCGGATCCTTCGGTTCGCCTCACGCAGCTCGGCAGACTCGGTGCGGGGCACGCCCGGACGGTTGCCGCCCTCGACGTCGGCGTCACGCAGCCAGTTGCGCAGGCACGACTCGGCGATCCCGAAGTCGGCTGCGACCTGCTTGATCGGAGCGTCCCCGCGGCGAGCCACGGCCACGACGTCGTCGCGGAACTCCTTGGGATAGGGCCTGGGCACGGTGCACATCGTTCCAGCGACGCCCACGGCGCCACAGGTGGGTGTCACCTACTCGTGCACCAGGCCCCTCCCGGACGCGGGGGGACGTGCACCGTGCGCGCCCGATCTCGCCGGGACGCACCGCCGGCAGCAGATGCTCGCCGGCACCCCGCTGACGGGGCACGACCGGACTTCTGGAACGCGCGCACCCCGCTCGCCGTTGCCTCGGAAGGCGCCGCCGCCCAGGCAGGTGCACGATCGTGCGGTCGGCGCGGCCCGGTGCGCGCCACGGGAGGGGTGGGTGTGAGGGGCAACGCGACGTCGGTCCACCGCAACGCGGCACTGCTGTCCTTGGCGACGACGGTGGCGGAGCGCGTGACGACGTCGGCGGACATCGACCGTCGCCTCGCGCCCGTGCTGGACCGCCTGCGGCTGCCCACCGGCCTGCTCCAGCGGGTCGCCGGTGTGCACGAGCGCCGCAACTGGGCCGAGGGCCAGAGCTTCGACGCCGCCGCGGTGGCGGCGGGCGAGAAGGCCCTCGCAGAGGCGGGCGTCAACCCGGGCGACGTCGGGATGCTCATCAACACCTCGGTCACCCGTAAGCACCTCGAGCCCTCGGTGGCGGTGCGTCTGCACCACGGCATGGGCCTGCCGCCGTCGGCCGTCAACTTCGACCTCGCGAACGCGTGCCTCGGCTTCGTCAACGGGATGACGCTCGCGGCGCAGCTCATCGACGCGGGGCAGATCCGCTACGCCGTCGTCGTCGACGGCGAGGACGCCGACGAGATCCAGGACATCACGATCGACCGGCTCAACCAGCCCGGGGTGACGCGCCGGGACTTCATGCGCGAGTTTCCGAGCCTGACCCTCGGCTCCGGCGCTGTCGCCGCGGTGATCGGGCCGGCCGACGCCCACCCCGAGGGCCACCGGATCCTGGGCGGGGTGACGCGCGCGGCGACGCAGTTCAACGAGCTGTGCGTGGGCAGCGTGAACGGGATGTTCACCGACGCCAAGGCACTGCTCAAGGGCGGGCTCGACCTCGTCATGGCCGCGTGGAAGGAGGCGAGGAAGGACTGGAGCTGGGCGTCGATGGACCGCTACGTCCTCCACCAGGTCTCCGACGTCCACACGGACGCGATCGTGAAGGCCGCGGGCCTCGACCGCAGCCGTGTGCCGCTCACCTACCCGCGGTACGGCAACGTGGGTCCTGCCTCGATCCCCATGACCCTCGCGGAGGAGGCGCGGCACCTCGCGCCCGGCGACCGCGTGCTGCTCATGGGTGTGGGCTCCGGCATCAACACGGCGATGACGGAGATCGCCTGGTGATCGGCGCGCTGCCGGCCGCAGCCGGGGCGACCGCACCCGCCTCGCTGCCGCCGCGGGGCCTCGACGGCCTCGACCCGTCCTTCTCGCGCCTCGTCGCGGCGGGCCCCGACAGCCGCACGTGGCACCTGCTGGACAACGCCGACCACCTCGCCCGGCTCGGCGTCGAGCCGGTCGGCACCCTGCTGTGCGTGCACGGCAACCCCACGTGGTCCTACCTGTGGCGTCGCCTGCTCTCGGCGGCGACCGACCGGGCCGCGGCCGGGGGACAGGTGTGGCGGGTGGTGGCCGTCGACCAGCTCGAGATGGGCTTCTCCCAGCGCACCGGGTCGCCGCGCGGGCTGCCGCAGCGAATCGCGGACCTGGACGACCTCACGACCGCGCTCGGCCTCGCCGGCCCCGTCGTCACGGTGGGGCACGACTGGGGCGGCGTCATCAGCCTCGGCTGGGCCGTCGACCACCCGGACCTGCTCGCGGGAGTCGTCCTGCTCAACACCGCCGTGCACCAGCCGGCGCACCTGCGGGTGCCGGCCCCGCTGCGGCTCGCGCTGCGCCCGGGGGTCCTGGGTGCGGCGACCGTCGCGACGCCGGCCTTCCTCGAGACGACGCTCGCGCTCGCCCGCCCGCGCCTGCCCCGACCGGTCCGCGAGGCCTACCGCGCGCCGTACCGGGGGCCGAGCGCCGCGGGGGCATCGGCGGCTTCGTCGCGGACATCCCCGTGACGGCCGCGCACCCCAGCGCCGCCGAGCTCGACCGCGTCGCGGCGGGGGTGCGCGGGCTGGACGTCCCGGCGCTGCTGCTCTGGGGCCCGAGCGACCCCGTCTTCGGCGACCAGTACCTGGACGACCTCGTCGACCGCCTGCCGCACGCCGACGTGCACCGGTTCGAGGGCGCCGGGCACCTCGTCGCCGAGGACGTCGACTACGCGAGCGCGGCGCTCGACTGGCTCGCCGGCGCGACGGCCGGCACCGGCGCCCCGGCCGGCTCCGACGCCCGGCCAGCCGACGTCCCGCCTGTGGACCCCCCGGCAGCCACGTCCGCGCCGCTCTACGAGCCCCTGTGGCACCACCTCGACGAGCAGCGCGACAGCACGCAGACGGCCCTGGTCGAGATGGCGCCGCCCGGCGGCGCGGGACCGCGCGTCGTCACCTGGTCGCTGCTTGCCCGCCGCATCCGCGAGCTGGCCGCCGGTCTCACCGCCGTCGGCGTGCGGCCCGGGGACCGCGTCTCCCTGCTCGTCCCGCCCGGTGCGGACCTGACCGCCGTCCTGTACGCCTGCCTGCGGATCGGCGCCGTCGTCGTCGTGGCCGACGCCGGCCTGGGCGTGAAGGGCCTGACGCGGGCCGTCCGCGGTGCCCGGCCCGACCACGTCGTCGGAGAGCTGCGCGGTCTCACGGCCGCCTGCGCCCTCGGCTGGCCCGGCCAGCGGATCTCCACCACGCCGCTCCCTCCCGCGCTCGCCCGCGCGCTGGGTGTCGATCACGCTCTCGTCGACCTCGTGGACGCCGGGCGCGGCGTCGACCTCCCCGCCGAGCCGAGCCCCGACGCGACCGCCGCGGTGCTGTTCACCTCCGGCTCCACCGGCCCGGCCAAGGGCGTCGTCTACACCCACCGCCAGCTCGCCGCGGTGGCCGGCGCGCTGCGCGCGCAGTACGACCTCGGCCCCGGCACGGGCCTCGTCGCGGGTTTCGCGCCCTTCGCGCTGCTCGCACCGGCGCTGGGCGCACGGTCGGTGACGCCGGACATGGACGTCACCTCCCCGCGCACGCTCACCGCCCCGGCCGTGGCGGCCGCGGCCGCGGCCGTGGACGCGACGGTCCTCTTCCTGTCCCCGGCGGCGCTGGCGAACGTGGTCGCGACGGCCGACGACCTGACCCCCGCGGACCACGCCGCACTCGCCCGCGTCCGGACCTTCCTCTCGGCGGGCGCCCCGGTGCCCGAGCACCTGCTCGCCGCCGCCGGCCGCCTCATGCCGAACGCGGAGCCCCACACGCCGTACGGCATGACCGAGGGGCTGCTCATGACGGACGCGACCCTCGCGGGCATCCGCGAGGCGACCGCCGCCCGGGCCGACGGCTACCCGGGCGGGGTCTGCGTGGGACGCCCCACCGCGACCACGCAGGTGCGCATCAGCCCGCTCGACGACGACGGCGCCGCGACCGGCGAGCCGACCACCGAGCCGGGTCGGACGGGCGAGATCCTCGTCAGCGCCCCGCACCTCAAGGACGGCTACTTCCGCCTGCACCTGACGGACCGCGCGGCGGCCCGGGACGTCCCCGGCGACCGGTGGCACCGCACGGGCGACGTCGGCCACCTGGACGCCGGGGGCCGGCTGTGGGTCGAGGGACGCCTCGCCCACGTCGTCACCACGGCCGACGGCGTGGTCACCCCCGTGGGCCTCGAACAGCGGGTCGAGCGGGTCCCGGCCGTGGAGCGTGCGGGCGTCGTGGGGATCGGGCCCCGGGGGACGCAGCTGCTCGTCGCCGTCGTCGAGACCCGGCCGCGGACGCGTCGCCCGGGTCTGGCGCCCGCGGAGCTGGCCGACGCCGTCCGCGCCGCGGTGGACGCGCCGCTCGCCGCGGTCCTCGTGGTGCCCGACCTGCCCACGGACGTGCGGCACAACTCGAAGATCGACCGCACCCGGCTCGCGCGCTGCGCTGAGGACGTGCTGTCCGGGGGAAAGGTGCGCCGGCCGTGAGAGTCCTGGTGACGGGCGCGAGCGGGCTCCTCGGCCGCGCGGTCGCCGCGCGCGTGCTGGCCGCGGGCCACGAGGTGCGCACGTTCCAGCGTCGCCCGAGCGCCGTGCCGGGCGTCGAGGACGTGCGCGGCTCGGTGACGTCGGCGGACGACGTCGCGCGGGCGGTCGCCGGCGTCGACGGCGTCGTCCACCTCGCCGCCAAGGTCTCCCTCGCAGGTGACCCGGCCGACTTCGAGCGCGTCAACGTGCACGGGACCGAGCGGCTCCTCGGTGCCGCCGCCCGTGCGGGTGCCACCCGTTTCGTGCAGGTGTCCTCGCCGTCCGTCGCGCACAGCGGCCGCTCGATCGTCGGCGACGACGCCCGGCCGGCGGACCCCGAGCGCGCCCGCGGCGACTACGCCCGGACGAAGGCGCGCGCGGAGCTCGCGGCCCTCGCGGCGGACGGCGACCGCATGCGCGTCGTCGCCGTGCGCCCGCACCTGGTCTGGGGTCCGGGCGACACCCAGCTGGTCGCCCGCATCGTCGCGCGGGCCCGGGCGGGCCGCCTGCCGCTGCTCGACGGCGGCCGCGCGCTCATCGACACCACCTACGTCGACAACGCGGCCGCCGCGATCGCCGCGGCGCTCGAGCGGGCCGACGACGACGCGGTGCACGGCAACGCCTACGTCGTGACCAACGGCGAGCCGCGCCCGGTGGCCGAGATGCTCGCGGGGATCTGCGCCGCCGCCGGGGCGCCGGCCCCGCGCTGGAGCGTCCCCGCCGGGCTGGCGCGCGCCGCAGGCGGCGCGGTCGAGGCGGTGTGGCGGGTGCGTCCGGGGCAGGACGAGCCGCCGATGACGCGGTTCCTCGCCGAGCAGCTCTCGACCGCCCACTGGTTCGACCAGCGGCGCACGCGCGCCGACCTGCGGTGGCGCCCCGAGGTGACGATCGACGAGGGCCTCGCGCGGCTGCGCGCGGCGGCGGCAGGCGGCCGCTGAGCCCCCGCCCGCTCGCCGCCGGTACCCGGCGGTGGTGGAGTGGGCAGGGTCGGCACCCGCGCCCACCCAGGAGGACTCCCATGCAGTACCGCACGCTCGGCTGCAGCGGCACCGTCGTCTCCACGCAGACGCTCGGCACCATGACGTTCGGCGCGGAGGCGGACGAGGAGACGTCGCACGCGATCCTCACGCGGTTCGTCGAGGCGGGCGGCACCCTCGTCGACACCGCCGACGTGTACAGCGCCGGCGTCTCGGAGGAGATCATCGGCCGCTGGCTGGCGCAGCACCCGACGGAGGCGCGTCAGGTCGTCCTCGCGACCAAGGGCCGGTTCCCGATGGGGGAGGGGCCCAACGACCTGGGCCTCTCGCGCCGCCACCTGCGCGACGCGCTCGACGCGTCCCTGCGCCGCCTCGGCGTCGAGCACGTCGACCTCTACCAGGTGCACGCCTGGGACGCCCTCACCCCGGTCGAGGAGACTCTGCGCTTCCTCGACGACGCCGTCACCGCCGGCAAGATCTCCTCCTACGGCTTCTCCAACTACCTCGGCTGGCAGCTCACGAAGGCGGTCCACGTCGCCCGCGCCCACGGCTGGGCGCCGCCGGTGACGCTGCAGCCGCAGTACAACCTCCTCGTCCGCGACATCGAGCACGAGGTCGTCCCCGCGGCGCTCGACGCCGGCCTGGGCCTGCTGCCGTGGTCGCCGCTCGCCGGCGGCTGGCTCACCGGCAAGTACCAGCGCGACGTCGACCCCACGGGCGCGACGCGCCTCGGCGAGAACCCCCAGCGCGGGATGGAGGCGTGGGCCGCCCGCAACGCCGACGAGCGGACGTGGCAGGTGGTCGACGCCGTCCGCGAGGTCGCCGACGCGCAGGGCGCGTCGATGTCGCAGGTGGCGCTCGCGTGGCTGGCGCAGCAGCCGGCGGTGACGTCGGTGATCCTCGGCGCCCGGACCGTCGACCAGCTCGACGACAACCTCGGCGCGGCGGACCTCGTCCTCGAGCCCGAGGCGGTCGCGCGGCTCAGCGAGGCCAGCGCGCCCCGGGTCGACGACTACCCGTACGGCGCGGCGGGCGTGCAGCAGCGGCACCGGTCGATCACGGGCGGCCGGTAAGCACCTGCGCACGGGGCCCCGGCGCGAGAGTTGCGGCCCGCGCGTCGCAACTCGTCCCTGGGACGAACGCCCCGACTCCTTGACGTCCCCCGGCCCCCTCCTTACGTTGTGACCCACGCCTCAAAGCGGCGTTCACGGCAAACCAGACGCCCCTACAACGTTGCAGGGGCACGAGCAGGGGTGGGGTCCGCGCGCCTCGTCCGCCAGCGTCGGCGGCACGGGCGCCGCGGACGAGCATGCACAGGGACGTCGGCGGCGGACCGCGCTCGGGCGCGGCCACGCCGACTTTCGGAGCCGCAGTCGAGAGGAAGCGCAACATGAGATGGCGTGCCACACAGCGTCGTGACGGTGCACCAGGAGGGGCGGACGCCCGCAGGGCTCCGCGCAGGATCGGGGCGGCCGTCGCGCTCGCCCTCGCCGCGGTCGGCGTCACCGCCCCGGCGTACGCGTACGTCGACGACACCTTCGACGTCGAGATCCGCGTCCACGGCAAGGGCAAGGTCACCGGGGCCGGCAGCTACGAGGCCGGCGAGACGGTCGAGCTGACGGCGACGCCCGGCCGGCACCAGGTGTGGGGCGGGTGGACGTCCGAGGAGCTCGGCTGGATCGGCGCCCGGGTCGACTCGTTCACCATGCCGGAGGGCGACGTCGTCCTCGAGACCACGTTCCGCCACGAGATGGCCTCGCTGAAGAAGGCCTACCGGGACTACTTCGACGTCGGCAACATCTGGTCCGGTCTCGACACCTACGCGGAGGGCTCGCCCAGCTCGGCGACCATCGCCAAGCACTACAGCGTCATGACGGCCGAGAACGCCATGAAGCCGGACCAGCTGCTGCCGAACGACAACATCGACCCCGTCACCGGGGAGTTCACCTTCCGCTGGGACGAGGCCGACGCGTTCGTCGACCAGACGCTCGCGCGCGGCATGGACGTGCACGGGCACGTGCTGGTGTGGCACGGGCAGTCGCCGCCGCGGATCAACAGCGGGCCGACCGGCGGCACCCGCGAGCAGGCCCGGGCCAACATGGAGCGGTACGTCCGCGAGGTGCTGACGCACTTCCAGGGCCGCGCCGTCTCCTGGGACGTCGTCAACGAGGCGTTCGTCGACGGCCTCGCCGAGTTCGACCCCGCGACGCAGGACTGGCGCGACTTCCTGCGCGGCGGCCCGAACGGCGGGTTCTCGAACTGGTACAGCGCCTACGCGAACGGCGCCGACGCGGCCGCGGGCGAGCACCCGTCCGACTTCCTCTACGACGCGTTCGTCCTCGCCCGCACCTACGACCCGCAGACGCGGCTGGAGTACAACGACTTCAACGTCTTCCAGTCCGAGGGCAAGGCGCAGGCGATCATCGCGATGGCGACCGACCTCAACGCCCGCTACGCCGCCGAGCACCCGGAGGACCCGCGCCCGCTCGTCGAGGCGATCGGGATGCAGTCGCACAACTACATCAACCAGACGCCGGCGTTCGCCTGCTCGAGCCTCACGCGGCTGCCGCGCCTCGTGAACGACGCGGCGGAGGAGTGGCAGCCGGGCGCGTGCTCCGACGAGGCGTCGGTGGAGCGGTCCATCCAGCTGATCATCGAGGCGGGCTTCGACGTCAGCATCAGCGAGCTCGACCTGCAGGTGTGGGAGGCGTGGAACGGCCAGCCCGAGGGCGACGACCGGTCCCAGTACCGCGACCTGACCGACCCGTCGGTGAAGGACCGCATCTCCCGCGGCGAGTTCGACTACTGGGTCGGCAAGATCAGCAACCGCGCCGAGCTGGAGGCGATCCAGGCGCAGCGGTTCGCGGAGTACTTCGCCGTCTACAAGAAGTACTCGACGGACATCCACCGCGTCACGTTCTGGGGTCTGACGGACCAGCGCAGCTGGCGGTCCACCCACAACCCGCTGATCTTCAACAGCGACTTCTCCGAGAAGCTCGGTGCGGCCGCCAGCGCCGACCCCGAGCGCTGGCTCGGGCTGCGCCGGTCCATCGTCGACACCTCGCGGCTGGAGCGGACCGTCGCCGAGGCGGCCGCGCTCGACCTGCGGGGCAAGGTCTACACCGGCAGGAGCGTCGCGGCGGTGAAGGCGGCGCTGGCGAAGGCGCAGCACGTCCTGCGCAAGGACGGCCGGCAGGCGGACGTCAGCGCGGCGACCGACCGTCTCGTCGCCGCGGTGGCGGCGCTCGAGCGGAGGTGACCGACCGGACCGGGCACGGTCCGCGACGGACATGACGGCAGGGGCCGGGGAGGTCGGACGATCTCCCCGGCCCCTGCCGTGTGCGCGTCCGCGGCCCGGGTGTGCTCGTGCGCCGGTGGCGAGGGCCGCCTCCGCGCCGCCGGCGACCCCGTCCCGGAGGTCCGCGCGCGCCCGTGCCGGGCGGACGGGTGGCGCGCGCAGGGGTGGAGCGCCCGCGCAGGTACTCGGCGGTAGGCTGCACACCAGCCGGTGCCGGACCAGGCCGGATCGTGCCGACGCGCTGTGCGCCGGACGTCCGGCGGCGTGGCACCACCGGCTCGGCACGGACCTGCGCCCGACGCAGAGGCGGAGCTGCGACGTCGCACGTCGCGAGCCCGAGCGCGCGTCCGAGACACGGGACGCGACCCGGGGCGACCGCTCCCGGCCGCCGTTTCACGGCCCGCCGCACCGCGTGCGCGGGGCGGCCGGGTGCGAAGGAGGAGATGTGGCAGGAGCTGGCCAGCGCCGGTCCGGTCGCGCGCGCCCGGCCGGCGGTGGCCGGGGCGAGAACGGCGCCGCACCGCGCCGCCGCGCCCGGCGACGCGACGAGGAGGGGATCATCCCCGTCCTCGCCGGCATCGCGCGCGAGGTCGACGACGTCGTGCGGCGACCGCCGACGCGCCCCGCGCTGCGTACGAAGTTCCAGGTCGTCGCGCTGCTCGTCCGTGAGGAGCGCGCCCGCGTCATGGCGGACGACGAGCTGACCCAGGCCAAGCGCAGCGAGCAGCTCAAGCGGCTCGACGGCGTCGCGACGATGCTCGCCCGCATCGCCGCCCGCGACACGTCGCTGCTCGCGCTGCTCTCCGAGGACGCCCGCGTGTCCGACGCCGCCCGCGCCTACAAGGCGACCGTGATGCGCGAGGGCGGGCTGGAGTCGCCCCCGGAGCCCGAGCCCACGCCCCCGCCCGAGCCGGTGCCCGGCGTCGAGAAGCGCGTCGTGCCGCGGTCCGCGATCGCCCGGCAGATGGCGAACCCGTTCCTCGCACCGGACTTCGAGGCCGCCGCCGAGCGGTTGGCCAGGCCCCGTCGGCTGGCCGGCTGGGAGCTGCTGGAGCCGCTGTTCCGCTCCTTCGAGGACGCGAGCCCCGGCGCACCCGCGTGCATGGAGCTGCCCGAGCCGCGGCACGTGCCCGTGCCGCTCGGTCGCGAGCTGATGCCCCACCAGGCGAAGGTCGTCGCGGCCGCCGCCCGCGGCCACCGCACGTTCCTGCTGGCCGACGAGCCCGGGCTCGGCAAGACCGCGCAGGCGCTGCTCTCCGCCCAGGCGGCCGACGCGTTCCCGCTGCTCGTCGTCGTGCCGAACGTCGTGAAGACGAACTGGGCGCGCGAGGTCGGCCTGTGGACGCCGCTGCGCCGCGCGACGGTCGTGCACGGCGACGGCGACGAGGTCGACGCCTTCGCGGACGTCGTCATCGTCAACTACGACATCCTCGACCGGCACGTCGGCTGGCTGGGCGACCTCGGCTTCCGCGGGATGGTCGTCGACGAGGCGCACTTCATCAAGAACAAGACGTCCCAGCGCTCGCAGCACGTGCTCGCGCTCTCCGAGCGCATCCGCGAGCGCACCGCACGGCCGCTGCTCATGGCGCTGACCGGCACGCCGCTGATCAACGACATCGAGGACTTCCGCGCGATCTGGCAGTACCTCGGCTGGATCGACGACGAGAAGCCGCTCGGCCGGCTGATGACCGCCCTGGAGGACACGGGGCTGACCCCGGCCGACCGCGGCTTCTCCGCCGCGGCCCGGGCCGCCGTCATCGACATGGGCATCGTCCGCCGCCGCAAGGCCGACGTGGTGGCCGACATCCCCGCCCGCCGGGTCGCGGACCTGCCCGTCGAGCTCGACGGCGCGGCCGGTCGCTCGGTCCGCGCCGCGGAGGAGGCGCTGGCCCGCCGGCTCGTGTCCCGCTACCGGGCGGCGCTGGAGGCGCGGGACGGGGGCGGCGCCGTCGTGCACGGGGTGGACCGCGAGCTCGCCCGGCGCGTCGCGGCGGCCGAGCTCAAGGACTCGAGCTCGAAGACCGGCGGCGACAACGTGTTCACCATGGTGCGCCGCATCGGGCAGGCGAAGGCCGGGCTGGCCGCGGACTACGCCGCCCAGCTGGCGCGCAACGTCGGCAAGGTCGTGTTCTTCGCCAAGCACGTCGACGTCATGGACGCCGCCGAGCAGACGTTCGCCGACCGCGGCATCCGGTACGCCTCGATCCGCGGCGAGCAGACGACGCGCGTGCGGGAGAAGAACATCAAGGCCTTCGTCGAGGACCCCGAGGTGCAGGTCGTCGTCTGCTCCCTCACCGCCGCTGGCGTGGGCCTCAACCTCCAGGTCGCGTCCAACCTCGTGCTGGCCGAGCTGTCCTGGACCTACGCGGAGCAGACGCAGGCGATCGACCGCGTCCACCGCATCGGCCAGGCCGAGCCCGTCACCGCGTGGCGCGTCATCGCCGCCCAGACGATCGACGCGAGGATCGCCGAGCTCATCGACAGCAAGTCCGGGCTGGCCGCGCGGGCGCTCGACGGGGCCGCGGAGGAGGACGTCACGTCGTCCGCGGACGTGCAGGTCGACGCGCTGGTGGGGCTGCTGACGGACGCGCTGTCCGACGGCGTGGCCTGACGCCGACCGGGCCCGGCGGAAGATCCGCCGGGTCCGCGACGCTGCACGTGGCGTGACCGACCAGCCGCGCCTCTCCCTGCTCGACCGGTCGCGCACGCGCGCGGGGGAGGACGACGCCGCGGCGCTGCGCGGCACGGTCGCCCGCGCGTCCCGCGTGGAAGGGCTCGGCTACGACCGGTTCTGGGTGGCCGAGCACCACGGCGTGCCCGGTGTCGCGGGGTCGGCGCCGGCCGTGCTGCTGGCGGCGGTCGCCGGGGCGACGACGAGGATCCGGATCGGGTCCGCCGGCGTGATGCTGCCGCACCACCAGCCGCTGGTGGTGGCCGAGCAGTTCACGACGCTGGCCGCCTTCGCGCCGGGTCGGGTCGACCTCGGCCTCGGGCGCTCGCCCGGGTTCACCGCGCCGGTCCGTCGCGCCCTGCGCCAGGTGGACCGGGACTTCGCCGCCGACCTCGCCGAGCTGCGCGCCTACCTGGACGGGACCGCGGAGATCACGCTGCGGCCGCAGCCGGTGGCGCCCGTGCCGATGTACGTCCTCGCGACCGGCCGCGGCCTGCAGGTCGCGGCCGAGCTCGGCCTGCCCGTGGTCGTCGGCGGGCCGGTCCTCGGCGTCGCGGGCGACCCGGAGCCGGGACTCGCGGCGCTCGCGGGGTACCGACGCGACTTCCGCCCCTCGGCGCAGCTCGCGGAGCCGTGGGTCGCGATCAGCCTCGACGTGCTCGTCGCCGACACCGACGCCGAGGCGGCCGACCTGCTCCTGCCGGAGGCGTGGGCGATGGCGCTGAGCCGGACCACCGGGGAGTTCCCGCCGCTGGAGCCGGTCGCCGCCGTGCGCGCCGCACGGCGCACGGCGCGGCAGCAGCAGTACCTCGACGAGACCGCGGCGGCGGCCGTCGCGGGCTCGCCGGCGCACGTCGAGGCGCGGCTGGCGGAGCTGCTCGAGCGCACCGGGGCCGCCGAGCTCGTGGCCGCGGGCAGCACGTACGACCGGTCGGCGCTCGCGGCGTCCGACGCCGCGCTGGCGCGGCTGCTCGGCTAGGACGACGACCGCGGGCGGCTCACCCGGGTCCGTGGTGGGCTGACCACATGCCACGAGTCGCAGTCGTCGGTGCCGGGATCATCGGCCTGTCCACCGCCTTCGCGCTGCAGCGCCGCGGTGCGCAGGTCACGGTGCTCGAGTCCGGGCCGCCGGGCGGCGGCCAGTCGGCCGGGCAGGGTCGCATCTTCCGGCACGCGCACGCCGACCCGCGCCTCGTGGCGCAGGTCGTGCGCAGCCGCGCGCTGTGGCGCGAGTGGGAGGACGAGCTGGGCGTGGAGCTCGTCGCCCCCGACGGCGCGGTGGTGATCGGCGACGGCGTGGCCGACAAGCTCGCGACGCTCGCGCAGTTCCCGGACGCGCCCGCGCGGCCGCTCACGCGCGACGAGCTGCGCGAGCGGCTCCCCGTCCTCGCCGCGTACGACGGGCCGGCGATGCTCGACGTCCACGGCGGCGCGATCGGCACGCGCGCCGCGGTCGGGGCCCTGACGGCCCGGCTCGCGGACGCCCTCGTCGCCGACCACGTGCTCGCGGTGCGCCGCCGCGACGACGGCTCCGTCGAGGTCCGCACCGGGACCGGCGTGCACGTGTACGACCACGTCGTGCTGTGCGCGGGACGCGGCACGGCCGCGCTCGCCGGCGCGCTCGGCACGCAGGTCCCCGTCGAGCTCGGCGCGCACGTCCGGCTGACGTTCGAGCGTGCGGACGGCGCCGACGGGCCGCTGCCGACGTTCCAGGACGGCAGCGGGCGGTTCGGCGAGAGCGGCGTGTACGCGTCGCCGTACCCGGGGTCACGCCACCTCGCGGTGGGCCTGAGCGGGCACGTACCGGCCGAGCCGGGGGGCGCCGTCGCGCGTCCTGACGAGCTCGCCGCGCTCGCCGACCGCACCGTCGCCTACGTCCGGCGGGCGCTGCCGGGGCTGCGGCCCGAGCCGGTCGACCACGTGCACTGCTGGGTCACCGCGCTGCCGTGGGGCGACGACGGCGTCGGCATCTGGAGCGCGGACGGCGTCACGGCCGTCGCCGGGCACAACCTGTTCAAGCAGGCGCCGGTGCTCGGCGAGGCGCTCGCGACGACGGCGCTCACGGACGAGGTCCCGGCCGACTGGCACCCGAGGGCCGAGCTCGGCCGGGACGCGTGACCGCCGTCCCCGCCGCGCGCCCGCGCCCGACCCGACGTACCGTCGTCGCACCCGCCGACGAGGAGGCACACATGGGATTCCTGGGCAAGGCGATGAAGAGCGGGCTCGCCCTCAAGGCGGCCCAGATCGCGAAGCGCGAGATGGCGAAGCCGGAGAACCAGCGCAAGGCCAAGGAGCTGCTGAGCAAGGTCACGCACCGCGGCGGCGGCTCGTCGCGGCCGCCCGCGCGCCCCTGAGGCCGGCCCGCACGGGGCGCCCCGCACCGGAGGTCGGTCGTCGGAGCGGGGCGCCCCGGCGCGTCCCGGGCGTGCCCCGGCCGGACCGTCCGGGATCCTGCCGCAGGGGACGTCGTGCCTGCCGGGACCGGGGCGGCGCGGACGACCGCGCGCCCGGCAGGGCGTTGGGCCGTCCGGGGCACGTGCGGCTCCGCGTGGCCGTGCCGCGCGGTATCTTCCGCGGAAGATATCGCGCCGGACCGGCGCGAGCAGAGCACGCGCACCCGAGAGGACCTCCGCATGTCGTCGGCCCCCGTGACCGTTCCCGCCTCGCCCGGCGTCGACGCCGCACCTCAGCTCGGTGGTGCGCCGTCCGGCCGTCAGGTCCTCACGATGCTCCTCCTGCGCCTCGTCGCGTTCGCGGCCGCGCAGGCCGTCGTCGCGCTCCTGCTCGCGGCGGGCGGCTCGGTGTCGCCGTGGGCGGACTCGGCGGCCTGGTGGCCGCTGACGGCGACCGCGGCGAACGTCCTCACGCTGACGCTGCTGGCGCGCCGGATGCGGGCGGAGGGGGCGTCGCTGCGCGACCTCTACCGGCCCGACCGCGCGCGCGTGCGCCGGGACGTGCCCGCCGCGCTGCTCGTCACGCTCGCCGGCGCCGCGCTCGCGGCCGGCCCGAACATGGGCCTGGCGACGCTGCTCTGGGGTGACCCGCAGGTCTCGCTCGACCTGCTCGTGCGCCCCCTCCCGCTCGCGGCCGCGGTCACCTCGGCCGTGCTGTTCCCCGTGACGACGGCGCTCGCGGAGCTGCCGACCTACTACGCGTACGTGCAGCCGCGACTGGCGGCCCTCGGCCGGGGGACGGCCGTCGTCGTCGCGGCGCCCGCGCTGCTGCACGCGCTCCAGCACGTCACGCTCCCGCTCCTGCTCGACGCGCGGTTCCTCGTCTGGCGTGCGCTGATGTTCCTGCCGTTCACGCTGCTGCTCGCCGTGGTCCTGCGCCGGCGGCCGTCCCTGCTGCCGTACCTGCTGGTGGTGCACCTGCTGCTCGACGCGCAGATGGGCGTGCTGGTGCTGCTCGCCGCCTCGTGACGTGACCGTGGCTCAGGTGGACGCCCCCAGGAGGCGGTCGCCGGAGATCCGCGCCATCGCCCGCAGCGCCGTCCGCCGCCCGAGCAGGCGTGCGAGCGCGACGAGGGCGCGGTCGCCGCGGCGTGCGGTCGTGCTCGGGCCCGGGTCGCGGCCGCTCTCGAGCGCGCGGACCAGGGCGGCGGCGACGTCGTCCGGCGTCTGGTAGCGGCCGCGGTAGCCCTCGGTGCCGATCTCGTCGAAGAACTCCGTGCGGGTCAGGTTCGGCGCGAACGCGAGCGTGCGCAGCCCGGTGCCGCGCGTCTCCCACCACAGCGCCTCGGTGAGGCTGAGCACGAACGCCTTGCTCGCGGCGTACGCGGCCATGCCCGGGGACGGCTGGTACGCGGCCATGCTCGTGACGTTGACGAGGGCGCCGGTGCCGGCCGCGACGAGGTCGGGCAGGAAGGCGCGCGTGACGTCGACCACCGCCGCGACGTCCACCGCGACGAGCTGCTGCAGGCGGTCGGGGTCCTCGGCGGCGAACGGCCCGTCGAGCCCGAACCCGGCGTTGTTCACCAGGCTCGTGACGCGCAGGCCCCGACGTGCGACCTCGGCGGCGAGCGTCCGGCCCGGGCGCGGCGCCGACAGGTCGGCCGCGACGACCTCGACGCGCACGCCGTGGGTCCGGCGCAGCTCGTCGGCGAGCGTGTGCAGGCGCTCCTCGCGGCGGGCGACGAGGACGAGGTCGGACCCGCGTGCGGCGAGGGCGCGGGACAGGGCGGCGCCGATGCCGGCGCTGGCGCCGGTGACGAGGGTGGTCTGCAGGCGAAGGTCGAGGGCTCCCATGTCGGCACCGTACGCCGCAAATGGCACCTAGTGCCAGGTCTGGCATCGCCCGCCGTCCCCGTACCATCGGCGCGTGACCAGCGACGCCCGCCCGCCCGGCCTGCGCGAGCGCACCCGCCGCGCCGTGCACCGCGAGATCGCGCAGGCGGCCGCGACCCTCTTCCTCGAGCAGGGCTTCGACGCGACGACGGTGGACCAGATCGCCGCGGCCGCCGGCATCTCCCGCCGCTCGTTCTTCCGCTACTTCGCCACCAAGGAGGACGTCGTCCTCGGGGACATGGTCGAGCGCGGGCAGGTGCTGCACGCGGCGCTCGCGGCGCGCCCCGCGGGCGAGGACCCGTGGGAGTCGCTCGCCGAGGCGTTCCGGGTGCTGCGCGCGAGCGTCGGCGACCCGCGCCCGGAGGAGGTGGCGCTCGGGCGTCTCCTGCACGAGGAGCCGGCGCTGCACGCCAAGCGGCTCGAGAAGCAGCTGGCCTGGCAGGCGGTGCTCGTGCCGGAGCTGGCCCGCCGGCTCGAGGCCGACGGCGTCGCCGCCGGCACCGCGCGGCACCGGGCCGGCGCGCTCGTCGCCACCGCGCTCGCGTGCCTCGACGTCGCCGTCGACACGTGGCTGCGCGGCGGCGCGACCGAGGACCTCGAGGCGCTGTGGTGGGACGCCGTCGCGACGGTGCGCGGTCGGGCCCGCTGAGCCGCCACCGGGCGGGCCCGTCGTCAGTGCCCGGCGTCAGCGCCCGGCGTCAGCGCCCGGCGTCGGCCTGCCGCGGTGGCCCCGTGCTGCCCCGCACGACCAGCCGCGTCGGTACGGGCGCCGCCGGTGCCACCTGGCGCCCGGCGACGAGGTCCACCACCAGCTGCCCCGCCGCCTCGCCCTGCTCGCGCACCGGCTGGGCGACCGTCGTCAGGTCCAGCAGCGCGGCGACCGGGTGGTCGTCGATGCCGATCACGGAGACGTCCTGCGGCACGCGCAGCCCGGCGCGGCGGATCGTCGCGAGCGCCCCGGCCGCGACCTCGTCGGAGTGCGCGTACACGGCGGTGGGCGGCACGCGCAGCCCGAGCAGCCGGGACATGGCGTCGGCGCCGTGCTGCTCGCCCCACGGCACGGTGACGACGAGGTCGGGGTCCGGCGCGACCCCGGCCTCGGCGAGCGCCTCGTGGTACCCGGTGGTGCGGCCCATGCCGTCGCGCCACTCCGCCGACTCGGGGTCCACCGCCTCGATCATCGCGATGCGGCGGTGGCCGAGGAACAGCAGGTGGTCCACGGCCTGCCGCGCGGCCGCGTGGTCGTCGATGCAGACGTGGGGGAAGGCGGCCACCTGGCCGCCGGCGGCGACGATGCCGACGCCCATCATGGCCAGCCGGGCCTGCTCGTGCTCGGAGACCGGGAACGCCAGCACGACGACCGCGTCGACCTTGCGCCGGGCGGGCAGCCGCTCGAAGAAGTCGTGCCGGTCGCGGCGCGTGGGCACGTGGTACAGCAGGACGTCGAGGCGGGCGCGCCGCAGCCGCGCCTCGAGCCCCTCGAGCAGCGCGCCGAAGAACCAGCGGGACAGGTGCGGCACGACGACGGCGACCCGGCCGGTGGTCCGCGAGGCGAGGCCCGACGCCTCGGGGGACGCCACGTAGTGGTGCTCGCGTGCGACCGCCAGGACGCGGGCGCGGGTCGCCTCGGCCACCTCCGGGCGGGAGTTCAGCGCGCGGGAGGCGGTGGCGGGGGAGACGCCGGCGAGGCGGGCGACGTCGGCGAGGCTGAGGTGCGCGAGGCCCACCGGTCGACTGTAGTCCGGAAGCGATTGCACCGAGAGAGCCGCCGGCCGGCCCGGGGCTCTCGGCTTGACAGCCCCTCGGAGCGGCGGGAGGGTGAATCGTCCGGAAACGCTTCCGGCTCGAGGTGGACCGATCCCGGGTGACGACGTCGTCATCCGCACAGCGCGCACGTCGCGCGACCCCGACGTCCGGCGCCCGCAGGCGCGTGGCCGTCGGCCCTGCCGACCACCCGAGGAGACGACGTGCCCTCCCTCCCGCCTCCGGTCGCGCCCGGCGTCACGCGCCGGACCTTCCTGCAGGGACTCGGGGTCGCCGGCGCGACGCTCGCGCTCTCGTCGTGCGCCGGCAGGTCCGCGTCGGGGGCCACCGAGATCACGTTCTACCAGTCCAAGCCCGAGGTCATCGGCTACTTCGACCAGCTCATCGAGCAGTTCCACTCCGAGCAGTCGGCGGTGCGCGTGCGGCACGACGCGACGTCGAACCTCGCGGGGTCGTTCGTGCGCGAGTCCCCGCCGGACCTCGGGTGCCTCAACTACAACTTCGAGATCTCCCGGTACGTCGAGCGCGGCGTGCTCAGCGACCTGTCCGACATGCCGGAGGCCGACCGGGTCCTGGAGGACCTGCAGCCGCTCATCGACGTGACCGCCACCTACCCCGGCCGCACGAGCGTCATCCCGTACTCGCTCATGGCGGCCGCTGTGCTCTACAACCGGGAGATCTTCGCGCAGCAGGGCGTGCAGCCGCCCACGACGTGGTCGGAGTTCGTCACCCTGTGCGAGACGCTCACCGCCGCCGGGGTCACCCCGATCTACAGCACGTTCCGCGACCCGTGGACCATCGCGCAGGGGCACTTCGACTACTCCGTCGGCGGGCTGCTCGACACCACCGAGTTCTTCACCGAGCTCAAGGAGCAGGGCGACGAGGTCGGGCCGGGCTCGCCGGTCGCGTTCCAGAAGCAGTTCGTCGAGCCCGTCGAGCGCATGACGCAGCTCGTCGGCTGGTCGAACCCCGACGCGGCCAGCCGCGGCTACGGCGACGGCAACCTGGCGTTCGCGAACGGCGAGGCGGCCATGTACCTGCAGGGACCGTGGGCCCTGACGGAGATCGCGAAGACGAACCCCGACCTGGACGTCGGCGCGTTCCCGCTGCCGATGACCGAGGACCCGGACGACCGCAAGGTGCGCGTCAACATCGACCTCGCCCTGTGGATCCCCGAGGGGTCGCGCAAGAAGGAGGCCGCGCGCGAGTTCCTCGCGTTCCTCATGCGGCCCGACGTCATCGACGCCTACAACGCCCAGGCGCTCGGCTTCGGCGTGACCGAGGGGCGGCCCCGGTGACGAACACGACGCTCGTGGAGCTGAAGGAGTACTACGACCGCGCCGCGTTCTACCTCGGCGCGTCCCAGCTCATCCCGCAGTCGATCCCGCTGCAGAACTACGCGCAGTCGATCGCGACCGGCGCGGACCCGCTGCCGGTGCTGCGCACGCTCGACGCGGACTGGTCGCGCCTGGCCTTCCGCTCGTCCGTCCCCGAGTGACCGCCGGCAGACCGGAGACCGCACATGGCCACGACCACCGCCCCGTCCACCGGCGCCCGGACGCGCGGCGGTGCCCCGCCCCGCCCGAGCGCACCGGCCGGCGCCGCGTGGGCGCGACGTTCTACCTGTTCCTCGTCCCGTCGCTCGTGCTGTTCACGCTCGCGATCACCGTCCCGGCGGTCATGGGCATCACCCTGAGCTTCACCGACTCCGTCGGGTTCGGGGAGTTCCGGTTCATCGGGCTGACGAACTACGTCGCGATGGTGTCGGACCCCGCGATCCTCAGCTCGTACGGGTTCACCATCGGCTTCGCGCTCGTCACGGTGCTCGTCGTGAACGTCGTGGCGTTCCTGCTGGCCGTGGGGCTGACGTCGCGGATCCGCGCCAAGGTCGCGCTGCGCACCGTCTTCGTCCTGCCGATGGTGATCTCCGGGATCATCATCGCCTACGTCTTCCAGTTCCTGTTCTCCAACTCACTGCCGCAGCTGGGCGCGCGGATCGGCTCGGACGTGCTCGCGCAGAGCCTGCTCGCGAACGAGGACCTCGCCTGGACCACGATCGTCTTCGTCACCGCGTGGCAGGCGATCCCGTCCGCGCTGCTCATCTACATCGCCGGCATCCTGTCGATCCCCGGCGAGGTCTACGAGGCCGCCGCGATGGACGGCGCCTCCTCGTGGCGCCGCCTGGTGTCGATCACGCTGCCGCTCGTCGCGGGGTACGTCGTCATCAACGTCATCATCGGCTTCAAGAACTTCCTCAACGCGTACGACATCATCGTCGGCCTGACCAACGGCGGTCCGGGCACCGCGACCCGCAGCGTCGCGATGACGATCTTCTCCGGCTTCACCGGCGGCGACTACGCGTACCAGATGGCCAACGCGACGATCTTCTTCCTCATCGCCGTCGTCCTGGCCCTGCTCCAGCTGCGCGTCACGCGCGGGAAGGCGTCGGTCTCATGACCCAGCAGACGTTCGCCACCACCGGCCCGGCGCAGGTGCCGGTGCGCCGCCGCCGGCGGCTCGTGTGGCAGGGCACGGAGGAGCACCCGAACCGGCCCGGCACCGTCGTGCTGCTCGTGTGCACGGTCGCGGTGCTGCTGCCGCTGTACGCGACGGTCACGATGGCCTTCAAGACGACCGCGCAGTCGGTGAACGGGCAGGTGTTCTCGCTGCCGTCACCGTTCAGCGTCGAGGGGTTCGTGGAGGCGTGGCGGCTGACGAACTTCCCGCGCGGCTTCGCGATCTCGGTGTTCGTCACCACGGTCACCGTCCTGGGGACGGTCGCGCTCGCCTCGATGGCGGCGTACGCGATCGCGCGCAACTGGGACCGGCGGTTCTTCCGGGCGTCGTTCTTCTACCTGCTCGCCGCGATGTTCCTGCCGTTCCCCGTGCTCGCGCTCTCCCAGGTGAAGCTGACGGGGATGGTGAACCTCGACAACCCGGTCGGGGTCGCGCTGCTGCACGTGATGTTCCAGCTGTCGTTCAGCGTGCTGCTGTTCACGGCGTTCGTGCGCGGGCTGCCCGAGGAGCTCGAGGAGAGCGCGAAGCTGGAGGGCGCGTCGACGTGGACGGTGTTCCGGCGCATCGTGTTCCCGATGATGGCGCCCATGGCCGCGACGGTCGCGATCTTCGCGTTCCTCGCCTCGTGGAACGACTTCATGATGCCGTCGCTCATCACCGCGGACTCGACGCTGCAGACCCTGCCGGTGCTGCAGAGCGTGTTCCAGACGCAGTTCAGCAGCAACTACAACGTCGCGTTCGCGTCCTACCTCATGGCCATGGCGCCGGCGATCGTCGTCTACCTGTTCACGCAGCGCTGGGTGATGGCGGGCGTGACGCAGGGCGCGATCAAGTAGCGGCGGCGACGGGACCGGGGGCGGACGTGGGCCGGCCGGCGGACGCCGCGCCCTGGTGGCGCGACGCCGTCATCTACCAGGTCTACCCCAAGTCGTTCGCGGACTCCGACGGCGACGGCGTGGGGGACCTGCCCGGGATCGTGCAGCGCCTCGACCACCTGGTGCGCCTGGGCGTCGACGCGCTGTGGCTATCGCCGTTCTACCCGTCCCCGCAGGCGGACGGCGGGTACGACGTGGCGGACTACTGCGACGTCGACCCGGCGCTCGGGACGCTCGCGGACCTCGACGCGCTGCTGGCGCGGGCCCACGCGCGGGGGCTGCGCGTCATCGTCGACCTGGTGCCGAACCACACGAGCGACGCGCACCCGTGGTTCCGCGACGCGCTCGCGGCACCGGTCGGCAGCGCCCGGCGCGGCGTCTACCTGATCCGCCCGGGCACCGGCCCGGACGGCGGGGAGCCGCCGAACAACTGGCAGTCGGTGTTCGGCGGGCCGGCGTGGACGCGCGTCGACGCCCTGACCGGCCGCGGCGAGGACGCCGGCCAGTGGTACCTGCACACGTTCGACGCCCGGCAGCCCGACCTCGACTGGGACAGCCCGCTCGTGCGCACCCGCTTCGAGGACGTGCTGCGGTTCTGGCTGGACCGCGGCGTCGACGGCTTCCGCGTCGACGTCGCGCACGGGCTGGTGAAGGCCGAGGGCCTGCCGGACTGGGACGGCGGCGCGACCGCGATGGTCATGGGCGGCAGCGCGCACGCCCCCGGTTCGGAGGTGGTCGACCTCGGCCCGATGTTCGACCAGGACGGCGTGCACGAGATCTACCGGTCGTGGAACCGCCTGCTCGCGTCCTACCCGGGTGACCGGGCGATGGTCGGCGAGGCGTGCGTGGAGCCCGCCGAGCGCGCCGCGCGGTACGTCCGCCCGGACGAGATGCAGCAGGCGTTCAACTTCCCGTTCCTGCAGTGCCGGTGGGACGCCGAGGCGCTGCGCCGCGTCATCACGGTGTCCCTCGAGGCCGACGGCGCCGTCGGCGCGCCCACCACCTGGGTGCTGTCGAACCACGACGTGGTGCGGCACGCCTCGCTGCTGGGGTGGATCGACACCGGCCGCTCGCCCAACGGCATCGGCGCGGACGACCCGCAGCCCGACGCCGCCCTCGGCCTGCGCCGCGCGCGGGCCGCGGCGCTGCTCATGCTCGCCCTGCCCGGGTCCGCGTACCTCTACCAGGGCGAGGAGCTCGGGCTGCCGGAGCACACGACCCTGCCGGACGCGCTCCGTCAGGACCCGATGTGGTTCCGCTCGGGGGGCCGCGAGCGGGGGCGCGACGGGTGCCGGGTGCCGCTGCCGTGGGAGGCCGGCCGGCCCGGGTTCGGCTTCGGGCCGACGGGCCGCACGTGGCTGCCGCAGCCGGACGACTGGGCGGCGCTCGCGGTGGACGTCCAGGACGAGGACGCGTCGTCGACGCTCGCGCTGTACCGCGACGCGATCCGGTGCCGGCGCGAGCGGGCGCTGGGCCGCGGGACGCTCGCGTGGGCGCAGGTGGACGGCACGGACCCGCGGCACGTGCTGGCGTTCCGCAACGGCGACGTGCTCGTCGTCGTCAACCTCGGCGAGGGGCCCGTCGCCGTGCCGGAGGGTGCGACGGTGCTGCTGCGCAGCGACGCGGACGGCGCGGCGGCGGGCGTCGTCGGGCCGGACTGCGCCGCCTGGCTCGCCGTCGCGTAGCGCCGCACGTGGCGCACCTCACCTCGGGACGAATCGGTACACCCCCTTCAGCTGCCGGATTCGCCCGGTTACCGTGACCGCGCGAGTCGGTGCTCAGCGGGGGGCGACCCTGTGCACGACGAGTCGGTGACGCCCGGAGCGCGACACCGATCCTCCTCACGAACCAGGGAACTCACCGCATGTCCATGCCTTCCGGCGTGCGACCGCGCCGTCGCGCCGTCGCCGCACTCCTCTCCCTCGCCGCCGTCACCGCGACCGCGGTCGGGGTCGTCACCGCCACGGGCGCGCAGGCCGCCGCCGCGTGCCGTGCGTCGTACACCGTCACCGCCCAGTGGCCCGGCGCGTTCGTCGCGAACGTCGCCGTGACCAACACCGGGGACGCGCTCCGCTCGTGGACGCTCGGCTGGACCGCGGGTGCCGGCCAGCGCGTCCAGCGGGCCTACGGCGGCGTCGTCGCGCAGGACGGCGCGCGCGTCACCGTCCGCAACGCGTCGTACAACGGCGCCCTCGGCACCGGCCGGACCGCCTCCGTCACGGTGAGCGGCACGTGGACCGGCAGCAACCCGCTGCCGACCGCCGTCACGCTCGACGGCACGGCCTGCACGACGACGGCGACGCCCGCGCCGACGTCGCCGTCCGTCCCGTCCCCGGCGCCGACGTCGCCCGCCCCGGCTCCGCGACCGACGTCGCCGGCTCCGGCACCGACGGCTCCCGCGCCGACCACGCCGGCTCCCGCGCCGACGACCCCGGCGCCCACCGCTCCGGTCCCCGGCACGCTGCCGCCGGTGACGCCGCCGTCGGCACCGGGCTGGGGCACGTCGCTCCCGCCCGCGGGCGCGACGCTGAGCCACGCGTACACGATGCTGCAGACGGCGTCGGCATCGGGCTACAACCCGCGGGCGGGGGAGTGCTCGGTGGAGGTGCACGCCCGGTACTGGACCTACGGCCCGGACGGGAAGGTGTACCCGACGTGGCACCCGGCGCGTGACGCGAGCGGCTGCACGTTCGGCCACGAGCACGGCGACGACCCGCGCACGTCCGTCCTGTTCCGCGAGACCGGCTGGCCCGCGTTCGCCTACACCAGCGAGGTCCTCGCCCGGACCGCCACGTCCTCGCACCGGCACGAGGACCACGTGGGGCACAAGGTCTTCGCGGCCGACGACGTCGCGGTGATCGAGGGCGACACCGGCATCGCGGTGGACGCGCCGTCCGGTGCCACGGTCGGCACCTGCGACGTCCTGCTGAAGTTCCACCAGGGCACGCACTCGCCGGACGCCTTCACCAACAACCTGCACGAGCTGCTGCTCGCCGCCGACTGCACGCAGGGCGGGCAGACCTCGCAGGTGCGGTACAGCGCGCTGATCCCGCTGGGCCGTCCGGGCGGCTTCGGCAGCACCGACTGCCCGGGCCCGCTCGGCGGCACGTTCACCCAGGTCGGCACCGCCACGCCCGCCGACTCCCCGTCGGACACCCGCTCGCTGGGCCGGCTCATCACCGACGCGTCCTGCGTCGACGCGATCCTCGGCGGTGCGGCGTTCGACGCGTTCGACCTGCACGAGTTCTGGTTCTCGGACGTGCGGCTGTCGACGCCCGAGGTGACGTTCCGGCTGTCCCCGCTGTTCTACGTGCTGAACCCGAGCCGGTACCACGACGCGAGCAGGCCGAACCGGCTGGCCCGCACGGTCGACGCCTGCTACCTCGGCGTGCCGGGCGCCTTCTGCGACATGGCGCGCCGCACCACGCAGCGGACGGGCGCGCAGGTGGCGTGGGACGACGTCGCGTCGCCGTTCAAGGGCACCATCCGCCAGATGCGGCCGGGCACGTTCTCGGTGCGGACGACCGCCCCGACGACGGTGTACACCGACGCCCTCGGGCAGAACGCCTCGACCACGCCGTTCGCCGGGTCGATCGCGCAGCGGTTCGCGGGCAGCACGCCGTCGTCGATGTACGTGCGCGGCGCCACGCGCGACCACGGGTCGAACCCCGCCGACGGGGTGCACGCCCCGAACTGAGGGGGCGTCCGGTCACGCGCCGGTCGCGCCGGGGCACCACGACGAGGCCCCGGCGCGACCGCGACCGGTTAGGGTCGCGCCACGACGCGCCACGACGAGGAGGCACCGTGCACCAGGACGGCGGCGGGAGCACGACGACGGCGGCGGGCGCCTGGGCGCGCTGGGCGCGCCGGTGGGCGTGGCGCTGGGTGTCGCCGGGCGGGATCGTCACGGCCGTCGGCCTGGGCAACCTCGTCGCGGCGCTGAACTGGAACGCGATCGCGAAGGGGCAGGCGGCCGCCACCCAGTCGTTCGCGCAGGCCTCGGCCGCCTCCGACCGGTACGCGCTGTGGGGCTTCGCGCTGCTCGTCGTCGGCCAGGCGATGGTCACCCGGCGGACGCTGGACGAGCCCGCGGACTGACGAGGGCGGCGGTGCGCTCGCGCTCGCCGGTGGCGGGCACGCCGTCACGGGTGCAGCGTGGGACGGCGCCGACCCGCACGGTCGTCCGGGCCGCGGGCGTGCCAGCCGTCCACCACCGGGAGGATCCGATGGCTCACGTCGACCGCATCGCCGACCCCTGGGGCACCCGCACCCCGTACGCGCCCGGCACGCCGTGGCCGCAGCGCGTCGACATGCACCTCGCCGAGGGCGTCGCCCCGCAGGACGTCGACCGCTGGGTGCAGACGGCCTCGATCCTGCACTCCAACGGCGACGCGCTCGACATCGCCGTCAAGGACGGCCGGGTCGTCGGCGTGCGGGGGCGGGCGGTGGACCGGGTCAACCGCGGTCGCGTCGACGTGAAGGACCTGTTCGGCTGGCAGGCCAACGGCTCGCGCGACCGGTTGACGCGGCCGCTGGTCCGGGTGGACGGCGAGCTCGTCGAGACCGACTGGGACACCGCGATGGAGCGCGTCGTCTCACGGACGAAGGAGCTGCTGGCCGAGCAGGGCGCGAGCGCCGTCGGCTTCTACACGACCGGTCAGCTGTTCGCGGAGGAGTACTACACGCTCGGCGTGATCGCGCACGGGGGCCTGGGCACCAACCACGTCGACGGCAACACCCGGCTGTGCACCGCCACGGCCGCGGCCGCGCTCAAGGAGTCGTTCGCGTGCGACGGGCAGCCGGGGTCGTTCGCCGACATCGACCACGCCGACGTCATCGCGCTGTTCGGCAACAACATGGCCGAGACGCAGTCCGTGACGTGGATGCGCGTGCTCGACCGCCTCGCCGGCGACGACCCGCCCGCCGTCGTCTGCGTCGACCCCCGGCTCACGCCCGTCGCGCGCGCCGCGACGGTGCACCTCGCGCCGCGGCTGGGCACCAACGTCGCCCTGATGAACGGGCTGCTGCACGAGGTCCTCGCCAACGGCTGGGTCGACCGGGAGTACGTCGACGCCCACACGGTCGGATTCGAGGAGCTCGAGAAGGCCGTGCGGGAGTACCCGCCCGACGTGGTCGAGCGCATCTGCGACGTCCCGGCCGCCCGCATCCGCGAGGCCGCGCGCCTGCTCGGCACGGCCGAGCGGCTGACGTCCACCGTCCTGCAGGGCTTCTACCAGTCCCACCAGGCGACGGCGGCGGCGGTCCAGGTGAACAACCTGCACCTCGTGCGGGGCATGCTCGGGCGGCCCGGGTGCGGCCTGCTGCAGATGAACGGCCAGCCGAGCGCCCAGAACACGCGCGAGTGCGGGGCCGACGGCGACCTGCCGGCGTTCCGCAACTGGTCCAACGACGCGCACGTCCAGGATCTTGCGCGCGTCTGGAACGTCGACCCGATGGACATCCCGCACTACTCGCCGCCGACGCACGTCATGCAGATGGTGCGGTACGTCGAGGAGGGGTCCATCCGCATGATGTGGGTGACGGGCACCAACCCCGCCGTCTCGCTGCCCGAGCTCGCGCGCATCCGCTCGGTCCTGTCGCAGGAGCGGCTGTTCCTCGTGGTGCAGGACCTCTTCCTCACGGAGACGGCGCAGCTCGCCGACGTGGTCCTGCCCGCGGCGACGTGGGGCGAGAAGACCGGCACGTTCACGAACGCGGACCGCACCGTGCACCTGTCGGAGAAGGCGGTCGACCCACCGGGGGAGGCGCGCGCCGACCTCGACATCCTCGTCGACTTCGCGCACCGCATGGACCTGCGCGACAAGGACGGCCAGCCGCTGGTGAAGTGGCACGACCCCGAGTCCGCGTTCGAGGCGTGGAAGGAGTGCACGCGCGGACGGCCGTGCGACTACACCGGCCTGACGTACGCGAAGCTGCGCGGCGGCAGCGGCATCCCGTGGCCGTGCGACGACGAGCACCCCGACGGCACCGAGCGCCTCTACGCGGACGGCCGGTTCTTCGCCCACCCGGACGTGTGCGAGAGCTACGGGCGCGACCTCGTCACCGGCGCACCGGTCGAGCCGACCGAGTACAAGGCCATGAACCCGCAGGGGCGTGCGGTCATCAAGGCGGCGCGGTACCTGCCTCCGCACGAGGTGCCGAGCGAGGACTTCCCGCTGCAGCTGGCGACCGGGCGGACGGTCTACCACTTCCACACCCGCACGAAGACGGGCCGGGCGCCGGAGCTGGCGTCGGCCGCGCCGGACGTCTGGGTGGAGGTGTCGGAGCACGACGCGGACGCGTTCGGGCTCGCGGAGGGCGACCTGACGGAGGTGTCGACGCCCCGCGGGTCGGTGCGGGCCCGCGTACGCGTGTCCGGCATCCGTGCCGGCGTGCTGTTCCTGCCGTTCCACTACGGCTACTGGGACACCCCGGGTGGGCACGAGCCCGACGGGCAGGGGCGTGCCGCCAACGAGCTGACCATCACCGAGTGGGACCCGGCGTCGAAGCAGCCGATCTTCAAGACGGCCGCGGCCGCGATCCGGCTCGTGGAGCGCGCCGACGGGACGGCGTCGCCCGCGCCGACGACGACGGCGTCGTCGCCCGTGCGGGCGTCGCTGCCGCCGACCCGGGGGCCGCGCACCGTCGTCGAGCACGTGCTGGAGGAGGCGCGATGAAGATCGGACTCGCCCTGCGCGAGCTGCACCGCTCCGAGGACGACCTCGGGCACGAGCTGCTGCAGGTGGCGGACCGCCACCGCGTCGACCACGAGATCTTCCACGTCGCGCAGGACCTGGCCCGGTGGTCCCAGCAGCACGTGCGGGAGATCGCCGCGGTCGCCGGCCGCTACGGCGAGGACCTGGACCCGGAGCCGCACGGCATGCCCAGCCTGGCGAAGCGGGCGCTCGAGCGGTCCGCCGAGCTGGTGGGGCGCACCTCGACCGCCGACCTGCTGCTGCTGCGCGACCTGCGCGGGCTGTACCTCAAGGCGGCGGGCGTGTCCGTCGACTGGGAGCTCGTCGCCCAGGCGGCGCAGGGCATCCGGCACACCGACCTGCTCGGGCTCGCTCAGCGGTGCCACCCGGAGACGGTGCGGCAGATGAAGTGGGCGAACGGCAAGCTCAAGGAGTCCGCGACGCAGGCCCTGGTGAGCTGATGTCCCACGTGCGCGTCGTCGTCCGCCCGATCGGCACGCCGCTGCCGCTCGGCTTCCTCGGCCTGTTCCTGGCGACCACGGCGTTCGCGGCCGTGCAGCTGCAGTGGGTGCCGGCCGACCAGGGGCGCGTCGTCGCACTCGGGGTGCTGGCCGCGACGGTGCCGGTGCAGCTGCTCGCGTCCGTGCTCGGGTTCCTCGCGCGCGACCCGGTCGCCGGCACCGGCATGGGCGTGCTGGCGGGGACGTGGGGTGCGGTCGCGCTCGCGACGCTGACGAGCCCGCCCGGTGCGGCGAGCGCGGGCCTCGGGGTGCTGCTGCTCGCGGCCGGGGTCGCGATGCTCGTCCCGGCGGCGGCCGCGACGACCAAGCTCGTGGCCGCGTCGGTCATGGCGCTCGCGGGTGTGCGCTTCGCCGTCACCGGCGTCGCGGAGCTGACGGGGGACCGGACGTGGTTCAGCGCCGCGGCGGTGGTGGGGCTCGTGCTCGCGGCGCTCGCGCTGTACGGGGCGTTCGGGTTCGAGCTCGAGGACGTCCGGCACCGGACCGTGCTGCCGCTGGGGCGTCGCGGGGCGGGCCGGGTGGCGCTGACCGGGTCGGAGGAGGACGAGCTGCGCGCGCTCGCGCACGAGGCCGGGGTCCGCCGCCAGCTGTGATCGACGGACGGCCGTCGCGACCCGCCGGACGTGGAGCCGGGACGTCCTTCGCGCGTGTGCGCACGGCGTGCGTACGGCCGCGACGAACATCCCGGCCCGCCTGCTCCCCGTCGTCCCTGCCGTCGACGCCCCTGCCGCCGGGTGCCCAGGGTCGAGGACGTCCGCAGCGGGACCACCGGGACCTGAGGTGCGCATGAGCGAGCGAGCGACGGGTGTCGACGACCCCTGCCCCTTCTTCCACGGCACCAAGGCGGATCTGCAGGTCGGCGACGCGGTCGTGCCCGGCCGGCGGTCGAACTTCGGCACCGGCCGCACGGCGAACCACGTCTACCTGACCGCGACGCTCGACGCCGCCACGTGGGGCGCCCGCCCGAGGTGCTCCAGCACATGCGCGACCACCTGGCCGAGCTCGACCGCCAGGGCGTCGAGGCGATCGACGGCTGACGCACGTGCCCGGCACACTCCGGTCCATGACGACATCGCCGCGGTCGGTCTACCGGAAGGGGGTCGACGTCGCCGTCGGCCTGGTGGGCAGCGAGGCAGTCGCGGACGCCTGGGACGCACCCTCCGCGCTCGTGGGCATGACGGTCGGGGAGCTCGCCGCGCACCTGGCGCGCAGCGTGCTGCAGGTCGAGTGGTACCTCGACGGGCCGCTGACACCGGACGCCCCGCTCGTCACGGCGGTGGCGTACTACGGCGACCTCACGGGCACGGCGGAGCCGACATCGGAGCTGAACACCGGGGTGCGCGAGCGCAGCGCGCAGACGGCGGCGCACGGACGGGACGCACTGGTGGCCGCGGTCGTGGCCGCGTCCGACCGCCTGCGGGAGCGGCTGCCGCACGAGCCGGCCGACCGGCGTCTGACGGTGGGCCACCGGGGGCACACGCTGCTGCTCGACGAGTACCTGCGCACCCGCTGCGTCGAGCTCGCCGTGCACACCGAGGACCTCGCGCTGAGCGTCGGCAGCGACGTGCGCGCACCGGCGTCGACGACCGCGGTCGCGGTCGACGTCCTGGTCGGCGCGGCTCGCCACCGCCACGGCGACGTCGAGGTCCTCCACGCCCTGTCCCGCCGCGAGCGCGCCACCACGGACGCCCTCCGCGTCCTCTGACCCGCGGCCGCCCTCCCGCCCGCTGCGCCCACCCGTTCGGGCGTCGAGCTCGGCACGTCGGTGCCGAGTCCGACGGCCACGAGGCACGATCTCGGCACAGAGGTCGCGAAGTCGGCGCGGCGGTGCGGGAACGGGGGGCGGTCAGGACGGTGCGTCGTCCAGGAGGTCGCGGAGCCAGCCCGCGCCGCGGGTCTGCGCGCCGAGGGCCTCCACCCGGCGGCGCAGCTCGCGGTCCGAGGTGACGACGAGGACGTCGGCGCCCGCTGCCGCGACGACGTCCACGATCGTGCTGTCCCCGTCGCGCTCCGCACGGACGACCTCGATGCCGTCCCACGTGCCCTCGACGGCGGCGGCCCGGCCCTCCAGCACGACGACGACCCGCCGCCCCCCAAGCTCCGCGTGACCGAGGGCCGCGGCGACGCCGTCGAGCAGGCGCGCGGCTGCTCCGGCGCGGTCCTTCCACCAGCCGTCGGGGCGTGCGCCCACGACGTTCGCGGCGTCGACGACGAGCGTGCTCCCGGCGTGCGGGGCGCCCGACGAGGGGGAGGGGCCGGCGTGCTCGGGGTGCTCGGCGGTCACCGGTCCAGCGAACCACCCCGACCGGTCGGCGGGCGGTCTGGCACGCCCCGCGTCGAGCGCGCACGATGGACGGGTGCTGACCCGGGTGCGGACCTGCGTGACGGTCGCGGTGACGGCGTGCGTCGTCGTGCTGCCGACGGCGTGCGCGCCGTCGCCCCCGCCGGAGCCGGTCGTCGTCGAGGCGTCGGTCGCGGCCACCAAGGCACCGGCACCGGCGCCCGCCGCGCCGGCGCCGGTCGACCTCGCCGCGCTGCCGGTCGTCGACCCGGTCACGGTCGTGCCCGGGCTGCCCGGCACGGACGGCCTCGAGCAGCGGCGCAACGACGACCCCGCGCTCGGGACGTGGCAGACGGCGACCGTCGTGCGGGACACCGCCGGGTACGACGCGGTGGACGGCACGCCCGTCGGGCGGGTCCCGGCCGTGACGCTCGACGTGCCGACGGTGCTCCCCGTGCTCGACCAGCGCGGCGGGTGGCTGAGGGTGCTCGTCGCGAGCCGCGGCGCCCTGCCGAGCCAGGACCCGGCGCAGGTCAACGGCCGCACGGCGTGGATCCGGGCGGAGGACACCGCGCCGTCCGGCACCGACTGGCGCCTGCACCTCGACCTCGCTGCGCGGACCCTGACCATCGAGCAGGGCGAGGCGACGCAGACGGTCCCGGTGATCGCCGTCGGCGCACCGGACACGCCGACGCCCCCGGTGCCGCAGTTCGTCGTCGGCTCGCAGTGGGAGCAGCCCGGCACGTACACGCCGCGCGTGCTGCTGCTCTCGAGCCAGAGCGAGACGATCGACGCCTACGACGGGAACACCGGCACGTCCGCCACCGCGATCCACACGACGCCGTTCGCCCGGACCGGCGCGATCTCCAACGGCTGCATCCGCGTGAGCGACGAGGTCCTCGACCTGCTGTGGGACAAGGTCCCGGCCGGGACGGTGCTCACCGTGTCCTGACGGGCCCCGGGGGAGGCCGTCAGGGCGCGTGCCGCTGGTCCTGCGCGTACCGGCGCAGGACGGCGTCCCGGTCGCCGCCGGTGTGCAGGTACTGCTCGTCGAGCAGGCCGACGAGGTCGTCGAGGGCGACCCGCAGCGCGGACGCGGCGGCCCGCACGCCCGTGTCGTCCTCGGCGGACGCGCGCTCGGCCAGCACGTACAGGTGCGGGAGCGCCGTGGCGAGCGCGGCCCGCGGGTCCTGGTCGCGGAAGTAGTACGTCGGCGTGGTCTGGTACAGGTCGACGTGCATGGCCGCGACGTCCTCGGTGAGCCGGGTGAGCAGCGCGATCGACGGGACGGCCTCCTCGGCGTCGGCGCGGCGCAGGCCGTGCACGACGCGCGTCGTGGTCCGGCGGCGCACCAGCGCCGACTGCACCTGCAGCACCCACGACACGGCGGCGGTCAGCAGGCTGAAGCCGATCAGCCCCTGCAGCCCGACGACGACCTGCAGCCACCCGCCGCGCGGCACGATGTCGCCCAGCCCCAGGGTGCTCAGGACGACGGCCGACAGGTACAGCGCGTCGAGGAACGACGAGCGCTCGTCGGGGCGCAGTCCGGTGCCGTAGACGAACTGGTCGGAGACGTGCGGCCAGTAGACGAGGGCGGCGCCGAGGATCACCAGCGCGGCCCAGGTGACGACGACGCCCACCAGCCCGGCCGGCCCTGCGAGGTTGCGCGCCCTCGGTCCGAACGGGCCGGTCGCGTGCCAGGCGGCGCGCATGACGGTGCGGCTGACGACGCCCTCGCCCTCCGGGTGCCAGAGCGTGTGGAAGACGTCCCGCAGCGCGAAGGCGGCGAGCAGGACGCCCCCGACGGCCGCCGCCCACGCTGCCGGGCCGCTCACGTCGCCGCCTCCCGCTCCCGTGCCGCCGCGATCGCGTCCGCCGCCCGGATCAGCCCCAGGTGGCTGAACGCCTGGGGGAAGTTGCCGATGAGCCGCCCCGCCTCCGGGTCGTACTCCTCGCTGAGCAGGCCGAGGTCGTTCGCGTACCCGGTGAGCTGGTCCATGAGCGCCTCGGCCTCCTCCAGCCGGCCGCTCATCGCGTACTGCTCCACGAGCCAGAAGCAGCAGATGAGGAACGGGTGCTCCTCGCCCTCGAGCCCGTCCACGCCGGTGTCGGTGCGGTAGCGGTGCAGCAGGCCGTGGTCGTCGCGCAGGTCCTTCTCGATGCGGGCGACGGTGGAGAGCATGCGCGGGTCGTCGTAGGCGAGGTAGCCGGTGTGCGGCAGCTGCAGCAGGGACGCGTCGACCTCGGTGGTGTCGTAGGCCTGCGTGAAGCTGTCGATCTCGCGGTTGAAGCCGCGGGTGTCGATCTCCTCGCGGAGGCGGTCGCGCAGCTCGCGCCAGCGCTCCACCGGCCCGTCCAGCCCGTGCTCCTCGACGGCCCGCACCCCGCGGTCGAAGGCCGCCCACATCATCGCCCGGCCGTGCGTGAAGTAGTGCAGGTCGCCGCGCATCTCCCAGATGCCGTGGTCCTCGCGGTCGAAGTTGACCTCGCAGTACCGCAGCAGGCTCTTCTGCAGGCCCCACGAGTACTGGTCCTCCTCGACGCCGGCGTCGCGCAGCATCGCCAGGGCGATCATCACCTCGCCGACCACGTCGGCCTGGTACTGGTCCGCGGCGCCGTTGCCGATCCGCACGGGCCGGGAGTCCTCGTAGCCGGCGAGGTGGTCGAGCTCCTTCTCGTCGAGCTCCCGCTCCCCGCCGATGCCGTACATGATCTTGATGTCGTCGGCGTCGCCCGCGACCGCCCGCAGCAGCCAGTCCCGCCACAGCCGCGCGCCGCGGGTCAGCCCGTGCGCGATCGCGACCTCGATGGTCAGCGCCGCGTCCCGCAGCCACACGAACCGGTAGTCCCAGTTGCGCTCACCGCCCAGGCCCTCCGGCAGGGACGCCGTGGGTGCGGCGACGATGCCGCCCGTCCGCTCGTGCGTGAGGGCCCGCAGGACGAGCAGCGAGCGCAGCACGATCGGGTCGTGGTCGGTGTGCACGGTCAGCCGCGACGACCACTCGGCCCAGTACTCCAGCGTCTCGGCGAGCGCGCGGTCGGCGTCGATCCGGTCGGGCAGGTCGTCCCAGGACGGGAACCACGCGAGGTCCCAGTCGAGCACGTCGCCCTTCTCGAGCCGGAACCTGCCGGTCAGCCGCGGGGCGCGCGCACCGCCCTCGCCGTCCTGGCCGGCGCGGAACGCCCCCGGCTGCTCGGCGGCGTCGTGCCCCTCGTCGTCCTCGTGGTCGTCGACGCCCGCCCAGGTCAGCAGCGGACCCGTGACGAGCACGCCGTCAGGGCCGGCGAGCGAGAGCAGCGCGGGGGCGCCGTCGTGCTCGACGACGCGCACCCACGGCGTCGCGCGCGCGTAGTCGAACCGCAGGCGCAGGTCGTGCTCCACCTCCGCCGTGCCGTCGAGGCACTCGACGCGCCGGACGACGTCGTCCCGGTCGCCGCGCGGCGGCAGGAAGTCCGTGACGCGGACCGTGCCGGTCGGGGTGCGCCACGTCGTCTCGAGCACGAACGTCTGCGGCAGGTACCGGCGCTCGACGACCTCACCGTCGACCGCCGACAGCTTCCACCGTCCGTCGTCCGGGCCGCCGAGGATCGCGCAGAACACCGCTGCGGAGTCGAAGCGGGGCAGGCACAGCCAGTCGATGCTCCCGTCCCGGGAGACCAGGGGTCCGGTGCGCAGGTCGGACAGCAGGGCGTAGTCCTCGAGGTGGGTGCTCACCTCGTCCTTTGTACGTGCGACCGGCGCCGCCCGCAGCGCGGACGCCGCGCCGGCGAGGTGGTCGCCGCCGCACGGGGTCAGCGTGACGAGGACCACACCGCACCGCCACGAGCCACAGGACGGCGCGAGTCCCGGCCGCCCCGAGCGGTCGCACCGGATGCCGGTGCAGGTCCGCGGCCTGCGTCGTGCCGTCCACCCGCGCAACGTCCGACGACCGCGCGCCGGCCCGACTGCGCCCTCGGCGGCGCCGCCCCGTCCCGACCTGCGATCCGCAGGCTCGCCGGTTAGCCTGGATCGCGGAGTGCCGGGAAGACGGGTCGGCGACGTAGCCGACCGACCCCTGGAGCCACCACCATGCCTCGCCGCCGCTGCGGCGCGCCCTCGGCGCGCCGCCCCCGCCTCCGCCTGCCCGCGATCCCGTCCCCGCGGTCGTGAGCCTGCTGCTCGCGGTCGGGCTGAGCTGGGCGCTGGTCGCCCTCGGCCCGCTGCTGACCCGTGCCCTCGGCCGTCGCGCGGGCTACGCCTGCGCCGCCGTCCTGCTGGGCGTCGCCGGCGTGGTGACGGCCGCGTGGGCGACGGGCGGCGAGACCCGCGTCGACGTGCCCTGGATGCCCGCGCTCGACGTCGGGCTGCGGCTGCGCCTCGACGGGCTCGGCTTCCTGTTCGCCCTGGTCGTCCTCGTGGTCGGCGCCCTCGTGATGGTCTACTCCGCGGCGTACGTCCGTGCCCCACGGCCCACCGCGTTCTACGTCCTCATGACCGCGTTCGCGGCGGCGATGCTCACGCTCGTCCTCGCCGACGACCTCGTCGTGCTGTTCGTCGCGTGGGAGCTGACGACCGTCTGCTCCTACCTGCTGATCCTGCGCTCCGGGCCGGACGCCGGCCCGCCGGCGACCCGGACGTTCCTCGTCACCGCGGCCGGCGGCCTGGCGCTGCTCGGTGCCGTCGTCACGGTCGCGGTGCGCACCGGGACGACCGACCTCACGGCGGCCCTCGCGGACCCGGCGTGGCAGCAGGACCCGGTGTTCGCGGGTGCCGTCGCCTCGCTCGTCGCGTTCGCGGCGATGACGAAGTCGGCGCAGTTCCCGTTCCACGCGTGGCTGCCGGACGCCATGGTCGCGCCGGCGCCGGTCAGCGCGTACCTGCACGCCGCTGCGATGGTGAAGGCGGGCATCTACCTGCTGCTGCTGTTCGCGCCCGCGGCGTCCGCGTCGGCGGTCTGGCCGGCCGTGCTCGTCACCGTGGGGCTCGTGACGTGCGTGATGGGCGCGCTGTTCGCGCTGCAGCGCACCGACCTCAAGGAGCTGCTCGCCTACTCCACGGTGAGCCAGCTCGGCCTGCTCGTCGCCGTGATCGGCGTCGGGACGCCCACGGCCATGCTCGCCGCGGTCGTGCACGTCGTCGCGCACGCGCTGTTCAAGTCCGCCGCGTTCATGTCCGTCGGGCTGATCGAGAAGCGCACCGGCACCCGGGACCTGCGCGAGCTGCGCGGGCTCGCGCGGTCGATGCCGTGGGACGCCGCCCTGCTCGCGATCGCGGTGGTCAGCATGGCGGGGGTCGCGCCGACGCTCGGGTTCGTCAGCAAGGAGACGGTGCTCGAGGCGTTCTTCTCCGCCCCCGACGCGGGCGTGCTGGGTCTGCTCGCGGCCGGCGCCGTCGTGGTCGGCGCGGTGCTGACCGCCGCGTACAGCGCGCGGATGGTCGTCGGCACCCTGCCTGGCCCGCGCCGTGACGTGGCGGAGCCGCGCCCCACCGCGCCGATGTCGGTCGCGGTCGGTGCCGCGGCGCTCGGGGGCTCGGCGCCGGGCTGGCGGTCGCGTCGGTCGGCACGCTGACCGCGCCGGCCGTCGCCGTGGCGGCGGGCGTCGACGTCGACGAGGTCGGCTACCTGAGCCTGTGGCACGGCGTCAATCCGGCGCTGCTCGCGTCGCTCCTGGCCGTGGCCGCAGGTCTGACGATCGTGCTGTGGCGGCGGGGCCCGGTCGACGCGCTGCTCGTCGGCCGCCGCCTGCTGCCCGTGGTGGGCACCGAGGTCGTCCAGCGCGCGCACGACGGCGTCATCCGCCTCGGCCGCCGGGTCGGGGACCTGACCCGTTCCGACGCCCCTGCCCGGCACCTCGCCGTGCCGGTGGTGCTGCTGGCGGCGGGCGGCGTCGTGGCCGGCACGCTCTGGCGCGGACTGCCCGAGGGCAGCGCGCCCGGGCCGTTCGACATCGGGCTGCTCGTGGTCGTCGTCGCGGGGATCGTCGCGACGGTCCGTGCCCGCTCGCGGCTGACCGCCGTCGTGGCGGTCGGGGTCGTCGGCTTCGGCGTCGTGCTGTGGTTCTTCGTGCTGGGGGCCTCCGACGTGGCGCTGACCCAGCTGCTCGTCGAGATCCTCACGGTCGTCGTGCTCGTGTTCGTGCTGCGCCGCATGTCGAAGCGGCTGCCGCGGGTGCGTCGGCGCCGCAGCGTCGCGACCGCGGCCGCCGCGGTCGGCGCCGGCGTCGCCGCGACGCTCGGGACCCTCGTCTTCACCGGTCACCGGCCGGCGTCGGAGGTCGGCGACTTCTTCCTGCGGGAGGCCCAGGCGCTGACCGGCGGCACCAACGTCGTCAACACGATCCTCGTGGACTTCCGCGCGCTGGACACGCTCGGCGAGCTCGTGGTGCTCGCGGTCGCCGCCGCCGCGATCGCGGCCCTGCTCGACGCCCGACGGGCCGTCGACGGGCCGCAGGTGCCGGAGCCGCGGACCGTCGTCGCCGACCCCGGGCGCAACGCGGTCTTCCTGCAGGCGCTCGACCGGCTGCTGGTCCCCGTCATGCTCGGCGCCTCGCTGTACGCGCTGCTGCGCGGGCACAACGCCCCCGGCGGCGGGTTCATCGCCGCCCTCATCGGTGCGTGCGCGCTCGTGCTGGCGTACCTCGCCGCGCCGACCGACGACGTGCCCCGCGTCGAGCGGCCGTACCTGGCCATCGCCGGGGTGGGCGTCGTCGTCGCGGTCGTCACCGGCCTGCTCGGCTTCGTCGACGGGGCGTTCCTGCGGCCCCTGCACGCCTACGTGCTCGGGGTGCACCTGACCAGCGCCCTCGTCTTCGACGTCGGCGTCTACCTCGCGGTGCTCGGCGTCATCCTCGCCGCCGTCAACCGGCTGGGCCTGTCGCCCGCCGGCGACGACCGGCGCGAGGCGGACCCGCGCGACCAGAGGGCCGATCTCGACCGGGAGGAGGTGCGGGTCCCGTGACGCTCGCGCTCACCGTCGGCGCCCTCGTCGCCGGCGCCGCCTACCTGCTGCTGCAGCGCGACCTGCTGCGCGTCGTGCTCGGCGCCGTGCTGCTCAGCCACGCCGTCAACCTGCTGCTGTTCTCCTCCGGCGGCGTCCTGCGCCGCGACGAGCCGCTCGGCGCCGACCTCGACCCGGCGACCACCGCCGACCCCCTGCCCCAGGCGTTCGTGCTGACGGCCATCGTCATCGCCTTCGCCATCACCATCTACCTGCTCGTGCTCGCGGTCACCGGCCGACGCCAGGACGTCGCCGGGCCCGACGACGACGGGCGAGAGGAGGACGCATGAACCCCGACGTGCTCCCCCTGCTCGTCGCGGTGCCGCTCGTGGCTGCCGGCGTCGCGCTGCTGCCCGTGCGCGGCGGCACCGGCGCACGCGTGCTGCTGATGACGCTGCTCACCGCGAACCTGGCGGCCGCCGTGGCGCTGGTCGCTGCCACCCGCGACGGCTCCGTGCTCGTGCACCAGGTCGGCGGCTGGGACGCCGGCATCGCGATCCCGCTCGCCGCGGACGCGCTGTCCGCGCTGGTCATGACCGTCGCGGCGCTGCTCACGCTCGCGTGCTCCGCGTTCGCGCTGGCGTCCGGCACCGGACGGCTGCGGCTGTTCGCGCCGTTCGTGCTGGTGCTCACCGCCGGCGTCAACGGCGCGCTGCTCACCGCGGACCTGTTCAACCTGTTCGTCTTCATCGAGGTCATGCTGCTGCCGTCGTACGGGCTGCTCGTGCTCGCGCGGGAGCGGCGCGGCACCGAGGCGTCCGTGCGGGGCTCGCGACTGTACGTCGTGTTCAACCTCGTCGTGTCGACCGTCCTGCTCGCCGGCGTCGCGCTCACCTACGGGGTGACGGGCACGGTGAACCTCGCCGCGCTCGCGGGCGCCGCGACGGACGACCCGGTCGTCGCCGCCGCGGTGGGCATGTGCCTGGTCGCGCTCGCGATGAAGGCCGCCGTCGTCCCGGTGCACGGCTGGCTGGCCCGCGCCTACCCGTCGACGTCGCCGGCCGTCACCGCGCTGTTCTCCGGCCTGCACACCAAGGTCGCCATCTACGCGATCTACCGCGTCTACGCCGTCGTCTTCGAGGGCGACCAGCGGTACCTGTGGATCGGGCTCGTCGTGTTCAGCGCGACGATGGTCGTCGGCGTGCTGGGCGCCGCCGGGGAGCAGCGCATGCGCTCCGTGCTGGCGTTCCACATGGTCAGCCAGATCGGCTACATCCTGCTCGGGGTCGCGCTGTTCACCCCGGCCGGGCTCACCGCCGGCATCTTCTACCTGCTGCACCACATGGTCGTGAAGGCGTCGCTGTTCCTGTCGACGGGGGCGATCGAGACCCGGTACGGCACCGACGTCCTCGACGACCTGAAGCCGCGGATGCGCCGTGAGCCGGTGCTCGCCGCCGCGTTCGGCGTCGCCGCGCTGTCGCTCGCCGGGCTGCCGCCGTTCTCCGGGTTCGTCGCGAAGCTCTCGCTCGTCCTGGCCGCGCTCGCCGCCGGGCAGGTCGCCGTGGTCGTCGCCGCGCTGGCCGTCAGCCTGGTGACGCTGCTGTCGATGCTCAAGCTGGTCAACGCGGTGTTCGCGCCGGCGCTGGTGTCGGGGGCTGCCGGGCCGGTCCGTGCGGACGGCGGGACGACGGACGGCACGGCGCGGGACGGCACGGCCGGCGACGACGCGCGGGACGGCGCCGCCGGCGGTGCCGCCGTCGCGACCCGCACCGCCACCGCGCGGACGTCCGAGGTGACGTGGACGCGCCGGTCCCGCGCCGCGCTGGCGGCACCCGCCGTCGCGCTCGCCGCGGTCACGGTCGTGCTGGGGCTCGGCGCGCAGGGCCTCCTGGACCTCGCCGGCGTCGCGGCCGACGGCCTGCTCGACACGACGACCTACGTGACGGAGGTGACGGGCCGATGACCCGCGTCCTGCTCCTGCCGCTGCGCGCCCTGGCCTTCGTGCTGTGGTTCACCGGCGCGATCGTGCGGTCGTCCGGGGCGGTGCTGGCCGACATCGCGACACCGGCGCCGCGGGGTGCGCCGCGCGTCGTGCGCCTGCCTCTCGGCGCCGGCGGGGACGCGCACCTCGTGGCGCTCAGCGTCTGCATCACGCTCACGCCCGGGACGCTCGTGCTCGGCGTCGTCCCCGACGGCGACGACGGCCGTGCGCTGCTCGTGCACTCGCTCTACCACCCGGACGCCGAGACCGCGCTGGCCGACCTGCGGGACACCTCGCACCGGCTGCGCGCCGTCGTACGACCGGAGGGACGACCGTGATCGCCGTCGACATCGCCATCGTGGGCTGCGCCGTGGCGCTGCTCGTGTCCGCGTACCAGGTCGCGCGCGGGCCGGAGCCCGCGGACCGGGTCGTCGCCGCCGACCTGCTGACGTTCAGCCTCGTCGCGCTCGTCGCGCTGGTCGGCACCCGCCTCGGCCGGGCCGGCACCTTCGACGTCGTCATCGTCGCCACGCTCGTGGCGTTCCTCGCCGCGGTGTCGCTGAGCCGCGCGCTGACGGGAGGCCGCCGATGAGCGCCGTGTGGAGCGTGCTCGGCCAGGTGCTCGTCCTGGCCGGCGCCGCGATCTTCCTGCTGGCGGCCGTGGGCCTGCGCCGGTTCGCCGACGCGTACGGCCGGACCTCGGCCGTCGCCACGGCCGCGGCGCTGGGCGTCGCGTTCGTCACCGTCGGCGCCGCGCTGCTCGACCCGCGGCCTGCCGACGTCGTCAAGGTCGTCCTCGCCGTCGTGCTGCAGCTGCTCACGTCGGCGGTGGGCGCCATCGCCATCGCCCGCGCGGCGGTGAACTCCGGCCACGCGTTCAGCGACGAGACCGACGTCGCCGAGCTCGCCACCCACCACGAGGAGGACTGACATGTTCATGCGCGCCCCCGCCGCACCGCCGGGCCCCCGCTGGCAGCGGCACGGCGGCACCGTGCTCGCCGCGGCCGCCGCCACCATGGCCCTCGTCGCGTTCGCGATGCGCCAGCTCGTGCACCCGCTCGGCGACGAGGACGTCGCCGGGGCGCCGCTGCCGCTCGGCGAGGGCGGCGACGCCGGCCCGGTCGTCACCGCGCCGCGCTGACGTCACGCGTCGTACCGTCGAGGCGGACGGGCCGGCCCGGGCTCGGGTGGCGAGGAGGCGCGGTGGACACGCTCGGACCCGAGGAGGCGCGTCGCCGCCTCGCCGCCCTTGCCGGCGGGACCACGCCGGACGCGGCGCTCGCGCTGTTCGACCCCCTGCCACCGGTCGCCGTCGAGGACCTGCTGGGCCGGTGGCGGGGGACCGGCGTGCCGACGGGCCACCCGTTCGACGGCCTCCTGGAGGTGCTCGGCTGGTACGGCAAGCGCATGGTCACGCCGGACGTCGTGCACCCGCTGGTGTTCCGCGGTGCGGGCGGGCGGCTCGTCGCGATCACGCCGACGTGGCTGCCGCTGCGGGCGGCGCTGCGCCTGGCGCCGGTCGTCCCGCGCGCGCTCGCGGGCCCGGTGTTCGCGCTCGTCCGGCCGCTCGTCACGACGTCCCGGCCGCAGGCGCGGCTGCGCGAGGTGACGTACCGCGGGGTGCCGTCCGGGGCGATGGTCTACGACCGGCTGCCGGTCGTCGACGCCTTCCGGCGGGTCGACGACGAGACCGTGCTCGGCGTCATGGACATGCGGTGGCAGCCGCAGCCGTACGTGTTCGCGCTGCGACGGGAGCGAGACGCGAGTGGCTAAGGGCGCCGACGGTCGCCCAGCAGCCGTGCGAGGCAGACTGCACCGCAGACCAGCGCAGCGACCAGCAGCACCGGCTCGACGACCGTCGGGTCGCGACGGAAGTGGTCCACGTACGTCGGGTCGCTGACCGCGGCCGCGATCACGAGCCACCACTGCGTGACGGCGAAGCCGTACCAGGTCAGGAGCATCAGCGTCGCCCAGGCGAGCCGCACGGTCACCACGCGACGCACGTCGCGCAGGTCCGGACCCTGACGACGACCGGAGAGTGCCGTCGCCGCCCACGCCACCGCGAGCACGACGCCTGCTCCGAGCAGGCCCGTCTCCAGGGCGGTCGACGAGCGGACGTCCCTCGGCGTCATGAGCCGGCTCCAGGTGAGGAGACCCTGCGCAGCGGTGACGGCCCAGCCGCCGAGCGCGGTGAGCGCTCCGACCGCGGCGAGGCGGGCCGCCGCCGGCCGCAGGGCGGCATCGGTCGTCACGTGCACACGGTAGCGGCGCGCCGAGCCGCCATCCGTCGCGCGCCGAGGGGGACGACGACGCGCGATCCTCACCGAATCTGAGATCGAGCCCCATCTGGCGGCACGCGCACCGTGACGGCCACCCACGCCTCGCGCCTGTTCTCCGACCTCCTCGACGCCGTCGAGCGCGGCGAGACGGTCGCCATCACGCGCGCCGGCACGTCGTCGCGGCGGTGCGGCCCGCCGCTCTGACCGCTCCGACTCCGGAAGCCCCGCACGTCCCTCGGCACGCCCGCAACCTCGCTGCTACGGTCGCCTCAGGCGACCGATGTCCCTGATGTCGGTCTTCGTGGCGACGCGAGGGGGCCGACGTGGCGACGTCGGAGCGTGGATCACACGGTGCCGGTGCCGGCCGGGGCAGCACGCGCGCGCCTACGGGCGCGACGGCGGCCACCCCGCCGACGGCGGCCACCACGGCCCCACCGCAGGCCACCCGGATGCTCGTCCTCGCGACGGTCGGGTTCCTCGTCAACTTCTGGGCGTGGGCGCTCATCAGCCCGCTGGGCTCTGCCTACCGTGACCGGCTCGACCTGACGGGGTTCCAGCAGTCGGTGCTCGTGGCCGTGCCGGTCATCGTGGGCTCGCTCGGGCGCATCCCGGTCGGTGCCCTGACGGACCGCATCGGCGCCCGCGTCATGTTCCCCGTCGTCAGCCTGCTCACGGTGCTGCCCGTGCTGTTCATCGGGCTCGTCGCGGAGTCGTTCGCGTCGCTCATCGTCGGCGGGTTCTTCCTCGGCCTCGGCGGCACGACGTTCGCGATCGGCGTGCCGCTCGTCAACGCCTGGTACCCGCCGGCCCGGCGCGGCACCGCGCTGGGGCTGTTCGGCATCGGCATGGGCGGCACGGCGATCTCGGCGTTCACGACCGTGCGCCTCACCGACAACCTGGGCGCGGAGGCGCCGTTCCTCATCGTCGCCGGGGTCCTCGTCCTCTACGCGGCCGTCGCGGCGGCTCTCCTGCGGGACGCCCCGAACCGGACCCTCCCGCAGGGTTCCTTCCTCGCCCGCACCTGGGCGACGGCCAAGCTCCCCGCGACGGGTCAGCTCTCGTTCCTCTACGCCGTCGGCTTCGGCGGGTTCGTCGCGTTCAGCGTCTACCTGCCGACGTACCTGGGCAACGCGTTCGACCTCACCCCGGAGGACGCCGCCTTCCGCACTGCGGGCTTCGTGGTCCTGGCGGTCGCGATGCGGCCCGTCGGCGGCGCGCTGTCCGACCGGATCGGTGCGATCCCGGTCCTGGTGGTCTCGTTCCTCGGCATCACCGTCCTCGCGGCGCTCGCGGCGCTCGAGCTGCCGCTCATGCCGATCGGCACGATCGCGTTCCTCGGGCTCGCGGCCCTGCTCGGTGCGTCCTCCGGCGCCACCTTCGCCGTGGTGGGCCGGCTGGCACCCCCGGAGAAGGTCGGCGCCGTCACCGGCCTCGTCGGCGCGGCCGGCGGCCTCGGCGGGTTCGTCCCGCCCCTGGTCATGGGTGCGGTCTACGACCGGCTCGGCGACTACTCGCTCGGCCTCGCGCTGCTCGCCGTCGTCTCGCTCGGCGCGGCGCTGTTCACCCGCGGGCCCGTCGCCCGCTCCGCCCGCGGCGACGCCCGGGACGAGCCCCACCGCACCTGAACCGCACGACACCGGCCCGACCGCAGCGCCCCCACGCGACGAGAGGCAGCCCCCGTGACGACCCAGGACTCCCGCCCCGGCCTCGACGGCCCCGCCTCCGACGCGATCCTCCGGCTCGGCCGTCACCTGCGCCGCGGCGAGGTCAGCGAGGACCTGCGGACCCTGCACCAGAGCGGCGGCCGCGACGCCGACACCTTCTACCGGGACCGCTGGAGCCACGACAAGGTCGTCCGCTCGACGCACGGCGTCAACTGCACGGGCTCCTGCTCGTGGAAGGTGTACGTCAAGGACGGCATCATCACGTGGGAGGCGCAGCAGACCGACTACCCGTCGGTCGGCCCGGACCGCCCCGAGTACGAGCCGCGCGGCTGCCCCCGCGGCGCCGCGTTCAGCTGGTACACGTACTCGCCGACCCGCGTCCGCTACCCCTACGTGCGCGGCGTGCTGCTGGAGATGTTCCGCGCCGCGAAGGCCCGGCACGGCGGCGGCCCGGTCGCGGCGTGGGCGAGCCTAGTCGACGACCCCGAGACGGCCCGCCGCTACAAGAGCGTGCGCGGCAAGGGCGGGCTCGTGCGCGCGACGTGGGACGAGGCGGTCGAGATCGTCGCGGCGGCGCAGGTGCACACGATCCGCCGGTACGGGCCCGACCGCATCGCCGGCTTCTCGCCGATCCCCGCCATGTCGATCGTGTCCCACGGCGTCGGCGCCCGGTACCACGCGCTCCTCGGCGCCCCGATGCTGTCGTTCTACGACTGGTACGCGGACCTGCCGGTCGCCTCCCCGCAGGTGTTCGGCGACCAGACGGACGTGCCGGAGTCCGGCGACTGGTGGGACGCCGCCTACCTGATCATGTGGGGCTCGAACCTGCCCGTGACCCGCACGCCGGACGCGCACTGGATGGCCGAGGCGCGCTACCGCGGGCAGAAGGTCGTCGCCGTCGCGCCCGACTACGCGGACAACGTGAAGTTCGCCGACGAGTGGCTCGCGGTCGCACCCGGCACGGACGGCGCGCTCGCGATGGCGATGGGGCACGTGCTTCTCAAGGAGTTCTACGTCGACCGGCGGCCGAAGTACTTCGCCGAGTACGCCGCCCGCTACACCGACCTGCCGTTCCTCGTCCGCCTCGACCCGACGGAGGACGGCGCGTACGCCCCCGGCAAGTTCCTCACCGCCGAGGACCTGCCCGGCGCGGAGGCCCGCAGCGAGAACGCCGCCTTCAAGACGGTGCTCGTCGACGCGGAGACCGGCGCGCCCACGGTCCCGAACGGCTCCCTCGGCTTCCGCTACGGCGATGCGGGCGAGGGCCGCTGGAACCTCGACCTCGGCAGCGTCCGACCCGCGCTGAGCCTGGCCGACGAGGGCGGCGGCGCGACCGAGGCGGTCGAGGTCGCCCTGCCGCGCTTCGACTCCGCCGACGGCGCGGCCGGCACCGTGGTGCGCGGCGTCCCCGCTCGCCGGGTCGGCGGCCACCTGGTCACCACGGTCCTCGACCTCATGCTCGCCCAGTACGGCGTCGCCCGCCCCGGCCTCCCGGGCACCTGGCCCACGGGCTACGACGACGCCTCCCAGCCCTGCACCCCGCCTGGCAGGAGCAGTTCACGGGCGTCCCGGCCGCCAAGGCCGAGCGCATCGGCCGGGAGCTCGCGCAGACCGCGGAGGAGTCCCGCGGCCGCGTCATGATCCTCATGGGCGCCGGGACCAACCACTGGTTCCACTCCGACACGATCTACCGCGCCTTCCTCGCCCTCACGACGCTGACCGGCTGCCAGGGCGTCAACGGCGGCGGCTGGGCGCACTACGTGGGCCAGGAGAAGGTGCGCCCGGTGACGGGTCAGCAGATGTACGCGACGGCCAGCGACTGGGCGCGGCCCGCGCGCACGATGATCCAGACCGCGTACTGGTACCTGCACACCGACCAGTTCCGGTACGACCCGTTCTCCGCGGACACCCTCTCGGCCGGACGCACCGGCAGCGGTCAGCTCACCGGCAAGTCCACCGCGGACGTCGTCGCGCAGTCCGCGCGCTCGGGCTGGATGCCGTCGTACCCGACGTTCGACCGCAACCCCCTCGACCTGGCCGACGACGCCGCAGCCGCCGGCGAGGCCCCGGGCGAGCACGTCGTCCGCCGACTGCAGGACGGGACCCTGCGCTTCGCCGCGGAGGACCCCGACGCGCCCGAGAACTTCCCGCGCGTGCTCACCGTGTGGCGGGCCAACCTGCTCGGCTCGTCCGGCAAGGGCAACGAGTACTTCCTGCACCACCTGCTCGGCGCGGACTCCAACCTGCGCGCCGCCGAGGCGCCGCCCGAGCACCGGCCGCGGGACGTCGTCTGGCGGGACGAGGCGCCGACGGGGAAGCTCGACCTGCTCGTCAGCCTCGACTTCCGGATGACCAGCACGACCGTCTACTCCGACGTCGTCCTGCCGGCGGCCACCTGGTACGAGAAGCACGACCTCAACACGACGGACATGCACCCGTTCGTGAACTCGTTCAGCCCGGCCATCGCGCCGCCGTGGCAGACCCGCACGGACTTCGACATCTTCCACACGCTCGCCCGCACGTTCAGCCGGCTCGCGGAGACGCACCTCGGCAGGCGCACGGACGTCGTCGCGGTGCCGCTCCTGCACGACACCCCCGACGAGCTCGCGGTCCCGCACGGGCGGGTCCGGGACTGGAAGGCGGGGGAGTGCGACCCCGTCCCCGGGAAGACCATGCCGAAGATCGTCACGGTCGAGCGCGACTACCCGGCGGTGGCGGCCCAGCTCGCGACGCTCGGGCCCGTCCCGGACACGGCCGGCCTGACGACCAAGGGCGTGACGTTCGGCGTCGGCCCGGAGATCGAGTTCCTGCGGCGGCGCAACGGCGTCGCGCGCGTCCCGGCGGGCCGGCCCGGCGCGGCGGCCGACGGGCGCCCGCGCCTCGACCGGGACGTCCACGTGTGCGAGGCGATCCTCACGCTGTCCGGCACGACGAACGGACGCCTCGCCGTGCAGGGGTTCCAGAAGGCCGAGCGCCGCACCGGCACCCGCATGGCCGACCTCGCGGCCGAGCACGAGGGCAAGCGCGTCACGTTCGCCGACACGCAGGCGGCCCCCGTGCCCGTCCTGACCTCGCCCGAGTGGTCCGGCACCGAGGCGCACGGGCGCCGCTACTCGCCCTTCACGGTGAACGTCGAGCGGCTCAAGCCCTGGCACACGCTCAGCGGGCGCCAGCAGTTCTACCTGGACCACGACTGGATGACCGAGATCGGCGAAGGGCTGCCGGTCTTCCGCCCGCCGCTGGACATGCAGTCCCTGTTCGGCGAGAACGCGCTCGGCTCGACCGACGAGGACGGCGTCGGCCTCGGCGTCACGGTCCGGTACCTGACCCCGCACAACAAGTGGTCGATCCACTCCGAGTACCAGGACAACCTGTTCATGCTGTCGCTGTCCCGCGGCGGGCCCGTCATCTGGATGAGCGACCGCGACGCCGAGCGCATCGGCGTCGCGGACAACGACTGGGTCGAGGCCGTCAACCGCAACGGCGTCGTCGTCGCCCGCGCGATCGTCTCCCACCGCATGCCCGCCGGGACGGTCTACATGCACCACGCCCAGGACCGGCTCATCGACGTGCCGCGCACGCGCACCACCGGCCGGCGCGGCGGCATCCACAACTCGCTGACGCGGCTGCTCATGAAGCCCACCCACCTCGTCGGCGGGTACGCCCAGCTCACCTACGCCTTCAACTACCTCGGCCCCACGGGCAACCAGCGGGACGAGGTCACGGTCGTGCGGCGCCGGACGCAGGAGGTCGAGTACTGATGGCGACGACGACGCCGACGGCGGCAGGGGGTCCGCGATGCGCGTGATGGCCCAGATGGCGATGGTCATGAACCTCGACAAGTGCATCGGGTGCCACACCTGCTCGGTGACGTGCAAGCAGGCGTGGACGAACCGCACGGGCACCGAGTACGTCTGGTTCAACAACGTCGAGACCCGGCCCGGGCAGGGCTACCCGCGCACGTACGAGGACCAGTCCCGGTGGGAGGGCGGCTGGACCCTGAACAAGCGCGGGCGCCTGCAGCTCAAGGCCGGCGGGCGGCTGAAGAACCTCATGACGATCTTCGCGAGCCCCAAGCAGCCGTCGATCGACGAGTACTACGAGCCGTGGACGTACGACTACGAGAACCTCACGGACGCCCCGCTGCAGGAGCACACCCCGGTCGTCCGGCCGAAGTCGCTGCTCAGCGGCCAGGACATGAAGGTCTCGTGGAGCGCGAACTGGGACGACGACCTCGGCGGCGGCCCGCAGCTGCTGCGCGACGACCCGGTCCTGGCGCAGGTGTCGGACAAGGTGAAGCTCGAGTTCGAGCAGACCTTCATGTTCTACCTGCCGCGCATCTGCGAGCACTGCCTCAACCCGTCGTGCGCGGCGTCCTGCCCGTCGGGGGCCATCTACAAGCGGTCCGAGGACGGCATCGTCCTCGTCGACCAGGACGCGTGCCGCGGCTGGCGCAAGTGCGTCACGGGCTGCCCGTACAAGAAGGTCTACTTCAACCACCGCACCGGCAAGGCCGAGAAGTGCACGTTCTGCTTCCCGCGCGTCGAGGTCGGCCTGCCGACGGTCTGCTCGGAGACGTGCGTCGGCCGGCTGCGGTACATCGGCCTCGTCCTCTACGACGCCGACCGGGTCCTCGAGGCGGCGAGCGAGCCGGACGAGACGAAGCTGCTCGCGGCCCAGCGCAGCGTCCTGCTCGACCCGCACGACCCGGCCGTGCAGCGGGAGGCCGAGCGCGCCGGCATCCCGCGCGACTGGGTCGAGGCCGCGCAGCGCTCGCCCGTGTGGGACCTCATCGCCCGGTACGAGATCGCGCTGCCGCTGCACCCGGAGTACCGGACGATGCCGATGGTCTGGTACGTCCCGCCGCTGTCGCCCGTGGTCGACGTGGTCGCCGAGACGGGCGAGGACGCGGAGCGCGCCGACAACCTGTTCGCGGCGATCGAGCACCTGCGCATCCCGGTCGAGTACCTGGCCGGCCTCTTCACGGCCGGCGACACGGCGCCCGTCACCGGCGTGCTGAAGCGGCTCGCGGCGATGCGCTCCTACATGCGCGACATCAACCTGGGCCGCGACGCGGACCCGTCGATCCCGGGATCGGTCGGCATGGACCCCGACGAGATGGACGCGATGTACCGGCTGCTCGCGCTGGCGAAGTACGACGAGCGGTACGTCATCCCCTCCGCGCACGCCGAGCAGGCGCACGCCCTGGAGGAGCTGGCCACGGAGTGCGCGCTGGACTACGACGGCGGCCCGGGCATGGGCGGGTCCGGCCCGTTCGGCGAGGGCTCGGGCGGCGCGTACCTCAACGACCCGATCGCGGTCGAGAACTTCCACATGCTCCAGCAGCGCCAGACGACGGACACGGTCGCCGACCCGGCGTCGCGCAAGGCGCGCGTGAACCTCCTGAACTGGGACGGCAAGTCGACGCCCGGCGGCCTGTTCCCGCCCGGCCGGGGCCTGACGGGGCGGACCTGCGCGAACCGGCGTCGGACGACTCCGCCGCGGTCGTGCAGCCGCGACCCGCCGGCGGGCAGCCCTGGGGACCGGCGGGGGCCGGGACCGCCGGGGGACCGCTCGAGCCGGGCGTCGTGCCAGGGGAGCCCGGGGCGCGCTCACCCGGCGACGCGTCCCGCGGCGGCGACGAGGGCCCCGCGGACGGCTCCGGCACCGGGGGAGGCGCACGGTGAGGCTGTTCGCCCGCTCCCGGCCGCCGCACGCCGCGACCGGCCGCGAGACCGCGGTCGTGCACCGGATCGCGTCCCTGCTGCTGGAGTACCCGTCCGAGGACCTCGCCGCGATGCTGCCCGTGCTGCGCGCCGCGGCCGCCGAGGTCGCCGGGCCGGGGCGCGAGCCGCTCGACCGCCTGCTCGACCACGTCGCGGCGACCCCGCTGCCCGACCTGCAGGCCGACTACGTCGCCACGTTCGACCTGCGCCGCCGCTGCTCGCCGTACCTGACGTACTACGCGCACGGCGACACCCGGAAGCGCGGCGTGGCGCTCGTCGAGTTCAAGGAGGCCTACCGGGCCGCCGGCATGGAGCACGTCGGCGAGGAGCTGCCCGACCACGTGGCCGTCGTCCTGGAGTTCGCCTCGACGGAGGGGTCGGCGCAGGAGGCGGGCCTGCGCCTGCTGCTCGACCACCGCGCCGGGCTCGAGCTGCTGCGCATGGCCCTGCGCGACGGCGGCTCCCCGTGGGCCGACGCGCTCGCGGCCGTCTGCGCGACCCTGCCGCCGCTCGGCGCGGACGAGGCCACCGCCGTCGCGCGCCTCGCCGCTGCCGGTCCGCCCGGCGAGGACGTCGGCCTCGAGCCGTTCGGCCCGCCCACGACCATGGAGGCCGCGCAGCCGGCCGGACCCGTCTTCCTGCCGACCCCGGGAGTCCGCCGATGACCAGCACCCTCGACGTCGTGCTGTGGGTGGTCGTGCCGTACGTGTGCCTGGCGGTGTTCGTGCTGGGGCACGTGTGGCGGTACCGGTACGACAAGTTCGGCTGGACCACCCGCTCGTCGCAGCTCTACGAGTCCCGCCTGCTGCGCTGGGCGAGCCCGATGTTCCACTTCGGGATCCTGTTCGTGTTCCTCGGCCACGTCATGGGCCTCGGCATCCCGAAGTCCTGGACGCGTGCCGTGGGCATGAGCGATGAGCTGTACCACGTCCTCGCGATCTCGATCGGGACGGTGGCGGGGGTCTGCACGGTCGTCGGCATGGCGCTGCTCATCTGGCGGCGGCGCACCGTCGGGCCGGTCTTCAGCGCCACGACGCGCATGGACAAGGTGATGTACCTGGTCCTCGCGGTCGTCATCGCCCTCGGCATGTGGAACACGATCGCCGGGTCGATCCTCAACCTCGGCGGGCACTACGACTACCGCGACGGCGTCTCGGTGTGGTTCCGCGGCATCTTCCGCTTCGACCTGCACCCCGAGCTCATGGCCGAGGCGCCGATCGGGTTCCAGCTGCACGGCATGTCGGCGATGCTGCTGTTCGCGCTGTGGCCGTTCACGCGGCTCGTCCACGTGTTCAGCGCACCCGTCGGCTACCTGTGGCGCCCGTACGTCGTCTACCGCTCCAAGGGCCCGAACCGCCTGGGCACCCGCGCCGACCGCCGCGGCTGGGAGCGCGTGGGCGCCGGCGACCGCCCGACCGACCGCTGACCCGACCCTCCCACCCACGCCCCGCCCCCACACCGCGGCCCCGACGAACCCCGCCGAGTCCGCCGCTCCCGTGTCGAGCTCGGCACCATCAGGTCGCGAGGTCGCCACGAAAGTGCCGAACTCGCGGGAGCTCGTCAGACGTCGCCCGCGAGGAGGCGGTCGACGAACACGGACTTGCGGTCCTCGTAGTCCGCGTCGGCGGCGCTCGTCTTCATCGCGTTGTACGCCGCCAGCAGCCGCGGGTCGGTGCGCAGGAGCTCCCACGTGCGCGTGAAGCGGACGTCGTGCTCGGAGCCGACCGGCGTGACGGCGAGACCGGCCGGCACGGGCGCGTCCACGGCGAACGTCGCGAGCGTGGCGCACCAGATCTCCGGGTGGACGACCGCGTGGTCCTCGCGCAGCAGCGCGACCGCCCGCGCGAACTCCTCCGGCGCGACGCGCAGGTGCAGGTCCACGTCGCCGCGGGTCAGCGCGCCGGGCACGCTCGACCCGCCGGTCCACACGAGCTCGCCCGGGACGCCGCGGGCGCGCAGGGCGGCGCGCTCGGCCTCGACCACGGCGACGGCGGCGTCGTGGATCTCCTCGCCGGGACGCAGTGCGGGCGGTGGCCCGGCGGGGGCGTCCGCCGGGCCACCGTCGAGGTCCTGCGGGCTCACCCCGCGTCGAACCGCCCCTCCTCGTCGGGGTCCTCGGCGGCGGTGCCGACGCCCTGCTGGTTCACGTCGGCCTCGTTCGGGCCGGTGCCGGTGGCGACCGGTGCCGACTCGTCCTCGGGGCCGTGGGGCGTGCTCTCGTCGTCCGGACGCGGGCCGGGGCTCTGGCTCATGACGCTCCCTTCCGTCGGGCCGTGCCGGCGGGCGCGGGTGCGCCGGCGCCGGTCGTCGGCGTCCTCCGAGCCTCGTCCGGGCGGCGCGGGGTCGCAACCGGGCCCGCCGCGCGTCCGGCTGCGACCGGGGCGCCGCGCGTCCGGCCGCCCCGCGCGTCGGACGGGCGGTCAGACCACGGACGCGGCGGGTCGGGCGGAGGCGGGCGCGGACGCCGCCGGTGCCGCCCGGAACCCGCGGACCAGCAGGTACCCGGCCAGGCTCATCTCCCACACGAACACGGGCAGCGCCGCCAGGCCGGCGAAGGCCGACACCTGCGTGTACGCACCGAAGAGCACGGCGGTCGAGGACGCGAGCACCAGCGGGCCGCCCACCAGCCCGACGACGGGGATCCAGCCGGCGACGAGCCCCGACCGGCGCACGAGCCAGGCGAGCAGCGTCGTGTTGACGCCGATGATCAGCCCCGGGCCGACGAGGAACGTCGCGTCGTGCACGGCGACCAGCGCCCGGGCCACCGTGACGAGCGCGTCGGCGTCGCCGCCGCTCGTCGCGTGCACCTGCCGCAGCGTCACGACGGCGAGCACCGCGACGACGCCGACGAGGATGACGAGTGCCTCCGCCAGCCGTCCCAGCGCGTACCCGAGCGCGGTCGCCCGGCCGTACCGGGCCATCACCGGGTACAGCGCGACGCCCGTCCCGACGACGCTCGCCGCGAGCAGGACCTCGAGGGCGACGCCCGTGAGCACGGCGGCGTCGGCGCCCGCACCGAGGACGTACCCCGGGTCGGTCAGCGCGGGCTGGTAGAGCGCGAGCGCCACGACGGCGGTGACCGCCGCGACGACGAAGAACACGCCCGTGAGGGCGGCGGTGCGACGGGTGGGCATGGCAGGTCCTTCCGACCAGGGTGTACGGCGTACACCTCTCGTCGGAGAACCTAGGTGTACGGTGTACACCTGTCAAGATCGTCACCGGCGGAGCGGGCAGCAGGGGAGGCGGCGTGGTGCGGGCGGACGAGCGACGGCGCGAGCCCCTGACCGCGGCGCGCGTGCTGCAGACCGCGGTCGCGCTGGCCGACGCGCAGGGCCTCGCGGCCGTGAGCATGCGCAACGTGGCGCAGGAGCTCGGGGTCGTCCCCATGGCCCTCTACAAGCACGTCGCCGACAAGGAGCGCCTGGTCGACGGCATGGTCGACGTCGTCGTGGGCGAGTTCGAGCCCGCCGACGCCGCCCTCGACTGGCAGGAGGCCGTGCGTTGCCGCGTGCTCTCCGCGCGGCGGGCCGTCCAGCGCCACCCCTGGGCCCGCCAGGCGATCGAGACGCGGACCCGCCGGACCCCCGCCGTCCTCGGCTACATGGACTCGCTCGCGGGCACGTTCCTCGCGGGTGGCCTGTCGCCCGACCTCGTCCACCACGTCATGCACGCCCTCGGCAACCGCATCTGGGGCTTCAGCCCGGAGATGTTCGACGAGGCGCCACCCGCGGACGCGCCCGTCCCGAGCCCCGAGGAGCAGGCGGCGGTCGCAGCGGAGGTGGCGCGTCGGTTCCCGCACATCCTCCGGATCGCGACCGCTGCGACCGGCGGTGACCCGTCCCGGGCCGGCCAGGGGTGCGACGAGGACTTCGAGTTCGTCTTCGCGCTCGACCTGCTGCTCGACGGCGCCGCTCGTCTGCACGGCGCGGGCTGGGCGTCGGTCGGTCGTCCGACCGGGGACGGACAGGACGTACCGGACGTCCCGGACGCCGGGTAGCGTCGAGGCGTCGACCGGGTGGGGGCCGCGGTCGACGACCATGGGGAGGTCCGCGATGTCCAGCGACGGACGCGTCAGCATCGAGGCGACGCGTGCGGTGGTCGAGGAGTACCTGGCGAGCGAGCGCCGTGCCGAGACGGCGGCACTGGCTCCCGACGTGGTCTTCCGGTTCATGGCCACGGGGGACGAGCACCGCGGCCCGGAGGCGGTGCGGGCGATGCTCCGGTACTTCTACCGGGAGGCCTTCGAGGCCCGGACCGAGCGGCGGCGCCTCGTCGTGGGGGAGGGCACCGCCGTGTTCGAGGGCGTGTTCGTCGGCCGGCACACGGGCGAGTTCGCGGGTGTGCCGGCGACCGGTCGGGACGTGCGGGTGCCGCTGGCGGTCGTGTACGACGTCGACGACGGCGCGATCGTGGAGGCGCGCCTCTACTTCGAGCTCCCGGCGTTCCTGACGCAGGTGACGACCACGGCATGAGTGCCGGCCCGGGCGGCGCGACGACGAGGAGGGGCATGGACGCCGACGACGTCATGACGTGGGTGCGGGAGTACGAGCGGGCCTGGCGCGAGCAGGACGTCGCGGCCGTCGAGCGCCTCTTCACCGAGGACGCCCTGTACCTGCGCGGTGCCTACGACGACGGGCTGCGCGGGCGCGCCGCGATCGAGGACTTCTGGCTCGACCCGACGCCGTTCACCATGACGGCCGAGCCCGTCGCCGTCGACCCGCCCACCGCGGTGCTGCGCGTCGAGGTCCACTACCTCGGCGACGAGCCGCACGAGTTCCGCGACCTGTGGGTCGTGCGGTTCGCCCCCGACGGGCGCGCCGAGCACTTCGAGGAGTGGGCGCACTGGCCCGGCCTCGAGTACACCGGCCCCGGCGCCGACTGAGCCACCGCCGCCCGGGGGCGCGGGACGGGCCCCGTCGACCGTGACCCGCGCCACCACGGGCCGCACCCGGGCGGGGACCTCGGGACGACGTGCCTACCCTGGACGTCCCGCCGGCCGGCCCACGCGGCCCGCGGAGGCAGCGGAGGAGGGGGTCGTGCGGGTCGCCGACGTCGTGCAGCGGGTCGCCGGCGCCGACCGCCCGTGGCGCTCGCTGGACGTGGAGACGGCCCTGCGCGTCGCGGTCGCGAACGCCGTCCCGCTCGCCCTCGTCGTCGCGACGGGCGAGACCCGGCACGCGGCGTTCGCGATGTTCGCCGCGTTCACCGCCATCTACGGCCGTGCGGAGCCGTACCGCCGCCGCGTGGTGACGGTCACCGCGGTCGCCCTGCTCATGACCGCCGCCATGGCCGCCGGTACCGCCCTCGGCCTGCTCGACGCACCGGTGTGGGCGGCGGCCGTCGGGCTCGTCGTGGTCCTGGTCGCCGGGGTGTGCGTGATCGGGTGGCTGCAGGGCGTCCCGCCGCAGCCGATCTTCCCGGTGTTCGCCTACCTGACGCTGCTGCAGGTGCCGCTCGCCCCGCACGAGCTGCCGCGTGTCGCGGCGATCACGCTCGGGTCGGTCGCGTGGGCGTGGGGTGTCAGCCTCGTCGGGTACGTCGTGCGGGCCGTGCTCGGTGCGCGGCTGCCGGGGCTGTTCGCACCGCTGGGCCGCGGTGCAGGACGGACGGCGGCCGTCCTGCGGGACCCCGCGCTGTGGCGGTCCGCGGCGCTCGTCGTCCTCGGGGCGCTGACGGCGGGTGCGGTCGGCACCGCGCTGCGGCTGCCGCACGTCGCCTGGGCGGTCGTCGCGGTCGTCGCGACGCTGCCCGCGTACGGGCGCCCGCCGGACGCCTGGCGCTCGGTGCGGCGGCTCGTCGGGACCGTGGCCGGTGCGCTCGTCGCGGGCGCGCTGCTCGCGGCCGAACCGCCGGTGGCCGTCGTCGTCGCCGTCGTCGTCGTGTGCGCGGCGGGCGCGGAGGTCGTCATGGCCCGCAGCTACGCGCTCGGCCTCGCGTTCGTCACACCCGTCGCGCTCCTCGCCGTGCACCTGTCGGCCCCCGGCGACCCGACGGCCCTCGCGGTCGACCGCGTCGTCGAGACGGCGCTGGGCGCGGCGGTGAGCCTCGCGCTGCTCGGTGCGGCACGGCTGGCCGCGGGCCGCAGGGCGGGCGCCGCACCGGCCTGAGCGCGGCTCAGATGCGCGCGGCCGTGCCCGTCACCGTCACGCCGCCGGCCTCGGGCACGTCGACGACCAGCACGCTTGGCCGGCCGACGTGCCGGCCCTGGTGGACGCGGACCCGTGCCGGCGGGGCGAGCAGCCCGAGCGCGCGCAGGTACGCCCCCGTCGCGGCGGCCGCCGAGCCGGTCGCCGGGTCCTCGGTGAGGGTGCCGACCGGGAACAGGTTGCGCGCCTCGTACTCGTCGTCGCCGCGCCGGTGCAGCACCGTCACCGTGCCGGCCCAGCCCTCGCGGTCCATGAGCGCCCGCACGGCCGCGGGGTCGAAGCCGAACGCGTCGAACGCGGCGGCGTCGCGCAGCACCACCACGGGGTGCACGTTGCCCGCGTCGGCGGTGCGGGGCGGGTGCGTCGGGTCGAGGTCGTCGCGCGTCAGCCCGAGCAGCCCGAGGAGCTCGTCGAGGACCGCCGGGTCGAGGTCGGCGACGCGGGGCTCGACGCTCGTGAACGACGCGCTGAGCACCCCGCCCGCGTCCCGGGTCGTGACCGCGACGGGACCGACCGGGGTGCGCAGCAGCAGGTCGCCCGGGCCCCGCGCCGCGGCGAGCGCGACCGCCGTGGCGACCGTCGCGTGCCCGCAGAACGGCACCTCGGCCACGGGGGAGAAGTAGCGCAGCGTCAGTGTCCCCGGATCGGTGACGAACGCCGTCTCCGCGTACCCGACCTCGGCCGCCACCGCCCGCATGCGCTCGTCGGACCAGCCCCGCGCGTCGAGCACCACCCCGGCGGGGTTGCCCCCGCCCGGCTCCGCCGCGAACGCGGCCCAGCGCTGCACGTCGTCGAGGTCGCTCATCGTCCTGCCTCCGTCGGGGGTGGGTCGTCGGTGCCGGGGGCGCACCGGCCGCTGACCGCGAGGGGCGCCCGCACGGCGACGACCGGCCGGGCCCCGTGCCGGCTCAGAACCCGCCGGGCCCCGCGTCGAGGACCGAGGGGTCGCTCGCGTACGGGCGCAGCGTCGCGGGGGCCGGGAACGGCAGCGTCCACGTGCGCAGCTCGGCGCTCACGTCGCCGAAGTCGTCCCGCTTGACCACGACCCGCTCCGGGCTGACCTCGACCAGGCGCACGCGCGTCGTCGAGCCGTCCTCGAGCTCCAGCTCCCACAGGTCGGCGAGCCAGTGCAGGCCGCGCTCGTCGAGCGCCGCCTCCGCGACGTCCCAGTCGACGGCGTCGGTGAGCGCGCGGCCGAGCCGGTCGATCGCGACGAAGCCCTCGCCCTCCGGGCGCAGCCAGCCCACGAGCTCGCGGTCGCCCGCGCGACGGTGGTCGATCCAGTCCTGAGGGAGCACCCGGCGAGCCTAGGGACCGCCGCCCGCCCGCGGCACGAGGTTTGCCGCCGTGCGCCCGCCACGTGGGACGCGCCGTCCCAGTGCGCGTCCAGGTCGGACGTCCAGTCATGGGACGACACGGCGGGGTGCTGACACCCCCGCAGATGTCCTCCGTGACCTGATTGCCCGGTCTGTCTGCACGATCGTGACTGACGGTGCCCCCGGTCCCCCTTCCGTGTGGCCGGATGCGTGCCTATCGTGAGAGCCGTGCACCCTGTCAGTGAGAGGCTCCGTGACGCCCGTGAGCGGTCCGGACTGAGCCAGGCCGACCTCGCCCGGGCGGCGATGATGCACCCCAGCTACGTGTCGCACCTCGAGCGCGGCATCCGGGGTCCCGGGCCCGCCGCGCTGGAGCGGCTCGCGTCCGCGCTCGGCATCACCGTGACCTACCTCGAGCAGGGGGAGCGGTCCCCGGCGTACCAGGCGTCCGAGGCCGCCGTCGTCCGCGCGCGCCAGCTCGTGCGGTCGGGGCGGCCCGGAGCGGCCGCCGCCGAGCTCGCCGCCGTCGACCTGGACGCGCTCGACGTGGACCAGGCGGGGCGCGTCCTGCTCGCGCACGCCGAGGCGCTGGACCGCGTCGGGGAGCTCGAGGAGGCCGGCCGCCTGCTGGCCGACGCCGCCCGGCGGTTCACCGAGGGGCACCGCCCGCTGCGCGCGGCCCAGGCCGCCGCCCGCCTCGTCATGGCCCTCACCGAGGCCGGCGAGCTGACGGAGGCGGTCCGGACGGGCGAGCACCACCTCGCCGCGCTCGAGGGCGTCGCCGGCGGCACCGAGCAGCTGCTGCGGCTCGAGTCGACGCTCGTGTGGGCGTACGTCGCCCGCGGCGACATCACGTACGCGCTCGTGCGCGGCAAGGACCTGCTGGCCCGGGCGCTGCGCGAGGGCTCGGCGCGCGCCGTGTCGGCCGTGCACTGGAACCTGGCCTTCGTCGAGGACGCCCACGGCAACGGCGAGGCGGCCCTCGGCCACCTGCGCTCGGCGCTCGCGGTCGTCGGCGGCGAGGAGGGCGAGAACGACGTCCCGCTCCTGCGCCTGGACCTGGCGCAGCTGCTCATCGAGGTCACGCCGCCCCGTCCGCGGGAGGCCCTGGCGGAGCTCGACGCAGCCCGGCTCGCGCTCGAGATCAGCGAGTCCCAGGTGGACCTCGCGCGCGCGGCCACCGTGCGCTCGCGCGCCCAGCTGATGCTCGGGCAGACCCGCGCCGCGCTGACGTCGGGGCTGAAGGCCGTCGAGCTCATCGGTCCCGGTGAGCGCCGCGACGGCGCCGCGGCGCACGAGGCCCTCGGTGACGCGCTGCTGGTGTCCGGCGAGCGCGCCGCCGCCCTCAAGGCCTACCGGGAGGCGGCCGCGCGGCTGGCGTCCATGCCGGCCGGACGTCCGGCCGCGGCGGGCTGGCGGCGCATCGCGGACCGGCTGCGCGCCGCGGGCGACAGCACGGACGCGGTGGTCGAGGCCTACGGACGCGCACTCGCCGCGCTCGGAGCACGCACGACGCTGCGGCTGCCCACCGCGCGCTGACGGCGACAGCACGGTCGCACCCGACGGCGGTCCCCTGCGGGGGGCCGCCGTCCGTCGTCTGGGCGACACGCCCGAGTGACCGGTTTTCAGGGAGTGTCTATACCAGTATTCCCGGAGTCATTGCGGGCACGACACGCGCTTGGGGAACATCTGCGCTGTGCCGGAGGGGCCGGCACACCACGCCGGAGGTCTCGCCATGAAGAAGAAGCTCGTCGTCGCCGTCGTCGTCGCCCTCACGACCGTCACCGGGGTCACCGGTGCGGCCATCGCGCAGGCCGACTCGACCATCGCCGCGCCCTGCTGCAAGTACTGACGACACACCCGCGCGCGCCGCAGCCGGCCGCGCCGAACGCGCCGCACCCGGCCGGGGGAGACCCGGCCGGGGCGGCGCGTCGTCGTTGCCGCGGTGCCACGTGGCCCAGCCGTCCGGCGTCCCCCGGACGGCTCCGTCGCCCCCCGAGGGCCGGTGCCCGTCCAGCGGCTCACGGTGCCGGGATGTGCGGGCACCCGCCGGGTGATATCCAGGCGGAGCGGTCGCGCGCGCCGGGCGCGCACGCGCGGCAGGGGAGGTGGGCGATGGACGACGTGCACGGCGGTGCCCGCGCGGCACCCGGGGGCGTCGACTACCACGCGGTGTTCGACGCGCTCAGCTCGGCCAAGCTCGTGCTGTCGCCCGACCTGGTGGTGCTCGACGCCAACGAGGCGTTCCTCGAGACGGTGGGCCTGCCGGGGTCCGTCCTGCTCGGGCGGCACGTGCTCGACGCGTTCCCCGTGCCGCCCACGGCCGGCTCCGGCCCCGGCGAGGACGGTGAGCCGCCCGTCGTCGCGTCGCTGCGCCGGGTCGCGCGCACCGGGCGGCCCGAGGTCATGGGCCCCCACCGCTACGACCTGCGGGACGACGGGTCCGGTGGCTGGCAGGAGCGGTGGTGGATCACCACGCACGTCCCGGTGCTCGACGCCGGGGGGCGGGTGACCCACCTGCTCGAGCGCGTCGAGGACGTCACGGACATCGTCGTCACGGCGGGGCGCCCCGCGCCCGGCGCGGAGCGCCACCCGGAGGTCGTCGAGCACGCGATGGCGGTGACCTCGACGCTCGAGCGGTTCTCCGCCGCGTTCCAGCGCGAGCGGGAGGCCGCGATCGAGCTGCAGGAGTCGATCCTCACGCCGCCGCCCGACGCGCCGGGCCTCACCGTGGCGGTGCGGTACCGGCCGGCCGCGCGCGAGGTGCGGGTCGGCGGCGACTGGTACGACGCGTTCGGCGCGCCCGACGGCTCGACGGTCGTCGTGGTGGGCGACGCCACCGGGCACGACATCCGCGCGGCGGGGCACATGGACCAGCTGCGCGGCACGCTGCGCGCGGTGGCGTACGCGCACGACGCGTCCCCGGGGCCCGCGCTCGACCTCACCGACCGGACCGCGCTCGGCCTCGGGCTCGACGCCACGGCGACCGTGCTCGTGGCGCGGGTCGGCACCGCCGCGGACGACGGGTCGCGTGCCGTCGTGTGGTCGTCCGCGGGGCACCCGCCGCCGCTCGTGCGCCGCGCCGACGGGACCACCGCGCCGCTGCCCGGCCGCACCGGCGTCCTGCTGGGCCTCGGCCTGGGCGCGCCTCGCCCCGAGCACGCGGCCACGCTGCGCCCCGGGGACATGATGCTGCTGTTCACCGACGGCCTGGTCGAGCGGCGGGGCACGTCGCTGAGCGCCTCGCTCGCGGGTCTCGCGGACCTGGTCGGGGCACTGCCCGCGTGCACCGCGGACGAGCTGCTGGACGCCGTGCTGGCGGCGCTCGTCCCGTGCGGCGCCGAGGACGACGTCGCGATCCTGGCGCTGCGCGTGGAGGACCCGCACGCCCCGGAGGGATGACGTCGGGCGCCGGTCAGGCGCGACGGCGGCGCAGCACGTCCCGGATCGGCGGCACCACCGTGCCTGCGCGGGCCATGTCCGCCCGTGCGAGCCGCCGGTTGCGCAGGACGCCCAGGACGCCGACGAGCCACAGCACGGCCAGCGCCGAGAACGCCAGGCGGTAGGCGTCGAGGGTGTAGGTCGTCGCCCCGGGCGGTGACGCCAGCTGCAGCACGACGCCCACGGCCAGGATCGCGCCGATCGACGACGTGAACCCGCCGGTGTTGACGAACCCGGTGGCCGTGCCGAGACGGTCGGCGGCCGTGAACGTCCGCGCGAAGTCGATGCCGACGAGCGAGACGGGGCCCCCGGCGCCGATGACGACGACGAACAGCACGAGCTGCCAGAACGGCCGCGGCGTGTCCGGCACGAGCAGCCACACCCAGGCGACGAGGGTCGAGACCGCCGACGCGAGCACCGACCAGCTGCGCCGCAGCGGGTGCCGGCCCGTCCACCGGCCCACGATCGGCCCGCTGACCATCGCCGAGACGGTGAGGGCGCTGAGCAGCGCGCTCGCCTCGGCCGGCGAGCGGCCCTGCGCGGTGACGAAGAACGGGACGCCCCAGAGCATCGCGACCACGTTCGCGCTGAACGGGGTGAGGAAGTGGGACCAGAAGCCGAGCCGGGTGCCCGCCGGCCGGGCGGCCTCGCGCACGGCGTGCACGAACCGGGTGCGCACGGCGGACGCGACGACCGACGCGTGCGTCGGCGCGGGGGACCGCACGCCGAGCCACGCCACGGCGGTGACGAGCAGGCCGGCCAGCGCGAGCGCGCCGAACGTCGTCCCCCACCCGGCGCCGTGCAGCACGAGAGCGACGGCCACGGCGGAGACGATCTGCCCCGCCTGCCCGATCATCCCCGTGAGCTGCACGAGCAGGGGCACGCGCGGGGCCGGGAACCACTCCGCGACCAGCCGGCACGCGCTGATGAAGATCCCCGCGTCGCCCGCGCCGACGAGCACGCGCGCGACGATCGCGGTCGGGACGTCGTCGGCCCACGCCAGCAGCCCCTGTCCGACGGCCATGACGAGGGACCCACCGGCGATGAGCGTGCGTGCGCCGAACCGGTCGAGCAGCTGCCCGGCGGGGATCTGCAGCGCCGCGTAGACGCCCAGCTGGACCACGGAGAAGGACGCGAGGCCGGTGGCGGAGAGGCCGAACCGCTCGATCGCGTCGACGCCCGCCACACCGAGGGCGGTCCGGTGCACCACGGCCGCCAGGTAGGCGAGGACCGCCGCCGTCCACACCAGCGCGGGCCCGCGCCTGCCGGTCATCGCGTCCGTCCCTCCCGGGCCGTCGTGCGCCGGCCCCACCCAGGGTAGGCGCACCACCGGCCGTGCCCGCCGCGGCGCCTCATGGGCGACCGTCCTGGACGACCGCTCGATTTCACCCGCGCGGGCGCTCTGGACGTTTGACCAACGTCCGTCGATGAGCAACACTCGTACCCGACGGTGCGCATCGCCTGCCCCCTGCGCGGTGCGCACCGTCTCTCACTCTCCCGCCGTCCGGCGGTCACGCGAGCGGGTCGGTGCCTACCGGCCCGCTCTCGTCGTCCCCGGGACCGGCAGGGCGTGCGCGCGCCTCCGGTCGAGGCCCCACGGTCGTGCGGACCGCTCGCGCCGTGCACGTCCCCGGCCTGGTGAGAGCGTCGCGCAGGGCCACGGAGCCCGTCCGCGCGGGGCACGGCGAGCACCCCGGCGCGGGCCGGGAGGCGCCCGTGCGGCCCGTGATCACGCGGCGGACGGGTCCGACCGCCCTCGGCGTGGCCGCCCGGAGGATCGCCCCCGCCCGGTCTACCGTTCCAGGGTGACCGTCCCCGCCCGCACGCCCGCTCCGGGGCCGACCCCGGCCGGTCCGGCCCAGCCCGCAGCCCCGTCCGACGCGCCCGCGCCGGACGCCGCCGCCACCGACCGCACCGCCGACCGCACCGCCGACGGCACCGACGCCGCACCGGTGGCCCTCGTCGAGCCGCCGTCCCCCGCGGAGGTCCTCGAGGGCGCGGTCGCGACCTGGCGGGGCGCGCTCGTCGAGGCCGCGGGCGCCTCCACGCTCTCCGACGTCGACCAGCTGGGCGAGGCCGCGCTCGACCTGTCGGCCGCGCACCCGTCGGGCATGGCGCAGCTGTTCGCCGGCCGCTCGACCCGGCTGTCCAACCTCGTGCGCGAGGCGGGCGCGCTGTCCAGCGCGCGCCGCCGGGCGCGGGCCGTCAGCGCGCGCGCCGCCACCTACACCCAGCGCTACGGCATCGCACCGACGTCGCTCGCCATCGGCGTGGCGACGTGGACCGACCGGTCGTCCGCCGACCTGGCGTCGGACGACGTGGGTGCCCTCGCGCACGTCACCCGCCGCAGCCCCGACCCGCGCGAGCACCGCCCCGACCGGTCCGGCGAGGCCGTGCGGACGGTCCGGGCGCCCGTGCTGCTGCGCCCCGTCACCCTGCGCGCCCGCGGCTCCGGCGAGGGCGACTACGAGCTCGCGCTCGAGCCGTCCCTCGAGGTCAACCCCGTGCTCGCGCGCGCCCTGCGCCGGCACGGTGCCCTGCTCGACCCGGCCGCCGTGGCACGCGGCACGTTCACCGCCGCCGGCTTCGACCCGCGTGGCGCGCTGCAGCGTCTCGCGTCGCTCGGCGAGGCCGTGCTCGAGGGCTTCTCGCTCGTGGAGAAGGTCGTCGTCGGCACGTTCGTCCACCCGGGTCAGGTGCTCGTGGACGACCTCGACCAGCTCGCGGGGACGCTCGACCGGCACGAGGTGGTCCGCGCGCTCGCCGGCCTGGACGACGCGCGCGACGCGCTCGCCGTCGCGCTGCCCGATCCCGTGCCCGGCGACCGCGACCCGGCCGCCGAGCGCGGCGTGGGGGACCTCGACCCCGCGCAGCAGCACGTCCTCGACGTCGTCGCGTCGGGGGCCCACGTGTTCGTCGACGCCCCCACGGGCGCCGACGTCACCGGCACGCTCGCCGCCCTCGTCGCCGACGCGGCCGCCGAGGGCCGCACGGTCCTCTACGTGCCGGGGCACCGGCGCGCCGCGACCGCCCTCGTCGACCGGCTCGAGGAGCTGGGCCTGGGCGAGCTCGTCCTCGACGTCGAGCCGCACGCGGGGTGGCGCACGGCCGTCGGCCGTCGCCTGCTCGGGGCGATGACGACCGAGCCGCCCGTCGTCGACACCACCGCCGTGCACACGCTGCGCGGCCGGCTGCTCGACCACCGTGAGCGGCTGCGCGCCTACGTCGACGCCCTGCACACGGCCCGCGCGCCCTGGGACGTGTCCGCCTACGACGCCCTGCAGGAGCTCGCGCGCCTGACCTCCGCGCGCCCCACGCCGCGCACGACGGTCCGGCTCGACCCCGAGGTCGCGCGCGTCCTGGACGCCGAGCGCCGCGGACGGCTCGCGCGCGACCTGGTGCGCGCCGGCGAGCTCGGCGCGTACACGCTGCGCCCGCAGGACACGCCGTGGTTCGGCGCGAACCTGCGCACCTCCGCCGACGCGCAGGTGGTGCGCCGCCGCCTCGACCGGCTGCTCGACGTGTCGCTGCCGGTCCTGGTGGACCGTGTGGCGCAGGTCGCCGCGGAGACCGGGCTCACCCCCGCGACCACGCTCGACGGCTGGACCGAGCAGCTGCGCATGCTGGACGGCGTGCGCGCGTCGCTCGACGTGTTCCAGCCGCTGGTCTTCGAGCGCACGGCGGCCGACCTGGTCGCCGCGACGGCGACCAAGGAGTGGCGCGAGCAGCACGACGTGCCAATGGGGTTCTGGGTGCGGCGCCGGCTGCGCAAGCAGGCCAAGGACATGCTGCGCCCGGGCCGTCCCGTCGCGGACCTGCACGCCGCCCTGCTCGCGGTGCAGGCGCGTCGCGAGGTCTGGCAGGCGCACTGCCCGGCGGGTGGCTGGCCGCGCCTGCCGGACGCCCTCGAGGTCATCGAGGACGAGCACCGCGCGGTGCGCGAGGACGTGGAGGCGCTCGCCGCCGTCCTCGCCGCGACGCCCGGTGGCGGCGCCCTCGCCTCGACGCCGTTCCCCGAGCTGCGGGAGCGGCTCGGGCGGCTGCGGGACACCGTCGACGCCCTCGACACGCTGCCGGAGCGCACGCAGCTGCTGCACGCGCTGCGGACCGCGGGCCTCGGTCGGCTGGTCGACGACCTCACGGAGCGTCGTGTCGACCCCGCGCTCGCCCCGGCGGAGCTGGACCTCGCGTGGTGGAGCACGGTGTTCGAGCAGGTGCTCGCCGCGGACCCCGCCCTCGCCGGGTACGACGGGACGGCGCTCGGCGCGCTGTCCGCGACGTACGCGGACCTGGACCGCGCGCACGTCGCGAGCCGGACGGCGCCCGTCCTGGCGTCGGCGCTGGCCCGTGTGGCCGCGGCCGTGCGCCAGCACCGCGACCAGGCCGAGGGGCTGTTCGCCGAGCTCGTCGAGGAGCGGCTGACCTCCGTGCGCGAGACCGTCGCGCGCTACCCGGACGTCGCCCGCCGCCTGCGCCCGGTCGTGGTCGCGGGGCCGATGCTCGTGTCGCAGGTGCTGCCCGCGTCGCGCACGGTCGACCTCGTCGTCGTCGACGCCGCGGCGCACCTGCCGGTCGAGGCGGCGCTGCCCGCGATCGCGCGGGGCCGCCAGGTGGTCGTCGTGGGCGACGCGCGGTGCGCCTCCGGGTCCGCCGTGCGCGAGCTCGCCGACGCCCTGCCGTCCGTCGCGCTGCACGCCGACGCGTCCCGCCGCGACCCGTACCTCACGGCGTTCCTCGCCGAGCACGGCTACGCCGACGTGCTGGTCCCGACGCCGCTGCCCACGTCGCAGCCGCTCGTGCACCTCGAGGTCGTCGACGGCACCGGCATGCCCGACCCCACCAGCGGCACGGTCGACTCCACGCGGGCGGAGGTCGACCGCGTCCTCGAGCTCGTCGTGGAGCACGTGCTGCGCCACCCGGACGAGTCGCTCGCGGTCGTCACGGTGACGCCGCGGCACGCGGACGCCGTGCGCGAGGTCGTGCTCGCCGAGGTGCGGGACAACCCGGCCCTCGCGTCGTTCTTCGACGCGGGGCGCAGCGAGCCGTTCGTCGTCGTCGACGTCGGCAACGTCGCGGGCCTGCGGCGCGAGGCCGTCATCGTCTCGCTCGGCCTGGGCCGCACACCGCACCGGCGCGTCCTGCACTCGTTCGGACCCGTGAGCCGGGCCGGCGGCGACGCGCTGCTGCTGGACGCCCTCGGCTCGACCCGGCACCGGCTCACCGTCGTCTCGTGCTTCGGCGCCGAGGACCTCGACCCCGACCGCGTGCGCGGCGCCGGTCCCCAGCTCCTGGCCGACCTCCTGCGGTTCGCCGCGGAGCGGGGCGCCGCCGACGGGCGGGCGGCCGACCCGCAGCGCGAGCGGCCGACGGGCGGCGCCGACCCGGACCGTCTCGTGCTGGACCTGGCCGAGCGCCTGTGGCAGCACGGGCTCGTCGTCGACGTCGACCACGGCGTGCCGGGCGGTGCCCGCATCCCGCTGGTCGTCGGTCACCCCGACCTGCCCGACGAGATGCTCGTCGCGGTGCTCACCGACGACGAGGACTACGTCCGCGAGCCCAGCGTGCGGGTGCGGGACCGCCTCGTGGCGGACCGCCTCGCGCGGCTCGGCTGGTCGGTGGTGCGCGTCTGGTCGGCCGCCGCGTTCCTCGACCCGCAGGCGGAGGTCGACCGCATCCGCCGGGCCGTGCACGCGCGCCTCGTCGAGCGCCGGCCCGAGGCCGCCGCGCCGCCGTCGCGTCCCGTGCCCGTGGTCGTGCAGGAGGCGCCGGAGGAGGACGACGTCGAGGCGCCGGTCCGGCCGTACGTCAGCGCCCGGCCGGCGACGGGTGCGACGCCGGTGGTGCGGCCGGCGACGGGTGCGACGCCGGTGGTGCGGCCGGCGACGGGTGCGACGCCGGTCGTGCGGCCCGCGACGGGTGCGACCCCGGAGGTGCGGCCCGCGACCGGTGCGGTGCCGGCTGTGCCGCCTGCGACGGGTGCGACGCCGGAGGTGCGGCCCGCGACCGGTGCGACGCCGGTGGTGCGCACGCCGACGGGCGTGCAGCCGACCGTGCCGCCGCCGGCGGGAGGCCGGGGTGCGGGCGCGACGGGCTCGACCGGAGCCGTCCCCGGCGTGCCGGCTCCCGAGGGACGCACGCCGGCGGAGCCGGGGGCGACGACGGGGGAGCAGCTCGTGCTCGCGGTGCGCACGCAGCCGCGGCCGGACGCGCGTCCGGGCCTGCCGATCGGTGCCTACAGCGACGACCAGCTCGACGACCTGGTGCGGTGGCTGCGGTCCGACGGGCAGGAGCGCTCGCGCGAGGCGCTCGCCGACGCCCTGCGCGCCGAGCTCGGCATCACCCGCCGGAGCCACCGCGTCGACACGGTGGTGCGGGGCGCCGTCGCGCGCGCGTTCGCCTGACGGGCGTCCGGCGCGCGACCATCGAGGCATGACCACCGACGAGCAGCCCGTACCGCGTCGTCGCGGGCCGCGCCGCGCGGTGCGGCAGTCCGGGACGGTCGGCACCGACGAGTCGGTGCTCCGCTCACGTCACCCCGCCGCGTCCGCGGCCGGCGGCGCCCCAGCCGAGGTCGGCGCCGGCGCGGCGCGCGACGCCGACCCCGACCCCGCCTTCGGGCGGCCGCGTCCCGTGCCGGTGGCCGAGCCGGACCCGTGGACCGCGCTGCGCTCCGCCGACGACGGCGACCGTGGCTGGGGACGTGAGGAGCCCGCCTCGAACGACGACCGGCTGCGCCGCGAGCGACCGCCGCACTGGTGAGCCGCACTGGTGAGCCGCACCGGTGAGCCGCACTGGTGACCGGCAGGGCGCGTCGACGCTGACGACGTTCCCCGATGTGTCCCGACGTGCCCCGACGCGGTCCGGAGCACCGGCCTCGACGACCGGCGCCGGGGCCGCGCAGCCGTCGCCCAGACGTCAGGCCGGTCCGCTGCCGGGCGGGATGGTCGGGGGCATGCCACCGGACGGCGGCGGGACGGGCGGCGTCCCCCGCGTGCCGCGCTCGCCTCCCGCACCGGCCGCTCCGTGTTCGTCCCCGGTCGTGGCGGTGCCGCCCGCCCCGCCAGTCGCGGTGCCGCCAACCGCAGTGCCGCCAACCGCAGTGCCGCCGGTCGCGGTGCCGCCAGTCCCGCCGCCGGCCCCGACGTCACGGGCGACCGCGGGCGTGAGGCGCTGCGCGAGCAGGTCGCGGATCTCCTGCAGCAGGAGCACGTCCTCGCTCGGGGCCTGCGGCTCCTCCTCCTGCCCGCGCTTGCGCCGCGCCGCGAGCGCGTTCAGCGGCAGGACGATGAGGAAGTAGATCGCGGCGGCCGTCAGCAGGAACTGGACCAGCGCCTCGAGGATCACGCCGACGCGGATCGGCTCCACACCGTCGCGCCAGGAGTACGGGCCGAGGTCCCACACGCCCGCGAGGTTCGGCTTGCCGAAGATCCACCCGACGAGCGGGCTGATCAGCGCCTCCTGCAGGGCGGAGACCACGGCCGTGAACGCGGCGCCGACGACCACGCCGACCGCCAGCTCGACCGCGTTGCCGCGCGAGACGAAGTCCTTGAACCCCTGGAGGACCTTCGCCATGCCCTTCACCTGGCTGCTCCCGCCGACCGCGCGCAGCCGGTCCCCGGCGCCGCGCAGCCCGTCCCGCATCCCGTCCGTCATCCCCTGCTCCCGCTCGTCCGTGGCCGGTGCTGCCGTCGGCGCGATCATGGCACGACGACCGCGACCAGCCGCGCCGAGGCCGACGCCGCCGCGATCCGCACGGCCTCCTCCGGCGTGACGGCGACGAGCACGGGCGCACCGCCGTCGTCGCCGCCGGGAAGCAGCCCGTCGCCTCCGCCGGGCGAGGGCACGGGCGCGGGGAGCACCAGGGCGCGGCGGGCGACGGTGTCGCCCGCGCCGCCCTCGGGCCGGGCCGCCACGAGGTCGACGTGCGTGCCGGGGGCGAGCAGGGCCGCGACGGCCGGGTCGTCCAGGCGCACGGCGGCCACGACCGTGCCCGGCGGGCCCGTCGGGGTCCCGGTGGCGAGCAGCGAGGGCGTGAGCACCTGGCGCGCGGGCAGGTCGACCACGGGTGCCGCCCCGGTCGCGTCGGCCGGCGAGGTGAGCGCGCCCGCGGGCACCGCCCCGGGGCCACGCGGGCGACCACCACCCCCGCGGCGGTCAGGGGCACGCCGGCCGGGGCGTCCCCGGCGACCACGAGCACGGGCACGGTCACGGGCGGGGGCGGGCGCAGCGCGTGGACGACCACGCCGGCCGCGGCGCCGAGGCAGGCGGCGGCGACCGCGAAGCGCCAGCGCCAGAGCGCGCCGCGCAGCCGGACGGCGGCCGGCGCGCGCACGGGGGCGAGCGGTGCAGGACGCAGGTCGGCGGACGGGTCGAGGGGGAGCACGCCGGCGACGCTAGGGCCGGGACGTGCACCGTCCCCGGGCCCGGGGTGGCGCCGGGGGAGTGCGCCCGCTCCGCCCGGGGCTGGGGACGGCTCGCCGCACTCGCCGGTGGGTCGAGCCGCCGCCCCGGGTCGGGCCGGAGGTCGGACCGGCGTCAGGCCGAGGCGGCCTTCGGCGCCGAGGACGACCCGCCCGACGCCGCCGTCGACGGCGACGCGGCGGAGGAGGACGAGCCGGTCGACGACGACGAGGACGAGCCGGACGACGTGGTCTTGCCGGTCGTCGAGGCGGTGGTCGACCCGCCCGCGCGCGCGTCCGTGCGGTAGAAGCCCGAGCCCTTGAAGACGACGCCGACGGCGGAGAAGACCTTGCGCAGGCGCCCCTCGCACTCGGGGCAGACGGTCAGGGCGTCGTCGGAGAAGGACTGCTGGACCTCGAAGGCGTGCTCGCAGGCGGTGCACCGGTAGGCGTAGGTGGGCACTGGCCGACTCCCGTGGAACTCGTGCGCCGGACCTGCGCCCGGCGGGTGGTGTGTGGTGGCCCCGGTGGGGCGGTCGCGTGCCGGTGGCGGGTGGCGCGCCCCACGAGGACGACGCCGCCGGGCCCGGCACGAGGCGCGCTGGCACTCTCGAGGGCCGAGTGCCAACTCTACCGCGAGCGTCAAGCACACCCCGGCAGGGCTACCCTGCGACCGTGCCCCGCCGCCGCCCTCGCCTGCGCACCGCGCTCGTCGTCGCCGCCTCCGTCGTCGTGGTCGCGCTGCTGGCCACCACGCTCGTCGGGGCGGTCGTGCTGCGCCGTCCGCTGCCGGAGCCGTCCGGCACGCAGAGCGTCCCCGGGCTCGGGGAGGAGGTGCGCGTGACCCGTGACGCGCGCGGTGTGCCGACCATCGTCGCGCGCAGCGCGAGCGACCTCTTCGCCGCGCAGGGCTACGTGTCGGCGCAGGACCGGTTCTTCGAGATGGACTACCGCCGGCACGTCGCGTCCGGCCGGCTCTCGGAACTCGTCGGGGCCCAGGAGGACGCGCTCGCCGCCGACAAGGTGGTCCGGACCCTCGGCTGGCGCCGGGTCGCCGAGCAGGAGTGGGACCGGATGCCGGCGCAGGCGCGGGAGTGGCTCGAGGCGTACGCGAGCGGCGTCAACGCCTGGCTCGACGGACGCGACACCGGCGCCATGGCGATGGAGTACACGGTGCTCGGCCAGCGCGTGCCCGTCGAGCGTCCCGAGCCGTGGCACCCGGTCGACTCCCTCACGTGGCTCAAGGCGATGGCGTGGGACCTGCGCTCCAACTACGACGCCGAGCTCGCCCGCGCGCTCACGTACGCCTCCGTGGGTGACGTGGCCCGGGTCGAGCAGCTCTTCCCGCCGTACCCGCAGGACAGGAACGCGCCCGTCCTCGACGCCACGGCCGTCGCGCCCCGCAGCGCGGTCCCCGTGCCGGTGGCCGCGGAGCCGGACCTCGGCGCGCTGCTCGCCGGTCCCGACCTGCAGGAGGCACTCGAGGCCGCGGACCGCGCGATGGCGGCCGTGCCGCACCTCGTGGGGGAGGGCGACGGCATCGGGTCCAACTCCTGGGTCGTGGCGGGCGAGCACACGGCGTCCGGCGCGCCGCTGCTGGCGAACGACCCCCACCTGGGCATCTCCGCGCCGGGCATCTGGTCGCAGGTCGGGCTGCGCTGCGCGACGGTCGACGACGCGTGCCCGTTCGACGTCGGCGGCTTCGCGCTCGCCGGCGTCCCCGGCGTGGTCATCGGCCACAACGACCGCCTGGCGTGGGGCCTGACGAACCTCGGCGCCGACGTCACCGACTTCTTCCTCGAGCGGGTCGAGGGCGACGAGGTGGTCGTCGACGGCCGCCGCGAGCCCGTCGACGTCCGGACCGAGACCATCGAGGTGGCGGGCGGCGACGACGTGGAGCTGCCGGTGCGCAGCACGCGGCACGGCCCGATCGTCTCGGGCGTGCTCGACGTGGGCGCCGCCTCGCGGGCGCCCGTCCCGGAGGGGGCGCCGGGCCGACGGTTCGAGGTCGCGCTCGCGTGGACGGCCCTGGAGCCGGGCCGCACCGTCGAGGCGATCCTGGCGATGATGACCGCCGGCGACGCCGAGGACGTCGCCGCCGCGGCCGCGCTGTTCGACGTGCCGTCGCAGAACATCGTCTTCGCGACGACGGACGGCCACATCGGGTACCAGGCGCCGGGACGGATCCCCGTGCGCGCGAGCGTGCCCGGTGCGCCCGTCCCCGCCGACGGCACCTGGCCCCGACCGGGCTGGGACTCGCGCTACGACTGGCAGGGCTGGGTCGACGCCGCGGACATGCCGCGCGTCCTCGACCCCGCCGAGGGGTTCGTCGTCGCGGCCAACCAGGCCGTCACGCCGGCCGGGCTCGGCCCCTTCCTCGCCCGCGACACCGACTACGGGTACCGCGCGCAGCGGGTCCGCGACCTGCTGACCGCGGAGATCGAGGCCGGCCGGCCCGTCGACGCGGAGACGACGGCCCGCATGCAGACCGACCAGCACAACCCCTACGCGGACGTGCTGGTGCCCGCGCTGCTCGAGGTCGACGTCGACGAGCCGTTCGTGGCCGAGGGGCAGGAGCTGCTGCGCCGCTGGGACCACGTGTCCTCCGCCGACTCGGCGGCCGCCGCCTACCTGGCCGCCGTCTGGGCCGACCTGCTGCGGCTCACGTTCGCCGACGACCTCCCCGACGGTCACGCGCCGTCCGGGGACTCGCGCTGGCTGGAGGTCGTGCGCACGATCCTGCAGGACCCGACGTCGCCGTGGTGGGACGACCGCTCGACGCTGGGCGTCGTCGAGGGGCGCGACGAGATCCTGTCGCGCGCGCTCAGCGAGGCCCGGTACGGGCTGACCGCACAGCTGGGCAGCCGCACCGAGGACTGGGCGTGGGGCCGGCTGCACGTGGCCGCGCCGCGGCACCCCGTGCTCGGCGGCGAGGGCGTGCCCGCCGTCGTGCGCGGCGTCGTCAACCCGCGCCCGCAGGCCGTCGGCGGCGGGTCCGCGATCGTCGACGCGACCAGCTGGGACGCGGCGTCCGGCTCGTACGCGGTGCGCAACGCACCGTCCATGCGCATGGTCGTCGACCTCGGCGACCTCGACTCCTCGACGTGGGTCAACCTGACCGGCACGTCCGGGCACCCGGCGAGCGTGCACTACGACGACCAGCTGCCGGCCTGGGCGCGCGGCGAGCAGTTCCCGTGGCCGTTCTCGGCGGCGGCGGTCGAGGCCGACGCGGTCGACCGGTTGACGCTCGTCCCGGCGGACGACTGACGGGACGCGACGGCGTCAGCGGGCGTCCGGCCCGTGCGGCCCGCCGTCCGCCCCGACCAGCCACCACCGCTCGGGCGTCGCGACGGCCGTGACGGGGCGGTCGTGGGGTTCGCGCGGCAGCGGGTCGTCCACCACCTCGTCGGCGTGCACGAGCGCGACGACGGGTGCGCCCGGGCGCACGTGCGCGAGGACCCGGTCGTACCAGCCGCCGCCCTGCCCGAGACGCGTGCCGGTGGCGTCGACGGCGAGCGCCGGGACGAGGACGACGTCGGCCTCGGCCAGCGCCTGCGCACCCAGCCCGGGGCCGCCGGGCTCGGGCGGCCGCCCGGGCGCCCGCTCGCGCAGGTCCTCGGCCCCCGCGTACTCCGCCCAGTCGCGCTGCAGGCCGGTGCCGAGCACCGGCAGCAGGAGCCGGACGCCGCGGGCGGCGAGCGCCTCCACGAGGGGACCGGTGCCGGGCTCGGTGGGCCGGGACGCGTACACGCTGACGCAGCGGGCGTCGGCGACCGCGGGGATCGTCAGCACGACCTCGGCGAGCCGGCTCGCGGCCTCCTCGCAGAGCCGCGGCGAGCGCCGGGCCCGCTGCGCGCGGACGCCGCGACGCAGGGCGTCCTTGGTCTCGGCCGCGGACGGGCGCCGCACCGGCACCCGCTCCTCGACCCGTCCACCGCCGGCCCGGCCCCCGTGGCCCGGGCCCTGCGCAGGGCTGTGCCAGGACGGCTGGGCGACGGCGCTCATGGCACCAGTGTGGACCAGCCGGGCCGCGTCGTGCTGCGGGCCGCGCGGCGCGCCGCCGGCCGGTGCGCCGGCGGGGTGGGCGGCCGGGTGCGCCCCTCGGTCGGCGGCGTGCGCACCAGCAGGCAGAATGCGCGCATGAGATCGGTGCAGGACCACCTCGCGGCCGTCCTCGCGGCGGTGGGTCCGGTGGCGCCGCTGGACGTCGTGCTGCACGACGCGACGGGCTGCATCCTCGCGGCCGATGTCGTCGCGCCCGTCGACGTCCCGGCCGTGCCGGCGGCGGCCCGCGACGGCTACGCGGTCGCGGCCCACGACACGGTGGACGACGCGGGGCGGGTGCGCGACCTGCCCGTCGTCGACGACGTGCACGCGGGGTCGCCCGCCGGGCTGCGCCACGTCGCGGGCACGGCGGTGCGCGTCGCCTCGGGCGGGCCGCTGCCGCTCGGCGCCGACGCCGTCGTCCCGGTCGAGGAGACGGACCGGGGGACGGCCCGCGTCGCGCTGCAGCGTCCTGCGATGCCGGGGCAGCACGTGCGCCCGGCGGGCGCCGACGTGCGCGCCGGCGAGGTCGTGCTCACCGCGGGCACGCGCCTGGGGGCGCGCCAGGTGGCCCTGGCCGCGGCGATGGGGCGCGGCCGTCTGCCGGTGCACCCGACGCCGCGCGTCGTGCTGCTCTCGGTGGGCGACGAGCTCGTGGAGCCCACCACGCCCGCCCGTCCCGGCACCGTCTTCGAGGCCGACGGGCACGCGCTCGAGGCCGCGGTGCGGGACGCCGGCGCCGCGGCGGTGCGCGTGGGCGTGGTGCCGGACGAGCGGGCCGCGCTGCGCGAGGCGCTCGAGGACCAGCTCGTGCGCGCGGACCTCGTGGTGCTCACCGGCGGCCTGTCCGAGCTCGCGCACGACACCGTCAAGGACGTCCTCGCGCCGCTCGGCACCGTGCGCCTCGACCAGGTCGCGATGACGCCGGGTCTGCGGCACGGCTTCGGCACGGTCGGGCGCGGGGTGGGCGCACGCGACGACGAGCACGGCGTGCCGGTGTTCGCGCTGCAGGGGCACCCGGTCGCCGCGCAGGTCTCGTTCGAGGTGTTCGTGCGGCCGGCCCTGCGGGCGATGGCCGGGCACGCCGAGCTGTTCAGGCCCTCGGTCGCGGCGGCCGCGACGCACGGCTGGACGTCCCCGCCGGGGCTGCGCCAGTTCGTGCCGGCGACCGTCCTCGGCTCCCCCGAGGAGGGCTACCGCGTGACACCCGTGGGTGACCCCGCCGCGCCGTCGACGACGGCGCTGGCGCAGGCGAACGCCCTGGCGGTCGTGGGGGAGACGGACATGAGCGTGCACGCCGGGCAGGTCGTGCACTGCCTGGTGCTCGAGGGGTGAGCGCCGTGCCGGTGGAGCAGGACCGCGCCGCCGTCGTGGGAACGGAGGGGTGAGCGTGGCGCTGGGATGGCCCGTCGAGCTCGTGGACGGTGACGTGCGCCTGCGCCCGCTGCGCCGGCGCGACGCGGACGCGTGGATGTCGCTGCGCGCGGTCAACGCGGGGTGGCTGGAGCCGTGGGACGCCACCAGCCCGGAGCCGGTGCGCGGTGCGCGGCCCACGTTCGGGCAGTTCGTGCGGGCCCTCGCCGCGCAGGCGCGCGACGGCTCGGCGCTGCCGTTCGCGGTCGACTACGGCGGCGAGCTGGTCGGCCAGCTCACGGTGTCGTCGATCCAGTACGGGTCGCTGCGCTCGGCGTCGATCGGCTACTGGGTGTCGCAGCACGTGGCGGGCCGGGGCGTGATCCCCACGGCGGTCGCGCTGGCCACCGACCACTGCTTCGGCGTGCTGCGCCTGCACCGGGTGGAGATCAACATCCGCCCGGAGAACCGGCCGTCCCTGCGGGTCGTGGAGAAGCTCGGCTTCCGCGACGAGGGGCTGCGCGAGCGGTACCTGCACATCCAGGGGCAGTGGTGCGACCACCGGTCGTTCGCGCTGACGGTCGAGGACGTGCCGGAGGGCCTCGTCGCGCGCTGGCACGCCCGCCGCGGACGGGTCTGACGGGAGGCCCGACGCAGGCCGTGGGCGGCCTACCACGCGCGTCACCGCCGGTTCGGGCGTGTCGTGGCGCGACACGCCGCCTCCCTCCGGCGGTGAGGGGCGCGGCGCCCCTACCGTCGATCCGTGAACGGACTCGCAGGCCTCGTGGCGCTCGCGCTCGTCGGCCTGTGGGTGGCGTATCTGGTGCCGCACCACCTGCGGCACCGTCAGCGGCTGCTGGAGGCACGCGCGGACGACCGGTTCTCGGCCAGGCTGCGCGTGGTCGCGGTGGCGCGGGGCGTCGGCCGGACGGTGCGTCCGGCGGCCCCCGCGGCGGCGGGGCCGAGCACGACGGCGCTGCTGACCCCGGGGACGGGTGTGCCGGCGGTCGGCGCCGGCACGGCGACAGGAGGCACGACCGTGGACCGACCGCACGCCACACCCGAGCGCATCTCGGCCGAGGCGGCGCGCCGTCTCGCGCAGGCGCGTGCCGCCCGTGCGGCCGCGGCGGCACGGCGAGGAGCAGCGGCACGCCGCCGGGGCCTGCTCGCGGCGCTGCTGCTGGTCGCCGCGGTCGTGGGCTGGGTCGTCACCGCGGTCGTGCCCGCGGCGACGTGGGCGGTCGGCGCGGTGCCGACGGCGCTGCTCGCCACCGTGACGGTGCTCGGCCGCCGGGCGGTCGTCGCGGGCCGTCGCGCCGACGAGGACTGGGCGGCGACCATCGAGCGCGAGGAGCGCCTGGCGGCGCGTCCGCGGACGGGGGCGACGCACGTGGTGCGGCCGTCGTCGGCGCCCGTGCCGGTCGTCCGCACCGGCGCGGCCCCCGCGCAGGTGCCGGTGCCGCTCGTCACCGGCCACGCCGTGCGGCCGTCCGACGCGCACACGGAGGTCTTCGAGCGGATCGTCGCCGACGGGGGCGAGACGAGCGGCCCGGCGCGTCACGCGACGGGTGCGACACCGGTGGTCCGCCGCTCGGCGATGACGGCTCCGACGGCGGCGGTGCCGGCCGCTGTGCCCGGCGCGGCACCGGCCACGGTGCCGGCTGCCACGGCCACGGGGGAGCCGGCCGAGGGCGAGGACGCCGAGGCGTGGTCCCCGGTCCCGGTGCCGCGCCCGACGTACACGATGAAGGCGCCCGCGCCGCGCCGGACGCCGGCGCCGCTGTCGGAGGAGGACGCCGAGGCGTCGACCACCCGCCGGCCGGCCGAGCGCGCCGACCAGGGGACGGCGGACGAGGCCGCGGCCGAGACCACGACCGCCCCGGAGCCGGCCGCGACGCTCGAGCCCGCCCCGGAGACGACGGGCAGCATCGACCTGAACGCGGTGCTCGCGCGCCGCCGCGCCGCCGGGCAGTAGCGGGCGCCGGCGGCTCCGGGCGGCGGCCCGCGGGCGGTCCCTGCGCGGCGTCGGAGCGGTCACGTCGCGGCCGTCCCGCCGACCGTCGCACCGACCGTCCGCGCCGGTCAGACGCCCGCCGGACCCGTGAGCGCCGCCACACCGAGCCGGTTTTCACCACGGGCCGCGAGGGTGCTAACGTGTTCCTCGCTCAAGGGGCTGTGGCGCAGTTGGTAGCGCGTCTCGTTCGCAATGAGAAGGTCAGGGGTTCGAATCCCCTCAGCTCCACCGCAGAAGGGCCCGTCCGGTCAGGACGGGCCCTTCGTCGTGCTGGCGACGCCCGCAGGGCGGCTGCCGTACCGGCGCGCGGTGTGCGGACGCCGGCGCCTCGTCGCGGCGCCGCCGGCCGCACCGCCCCGGGACGACGACGGGCCCCCTCCCGCAGGAGGGGGCCCGTCGTCGGTGCGGCCGGGGGCCGGGTGCGTGCGTCAGACGCGGCGCTTGCCCGCCCAGCCGGCGTACAGGCTCACGAAGATCGCCGCGAGGCCCACCTGGAAGACGAGCTCGATCCAGTCGATGCCGTCCGTGGTCTCGACGCCGACGATCTGCGCGAGCCAGGTGCCGATGAGGGCGGCGATGATGCCGATGACGATCGTGGCGAGGATCGAGATCCGCTGCTTGCCGCGGACGACGAGGCGGCCGAGCGCCCCGATGATCGCGCCGATGACGATCGCACTGATGATGCCTCCGATGCCCATGCACACTCCTCGGGTCGAGTCAAGGGTCAATCCGTGACGTGAGCAAACTAGGGCAGTTCTGTCCGCGGCGCGCGTCGAACGCTGCCGACCCTCGTGTGAGACGGGCAGGACCTGGACACGCGTCCGGGCGCGCGGGGGCCGGGACCGGTAGGTTGCCGGTGCCGACCACCGACCCGCGAGGAGTGCTCGTGTCCGACGTCATCGCCGTGGTGCCCCAGCCCCTCGTGGTCGAGCCGGAGGACGCCGCCCCCTACGTCGTCACGGCGGCCACCGTGGTCGTCGTGCCCGCCGCGGACGCCGACGACCCCGCGGTGCCGGCCGCCGTGCTCGCGGCGGACCTCCTGGGCCGGGCGGCCGGTCACGCGGTGCAGGTGCGGTTCGACGACCCCGGGGTGCCCGGTGCGGTGCACGTGCGCCTGGTCCCCGCCGGGTCCGCCGGGCTGCCCGCGGGTGACGAGGCCTACCGCGTGCTCGTCGGCCCGGACGCGGTCCGGCTGGAGGCGTGCGCCCCGAGGGGCTCGTCCACGCCGTCGTGACGCTGCGCCAGCTGCTGCGCGAGCTGCCCGGCGGTGGCGTCGAGGTGCCCGCCGTCCGGGTCGAGGACGCGCCCCGCTTCGGCTGGCGCGGCCTGACGCTCGACGTCGCGCGCCACTTCGTGCCCGTGCCGGACCTCAAGGTCGTCATCGGGTTGATGGGCCACTACAAGCTCAACGTCCTGCACCTGCACCTCACGGACGACCAGGCGTGGCGCATCGACCTGCCGTCGCGCCCGGAGCTGGTCCGCCGGTCCAGTGCGCACGGCGTGGGCGGGGACCCGGGCGGGCACTACTCCGCGGCCGACTGGGAGGAGCTCCTGGCCTTCGCCCACGCCCGCGGTGTCCGCGTCGTCCCGGAGGTCGACGTCCCCGGGCACGTGAACGCGGCCCTGCACGCCTACGGCGAGCTCACCCGAGCGGTGCGCCCGCCGACGAGTACACCGGGATCGGCGTCGGCTTCTCGCGCCTGCACGACGACCTGCCGGCCACGCGGCCGTTCCTGCACGACGTGTTCGCCGACCTCGCGGCCATGACCCCGGGCGAGCACGTGCACGTCGGCGGGGACGAGGTGCTGACGATGGACCACGACGAGTACGCGCGCCTGGTGCGCGTCGCGCTCGAGGCCGTCACGGCGCAGGGCAAGACCCCGTGGGCTGGCAGGAGCTCGCCCACGTGCCCGACCTGCCGCCGGGCACGGTCGTGCAGTTCTGGGACGACCGCGAGGACCCGGCGCCGTTGGTCGCCGCGGCGCACGCGGGGGCCCGGATCGTGCTGTCGCCCGCGTCGCGCGTGTACCTCGACATGAAGTACGACGCCGACTCGCCGCTCGGGCTCGAGTGGGCGGGCCACGTCGAGCTGCGCGACGCCTACTGCTGGGAGCCCGCGGACGTCCTGCCCGGGCTGCCCGACGGTGCGCTGCTCGGCGTCGAGGCCGCCCTGTGGACGGAGACGCTGCGCACGCTCGACGACCTCACGACCATGCTGCTGCCGCGGCTCGCGGCCGTCGCGGAGGTCGCGTGGAGCGCGCCGGGGCGCCGCGACGTCGACGACCTCGTGCGCCGTCTGACCGTCCACGGGACGTTCTGGGACCGCCTCGGCCTGGCCTGGTACCGCTCGCCGCAGGGGCGCTGGCAGGAGCGCGTCGGCTGATCAGCGGCCGGCGGGTGCGCGGTCCGGGTCGTCGCCCGGGTCCGGGTCAGATCCAGGTGGGCAGCCACATGCGGATGTGCCACTGCTGCCACGGCACGACCCAGCCCGCCCACACCGGGTAGAAGAAGGCCCCGCGGCCACCACGAGGACGACGAAGACCCCCACGCCGACGATCGCGCGGCGACGTCCGCGGCGGTCCCGCTCGGTGTCCTCCGGGCTGACGGGCCCGACGAGCAGCCCGAGCACGTACACGAGCGTCAGCACGACCCACGGCGCGAACGCCACCGAGTAGAACGTGAAGATCGTGCGGTGGGCGTAGGCGAACCACGGCACCCAGCCGGCGACGATGCCGGACAGCGCCGCCCCCGCCCGCCAGTCGCGGTACCGGATCAGCCAGAACAGCGCGACGAGCACTGCGGCGGCGCCCGCCCACCAGATGACCGGGTTGCCGACGGCGAGGATGGCCTGGGAGCACGAGTCGGCGCCGCACGCCGCCTGCGCCTGCGGTCCCGTCAGACCGGAGATCTCCGAGGGGTAGTAGTACGAGGTCGGCCGCCACTGCACGATCCAGCCGATCGGGTGCGCCGCGTAGGAGTGCGGCGTCTCGAGGCCGTTGTGGAAGCGCCACATGTCCTCGTGGTACTGCCACCACGACCGCAGGGCGGGCGGCAGCCAGCCGACGCCCTGGCCGGGGTTCTGCTCCGCCCAGTGCCGGTTCCACGCGTTGTCGGAGGCGAACCAGGACGCCCACGAGGCGACGTAGGTGAGCGCGGCCGAGCCCACGAGGACGACGAACGCGACGAGCCCGTCCTTGACCGCGCCGGCGACGTGCCACGCCCGCACGCCCACCGCCCGCCGGGCCGCCATGTCCCACAGCACCGTCATGACGCCGAACACGGCGAGGAAGTACATCCCCGACCACTTGGTGCCGACGGCGAGGCCCAGCAGCACGCCCGCCGCCAGGCGCCACCACCGGAACCCGAGTCCCGGACCCCAGCGCAGCGTGCCGCCCGCGTCGAGCACCGCGGCGGCGCGGTCCGCGAGCCGACGCCGCGCCTGCTGGCGGTCGAGCACGAGCGCGCCGAACGCGGCCAGCGCGAAGAACATGAGGAACGGGTCGAGCAGGCTGATGCGGGAGTGCACGATCGCCAGGCCGTCGACGGCGAGGAACAGCCCCGCGACGGTCCCGAGCGCCGTCGAGGCGAACAGCCGCCGGCCGATGCGCGCGACCATGAGCACGGCGAGCGTGCCGACCACCGCGGCCGACAGCCGCCACGCGGCGGAGCTCTCGACGCCGCCGCCGAGCTGCATGCCGAGCGCGATCATCCACTTGCCGACGAGCGGGTGGACCACGTACTCCGGGTCGGTGCCGAGCATGCTGGTGTCGCCGGCCTCGAACCCGGGGTTCGGGTCGTCGCCCCACGCCGCCTCGTAGCCCCGCGCGAGCAGCGAGAACGCCTGCTTGACGTAGTAGGTCTCGTCGAAGACGAGGGCGTGGGGGCGTGCCAGGTCCCAGAACCGGAGCACGCCGCCCAGCGCGGTGACCGCGAGGGCCCACAGCCAGCCGTGCAGCCGGTCGCGCGGCGTCGCGTCCAGCGCGAGCGCGTCGTCACCCAGCAGGCGGCGCAGGAAGGCGGTACGGCGCGGCTCGGCCGGCTCGCCGGGCTCGGCGTCGGCGGGTCCGTAGGGCGAGGCGTCCGGGTCGGTGCCCGTGCCCTCGTCGGGGTCCCGGGCGGGGTCGTCGACGACCGTCGTCGCGCGTGCGCCCGTCGCCGCACCCGCCTCGCCGGTGCCAGGACCGGCCGCGCCCTCGTCGGGCGGGGCCGACCCCGCCCCGCCGGGCACGGTGGTGCCCGGCGCGTCGTCGCGCTCGGCGTCGTCTCCCATGGGCGGCACGCGGTCATCGTAGAGGTCCTGCCGCCGAACGTGTGACGCCGGTCACCGTCCGGTGGACGGCCGGGCGGGTGCGAGGCTGGGGGCGTGAGCACCGACCACCCCACCGGCCTCCTGGTCCTGGCCGCCACCCCCATCGGGGACGCGGAGGACGCGTCCGCCCGGCTGCGCCGCCTGCTGGCCGAGGCCGACGTCGTCGCCGCCGAGGACACCCGCCGCACGCGCGCCCTCGCGGCGCGCCTCGGCGTGACGATCGGCGGCCGGCTGGTCAGCCACCACGAGCACAACGAGGGCGAGCGCGTCGCCGAGCTGCTCGACGTCGTCGCGGGCGGCGGGACCGTGCTCGTCGTGAGCGACGCCGGCATGCCGGCGGTGTCCGACCCGGGGTTCCGCGCCGTGCAGGCGGCCGTCGCCGCGGGGCTGCCCGTCACCGTCGCCCCCGGCCCCAGCGCGGTGCTCACCGCGCTCGCGCTGTCGGGGCTGCCGACCGACCGGTTCTGCTTCGAGGGCTTCCTGCCGCGCCGCCCGGGCGAGCGCGGCCGCGCGCTCGCCGCGCTCGCGGCGGAGCGGCGCACGCTCGTGCTGTTCGAGGCGCCGCACCGCGTGCCGGAGACGCTCGACGCGATGGTCGAGGCGTTCGGGGCGGACCGTCCGGGCGCCGTCTGCCGCGAGCTCACCAAGACGTACGAGGAGGTGCGCCGCGGACCGCTCGCGGAGCTGGCGGCGTGGGCCCGCGCCGGCGAGGTGCGCGGCGAGGTCGTCCTCGTCGTCGGCGGCGCCCCGGCCACCGGCCCCGCGGACGTGGCGGACCTCGTGCCCGAGGTGCTGGCCCGCGTCGACGGCGGCGAACGGCTCAAGCAGGCCGTCGCCGAGGTGGCGGAGGCCGCGGGCGTGGTGAAGCGGGACCTCTACGCGGCGGCGCTCGCGGCGCGAACGCGCTGACGACGCCCCCGCACGCGCTGACGACGCCCCGGCACGCGCCGAGGACGCCCCGGCGCGCGCGGGCGCGGGCTCAGAGCGAGGCGGAGTCGACGAGCTCCGCGCCCGCCTCGCGCATCGCGGCGCGCGCCGCCTCGCCCTGCTCGGGGGTGACCGGCACGGTGAGGTCGGTGAGCACGCGCGCGCCCAGCCCGAAGGCGAGGGCGTCGAGCGTCGTGGCGCACACGCAGTGGGACTCGGCGATGCCGACGACGTCGACGTCCGTGACGCCGGCCTCGCGCAGGATGGCGCCCAGCGCCCGCCCCTCGTGGTCGTGCCCCTCGAAGCCGGAGTACGCGGCGGCGTACTCGCCCTTCTTGACGCTCACGTCGGGGCGCAGGTCCGCGAGGGCCGGGTGCAGCTCGGCCTCGGGCGTGCCCACCACCGCGTGCGGGGGCCAGCTGTCCACGTAGTCCGGCGTGTCCGAGAAGTGCGCGCCCGGGTCGACGTGCCAGTCCTGGGTCGTGACGACGAGGTCGTACCGGGCCCGGTGCTCGGCCGCGTACGCGGCGATCCGGCCGGCGACGTCGTCCCCGCCCGCGACGGCGAGCGCGCCGCCCTCGCAGAACGTCGGCTGCACGTCCACCACCAGCAGGGCGCGTCGGCCCTGCGTCCGCTGCTCGGTCATGCGTCCATTCTGGGCGCGGCGCCGGGCCGCGTCCCGCGCTCGCCGCGTGGGTCCGGACACAGTGGGCGACCCCACACCCCCGTTGCGCGCGGGCGCGGTGGCGCGGACGCTGGGGACGGGACCCGGGCGGTGCGACGAGGAGGTGCCGGGTGGACGCTCGCAGCACGTGGTCGGCGCACCGCGCGGGCCGGGCCGGCGCGGACCCGCGCGGCCGGCGGCGCCGCGCGGCGCTCGTCGCTGCGGCCCTCGTCACGGGGCTCGTCGCCGCCGGTTGCACCGCGGACGGGCCGCAGGCACCGGGCGCGCCGACGACGACCGGCACGACGACACCCGGCACGACCACGTCCCCGGCGGCGACGCCGGCGCCCACGCCGACGTCGCCCGTGCGCGACGTGCCGACCGTCGCGGTCACCTCGGTCGAGGAGGTCGCCACGGGCCTGGACGCGCCGTGGGGACTGGCCCTGCTGCCGGACGGGCGCGCGGTCGTCACGCTGCGCGACCGCGCCCGCGTCGTCGTCGTGGGCACCGACGGTGCCGTGACCGAGGTGACGGGCCCGGGTGCGCAGGCCGTCGCCGACGCGACCGTGCCGCGCGGCGAGGGCGGCCTGCTCGGTGTCGCCGCCGTGCCCGGTGCGACGCCCGGTGGCCCGGTCGACCTCGTCCTCTACCTCACGGCGGCGCGCGACAACCGGGTGCTGCGGGCCACGCTCGACGGCACGACGCTCGGGCCCGCGCGCGTCCTGCTCGAGGGGATCCCGAAGGGCGCCAACCACAACGGGGGACGCGTCGCGTTCGGCCCCGACGGCGCCCTGTACGTGACGACCGGCGACACGTACGTCACGGAGCTCGCACCCGACCCGGCGAGCCTCGGCGGCAAGGTCCTGCGCCTGACACCCGACGGTGCGCCCGCACCGGGCAACCCCGACCCCGCCTCCCCGGTGTGGACCCGCGGGCACCGCAACGTCCAGGGCATCGGCTGGGCGCCGGACGGGCGCGTCTTCGCCGCGGAGTTCGGGCAGGACACGTGGGACGAGCTCAACGTGCTGCGCCCGGGCGCCGACCACGGCTGGCCGTCGGTCGAGGGCACGGGCGGCGCCGCGCAGGGCCTCGTCGACCCCGTCGCCCAGTGGTCGACGGACGAGGCGTCGCCGAGCGGGCTGGCCGTCACCGACGAGGGCGTCTACCTCGCCGGTCTGCGCGGACGCACGCTGTGGCGCGTCCCCCTGCGGCCGCTCCCGCCGGACGCGCTCGCCGACCCCGCGCGCGACCGCGAGGGCGTCGGCACGCCGCAGCCGCTCCTGGCCGGCGAGCTGGGCCGCCTGCGGGCGGTCGAGGCGGCCCCGGACGGCTCGCTGTGGGTGCTGACGAACAACACCGACGGTCGCGGGGACCCGCGTCCCGGTGACGACCGCCTGGTGCGCGTGCAGGTCGGCTGAGCACGGCCACCCGCAGGGACGCGCCGTCCGCGCCCGCGTGTCCGCCTCGCCCGGTTCGCCCCGATCGGTACTGTGTGCGCCGATCACGCGGACCCGGAGGGAGCGGTCATGCCGGCGAGGGCCAAGAGCATCGTCATGTGGGTGGTCGTCATCTTCCTCGTGTACGCGGTGGTGACGAACCCCGACCGGGCGGCCGACGTCGTCCGGTCGATCTGGGACTTCCTGTGGGGCGCCATCCAGGGGTTCGGCGAGTTCTTCCGCAACCTCGCCGAGTAGCGGGACGTGACGGCACGGCCCTGGGGGAGGTGACGGCGTGGGTGCGGACCGCGCGACGCGGATCGTCCTGGCGCACCGGCTGCTGCGCCGGTACGTCCTCCCGGGGGAGCGCGTCGTGCTCGCGACCCGGCGCCACTGGGCGAAGCTGCTCGAGCCGGCGCTGACCGCGCTCGCGGTCCTGGTGCTCGTCGCGTGGCTGACGGTGCTGCTCCAGCCGGCGCTCGGCGACCGCGCGCTGTGGCTGTGGTGGCTGTGGCTCGCGGCCCTCGCGCGGCTCGGCTGGCTCGTGCTCGTGTGGCGGGTCGAGTGGTTCGTCGCCACCGACAAGCGGATGCTGCTGCTCACCGGGCTGGTGACGCACCAGATCGGCATGATGCCGCTGATGAAGGTCACGGACATGCGGTACTCGCGGTCCGTGCTGGGCCAGCTGCTGGGGTACGGGCAGTTCCTGCTCGAGTCGGCCGGCCAGGACCAGGCGCTGCGCAGCATCGACTGGGTCGCGCGTCCGGACGCGACGTACCGCGACCTGTGCGCGCTGATCTTCACGCCGGTCGACGGGCCCCGCCGGGACGGCGAGGACGGGCCGGTGCGGCCGGCCGCCGCGGGCCTCCCGCTCCCGACGACCTGGCCTCCGACGACCTGGCCTCCGACGACCTGGCCTGCGACGACCTGGCCCTCGACGACCGGACCCACCACGACGGCACCCACCACGACGGGGTCGCGCCCGCCCGCCCTGCCGCCCGCGCGCGTGCCGCGGCCCGCGGGCGCACCCGGTCCCGGTGAGGCCGACACGCAGCCCGTCCCGACCGGCCCGGCCCCGGGCCGCCGCGGACGCGGACACCGGTGCACCGCCCGTGCCCTCCGCCGTGCCGCCCGCCGACGCGGCGCTGCCGCCCACGCTCGCCGAGGCGGCGGCGTCCCCGCTGGTGGTCGAGGCCGAGGCCATCGCCGGCGAGGACGCGCTGCGCGCCGCGCAGGAGGACGCCGACGAGCGTGCCTGGGACGTCTCCGAGCCGACGGCCACGTTCGTGCGCCTCGGGCCGCGCGCGAGGGGCCGGGGGCGGCCGGAGGGGTCCGGGCCGACGTCGTCCACGACCCCGCCGCCCCGCCGTCCGCCGGTCCGGACGCCGGAAAGGGCGCGGGGCAGGGCAGCGGCCCCGCCTAGGATCGGCGCATGTCCCGCATCCTGTCGGCCGTCGCGTGGCCCTACGCCAACGGCCCCCGTCACATCGGTCATGTCGCCGGGTTCGGCGTCCCCTCGGACGTGTTCAGCCGGTACATGCGCATGGCGGGGCACGACGTCCTCATGGTGTCGGGCACGGACGAGCACGGGACGCCGATCCTCGTGCAGGCCGACAAGGAGGGCGTGAGCGCCCAGGAGCTCGCCGACCGCTACAACCGCGTCATCGTCGAGGACCTCACGCAGCTCGGCCTGTCGTACGACCTGTTCACGCGCACCACGACGCGCAACCACTACGCGGTCGTGCAGGAGATGTTCCGCACGGTCCACAAGAACGGGTACATGGTCGAGCAGCGCACGATGGGCGCGGTCAGCCCGTCGACCGGCCGCACCCTGCCCGACCGGTACATCGAGGGCACGTGCCCGATCTGCGGGTACGACGGCGCGCGCGGCGACCAGTGCGACAACTGCGGCAACCAGCTCGACGCCATCGAGCTGAGGAACCCGCGCAGCCGCATCAACGGCGAGACGCCGAAGTTCGTCGAGTCCGAGCACTTCTTCCTCGACCTGCCGGCGTTCGTCGACGCGCTCGGCGACTGGCTCCGCACGCGGACCAACTGGCGGCCCAACGTCCTGAAGTTCTCGCTCAACCTGCTCGACGACGTGCGCCCGCGCGCCATGACGCGGGACATCGACTGGGGCATCCCCGTGCCGCTGGACGGCTGGGAGCAGAACCCGAACAAGCGCCTGTACGTGTGGTTCGACGCCGTGATCGGGTACCTGTCGGCGTCGATCGAGTGGGCGCGCCGCAGCGGCGACCCGGACGCCTGGCGCGGGTGGTGGAACGACCCGTCGGCCCTGTCGTACTACTTCATGGGCAAGGACAACATCACGTTCCACAGCCAGATCTGGCCGGCCGAGCTGCTCGGCTACGACGGCAAGGGCGCGAAGGGCGGCGAGCCGGGACCGTACGGCTCGCTCAACCTGCCGACCGAGGTGGTCTCCAGCGAGTTCCTCAACGTCGAGGGCAAGCAGTTCTCGTCCTCGCGCGGGGTCGTCATCTACGTGCGCGACATGCTCGCGCGCTACCAGCCGGACGCGCTGCGGTACTACATCTCGGTCGCGGGCCCGGAGACGCAGGACGTCGACTTCACGTGGCAGGAGTTCAAGCGCCGCACGAACGACGAGCTCGTCGCCGGCTGGGGCAACCTGGTCAACCGCACCGCGAGCATGGTGCACAAGAACTTCGGCGCGATCCCCGAGCCGGGGCCGCGGCAGCCGGTCGACGAGGCGCTGCTCGCCGAGGTCACGACCGCGTTCGGCCGCGTCGGCGAGCTCGTCGGGACGCACCGGCAGCGGGCGGCGCTCGGCGAGGCGATGCGCGTCGTCGGCGAGGCGAACCGGTACGTCTCCGAGACCGAGCCGTGGAAGCTCAAGGAGGACCCGGAGCGCCTCGCGACCGTGCTGCACACGACGACGCAGGCCGTGAGCGACCTCAACACGCTGCTCGCGCCGTTCCTGCCGTTCGCGGCGCAGCAGGTGCACGAGACCCTCGGCGGCACGGGCACGTTCTCGCCGTCGCCGCGCATCGACGAGGTGACGGACCTCGACGACGAGTCCCGGCACTACCCGGTCATCACGGGCGACTACCGCCTCGGCGAGACCGTCGCCGCCTGGGAGCCGCGCGCGGTCGTGCCCGGCACGCCGATCGGGAAGCCGACGCCGGTGTTCACCAAGCTCGACGACGCGATCGTCGAGGAGGAGCTCGACCGCCTGCGCAAGGCCTGACGGGCACGGCTGATGGCACGCAAGCAGCGGGAGCGGGGCTGGCCCCCGCTCCCGACCCGCTGCCGCTGCCCGTCGTCGACGACCACACCCACCTGGAGTCGGTCGTCGACTGGCGGGCCGACGGCTGGGACCCCGCGGACCCCGACGTGCACCCCGACCTGGCCGCGCACCTGGAGCGCGCGGCGCAGGTCGGGGTGACGCGGATGGTGCAGGTCGGCTGCGACCTGGACGCGCTCGCGTGGACGGACGCGGTGGTGCGCGCGCACGACGCGCTGCTCGGCGCCGTCGCGATCCACCCCAACGAGGCCGTCCTGCACGCGGGCGTCCGCGAGGTGGCGCCGGACGGGCTCGACCCGGACCCGCAGCCGCGCCACGACGTCCCGCTGGACGAGGCGCTCGCCCGGGTGGCGGCCGTGGCCCGGGACAACCCGCGCGTACGGGCGGTCGGCGAGACGGGTCTCGACTTCTTCCGGGCCGGGGACGCCGGGCGCGCGGTGCAGCGGGAGGCGTTCCGCGCGCACGTGGCCCTCGCCAAGGAGCTCGGGCTCGCGCTGCAGATCCACGACCGCGACGCGCACGAGGACGTCGTCGACGTGCTGCTGTGCGACGGCGCGCCCGAGCGCACCGTCTTCCACTGCTTCTCCGGCGACGCCGCCCTGGCGGAGGTCGCCGCACGGCACGGCTGGTTCTGCTCGTTCGCCGGGCCCGTCTCCTTCCCCGCGAACGAGGACCTGCGCGCCGCGCTGCGCGTGCTGCCGCCCGAGCTGGTGCTCGTGGAGACCGACGCGCCCTACCTCACCGTCCACCCGTTCCGCGGCCGGCCGAACGCGCCCTACCTGCTGCCGGGCACGGTGCGCACGGTCGCCGAGGTCACGGGCCGGCAGCTCGCGGACGTGTGCGCCCAGGTCTCGGTCGCGGCGGAGCGGGTCTACGGGCCCTGGTGAGCGCTGCGCCCGTGCGCGTGCGGCCCGACCCCGGGCCCTCCGGGCGGGCGGACGGGTGGCCGGAGGCCGGTCGGGCGGTGGTCGTCGGGTCACGGATCGGTTACGGTCGTGGGCGGCGTCGCGCCGGACGGCCGTCAAGGTGGTCGGCGACGGTGCCGATGAGACAGGTGCCGACGAGACACCAGCACGACCCGACCACGCACGACCCAGGGCACGCGACCCTCCCGCCGACCCGAAGGACACCGTGACCGGTCCCGACCGCTCCCGCCGCCGTGGCGACGGCACCGCGCCGCGCCCGCACCGGTTCTCGCACGTCGCCGCGCAGGCGGGCGTGCTGGCCCTCGTCGTGGGCGGCACGACCGCGTTCGCCGGGCTGCACAAGGACGTCACGGTGGACGTGGACGGGCGCGAGGTGGCCGTGCAGGCGTTCGGGCGCACGGTCGGCGACGTGCTCGCCGCGGCGGAGATCGAGGTGGGGGAGCGGGACCTGGTCGCGCCGTCCCTCGACGCCCCGGTGGGCCGCAGCGGTCAGGTCGTCGTCCGGCACGGGCGCGAGATCGACGTCGAGGTCGACGGCGAGCAGCGGACCGTGTGGACCACGGCGCTCACGGTCGGCGAGGCGGTGGACGCGCTGGGCCTGCGGGACGGCGTGCGGCTGTCCGCGTCCCGGTCTGCCGAGGTCGGGCGCGACGTGCTGCGGGTGTCGACGCAGAAGACGGTCCACCTCGTGGTGGACGGCCAGGTCATCGACGGCGTCAGCAGCGGCGCGACGGTCCGCGACGCGCTGCGCGACATCGGGCTCGTCCTCGAGGAGGGCGACCACGTGTCCGTGCCGCTCGACGCGGCGGCGGTCGACGGGCTCGTGGTGCTCGTGACCCGTGCGGCGAGCTCGGGCGAGACGGTGACGGAGACGGTCCCGTTCGCCGTGCAGGAGGTCGAGGACCCGTCGCTCGTGACGGGTACCCGCAAGGTCCAGACGGCGGGGCGGGCGGGCCAGCGCGTGACGACGTACGCGCTCGACGTCGTCGGCGGTGCCGTCGTGGGGCGCACCCCGGTCGCGTCGGTCGTGACCGTGCCGCCCGTCGACCAGGTGATCAAGGTGGGCACCGCCCCGCTGCCGGACCCGTCCGAGGTGGCGGTCGAGCCGGGCACGGCCCAGGCGATCGCGAAGGAGATGGTGGCGCAGCGCGGCTGGGGTGACGACCAGTTCGCGTGCCTGCTCAAGCTGTGGCAGAAGGAGAGCGGCTGGCGCGTCGACGCCGACAACCCGACCTCCAGCGCCTACGGGATCCCGCAGGCCCTGCCGGGCTCGAAGATGGCCAGCGCGGGTGCGGACTGGCGCACCAACCCGGCGACCCAGATCACCTGGGGGCTGGGCTACATCGCGGGCCGGTACGGCACGCCGTGCGCCGCGTGGGCGCACTCCCAGGCCAAGAACTGGTACTGACCCACGCCGGGGCGCGCACGTGACGTGCGCCTCAGGGGGTTGGCACCGGGGTCACAATTCCGTTACGGTCGCGTGTCGCGTTTGACCGGCGGTGCCCTCAGGGCGGGCCGCCGACGTGACCGAGCGGCCGCACCGGTGGTCGCCTGACGGCCGGATCGGGGATCCGGGCCGGTGGGGTCGTGACCCGCCCGTGCTGCCCAGGCGCACGGACGTGCGCGCCCACCGGGCGCCTGCGGCGCACCGCTCCCCGTGCCCGGGCACGACGACGGCTGGAGCACCGTGCAGTTCTCGACCCGCTTCCTCGGTCCGACCTCGCGCAGCGCGCAGGAGTCCGCCCCCACCGCGGCGGTCACCGCCCCCGACCCCGGACCGGAGCAGGGTCCGACGGCCCGTTCCGCCACCACGGCGCCCACCCCGGTCGTCGCGGACGAGGCCGGCGACGACCGGCCCACCGCCACCACCACCGCCACCGCGGGAGCCCCGCGCCGCCGGCGCTGGCTCGTCGTCACGGGTGCGGCCGCCGCGCTCGTCGTCGGTGCCGGCACCGCCGGGTACGCCCACGCCCACAAGAGCGTCCTGCTCGACGTCGACGGCACGACCCGTGAGGTGTCGACGTTCGCCGGCTCCGTCGAGGGCCTGCTCGAGGACCAGGACGTGACGGTCGGCCCGCGCGACACCGTCTCGGCATCCGGCGCGCTCACCGACGGCCTCGAGGTCGTCGTCCGGCACGCCACCTCGGTGACCGTGCAGCTGGACGGCGAGGAGCAGGTCGTGTGGACGACCGCGCTGTCCGCCGAGGAGGCGCTCGAGACGCTCGAGTCCCGCGCGGCGAGCGTCGCGCTCGTCGCGTCGCGCTCGGCCGCGGACGGCCGTCCCGAGCTGGACCTCGACCTGGCCCTGCGCGGCCCGGCCGAGGTGCACGTCGACGGCACCGTGCTCACCGTGCCGGACGCCGACGCCACGGTGGCCGACGTGCTCGCCGAGCTCGGCGTCACGCTCACGCCGCTCGACCGCGTGCAGGTCGTGCGCGGCGACGACGGCCGCGTGGACGTGCTCGTCCGGCGCGTCGTCGTGCAGGACGTGACGACGACGCACGAGGTGCCGTTCACGTCCCGCACGCAGGAGGACCCGGCCCGCTACACCGGCGAGCGCGCCGTGGCCCAGGCCGGCGTGCCGGGCGTGCGCACGGTCGTCGAGCGCGTGACCACGGTCGACGGCGTCGAGGAGGCCCGCGTCCCCGTCTCGGACGGCGTCACGCAGGCGCCCGTCGAGGAGGTCGTCGCGGTCGGCACGAAGGCGCGGCCCGCGCCGAAGCCCGCCGCCCGTCCCGCGGCCCCCGCCGCGAGCGCCGCGAGCGCCGCGCCCGGCCCGATCGCGGCCGGCGGCAGCGCCGACTCGCTCAACTGGGCCGCGCTGGCGAAGTGCGAGTCCGGCGGCCGCGTCGACGCCGTGTCGTCGACCGGCAAGTACCACGGCCTGTACCAGTTCTCCGTCGCCACCTGGCAGTCGGTCGGCGGTGCCGGACTGCCGTCGCAGGCGTCCGCGGAGGAGCAGACGGCGCGCGCCAAGATGCTCTACAACCGCTCGGGCGCCGGGCAGTGGCCGCACTGCGGCAAGAACCTGTTCAGCTGACGCCCCCGCGTCCCGCCGCGGCCCCGTCCCCGTTCCCGGGGGCGGGGCCGCGGTGCGTCGGCGCCCCGACGGGCACCGACCGAGGGCCGGCCGCCCGCCCCCGGTCGGGGCCGGCCGGTGCGCTCGTTAGGCTCGGTCCCGTGCCAGCCGACGTCGCGCTCCTCGGGCCCGCCGAGATCCGGGCCCTCGCCGAGCGCGCCGGTGTGCGCCCGACCAAGACCCTCGGGCAGAACTTCGTGCTCGACGCGGGCACCGTCCGCAAGATCGTGCGGCAGGCGGACGTGCGCCCGGGCGAGCGTGTCGTCGAGGTCGGTCCCGGCCTGGGCTCGCTCACGCTCGGGCTGCTCGAGGCCGGTGCGGACGTGGTCGCGGTCGAGATCGACCCGGTGCTCGCCGGCCTGCTGCCCTCGACCGTGGCCGCGCACATGCCGGGGCTCACGGTCGGGCCCGTGCGGGACGACGGCACCGTGCGCGAGGTCCGCCTCACCGACGCCGACGGCCGCGACCGGCTGACCGTGCTGACCGCCGACGCGCTCGACGTGACCACGCTGCCCGCGCCCGCGCCGACCGCGCTCGTGGCGAACCTGCCCTACAACGTCTCGGTGCCGGTGCTGCTCACGTTCCTCGAGCGCTTCGACGCGCTCGAGCGCGCCCTCGTCATGGTGCAGGCCGAGGTCGCCGACCGGCTCGCCGCGCCGCCGGGCAGCCGCACGTACGGGGTGCCGTCGGTGAAGGCCGCCTGGTACGCCGCTGCCCGGCGCACGGCGACCGTGGGACGCGCGGTGTTCTGGCCCGTGCCGAACGTGGACTCGGCGCTCGTCCGGCTCGACCGGCGGGAGCCGCCGACCACCACCGTCGCACGCCGGGACGTCTTCGCCGTCGTCGACGCGGCGTTCGCGCAGCGGCGCAAGATGCTGCGCTCGGCGCTCGCCGGCCTCGCGGGCTCGTCCGCCGCGGCCGAGCAGGCGCTGCGCGCCGCGGGCCTGGACCCGCAGGCCCGCGGCGAGCAGCTCGACGTCACCGCGTTCGCCCGCGTGGCCGAGGCGCTCGCCGCCGAGCGGCCGGTCGTGGGGCGACCTGGCACAGTGGCACCGTGACGGTGAGCGGCGTGGACGACCTGCCCGAGCGCGCGGTGCGCGTGCGCGCGCCCGGGAAGGTGAACCTCTCCCTGCGCGTGGGCCCGCTCGGCGCGGACGGCTACCACCCGGTCTCGACGGTCTTCCAGGCGGTGAGCGTCTACGAGGAGGTCGTCGCCCGTCCGGCGGAGGACTTCCGGGTCAGCGCCGAGGGGCCGCAGGCGGGTGCCGTCCCCACCGACGAGTCCAACCTCGCCCTGCGTGCCGCGCGCGCGGTGGCGGCGCACGCCGGTGTCGACGACGCCGCGCACCTGCACCTCGTCAAGGGCGTGCCCGTCGCCGGCGGCATGGCCGGCGGCTCCGCCGACGCCGCCGCGGCGCTGCTCGCGTGCGACCAGCTGTGGGGCACGGGCCTGTCGCGGGACGAGCTCGTGGCGATCGCCGCCGAGCTCGGCTCCGACGTGCCGTTCGCGCTGGTCGGCCACACCGCCGTCGGGACCGGCCGCGGCCACCTGCTCACGCCCGCGCTGAGCCGGGGCGAGTTCCACTGGGCGTTCGCGGTGCAGGACCGCGGCCTGCCCACGGCCGACGTCTACCGCGAGCTCGACGAGCTGCGCGGTCCCGCCGCCGGTCCGCTGACGGACGAGGACGACGTGCCGCTCATGCAGGCGCTGCTGGCCGGCGACGCCGCCGCGCTCGGGGCCGCGCTGCACAACGACCTGGAGCCGGCCGCCCTCGAGCTCGACCCGGGCCTCGCCGAGCCGCTCGCGGTGGCGACCGACGCGGGTGCGCTCGGCGTCGTCGTCTCGGGCTCCGGACCCACCGTGGCGGCGCTCGCGCGCAGCCGCCAGCACGCGCTCGCGATCGCGGCCGCCTTCACCGCCTCGGGGGTGGCCGACCGGGTCCTCACGGCGTCCGGACCGGTGCCCGGCGCCCGCGTCGTCGGGGCGGGTGACTGACGGGTGGTCGTGGTCCCCGCCGGCACCCGGGTGCCGGGCACGCCGACGCACGCCGTCGCGGCGGCGCAGGACCCCGACACCCCGGGCTGGCACCGCCGTCCGCCGACGGACGACGAGCTGCGCTGGGACGTCGTGCTCGGCGTGGCGCTGTTCGTCGGGGCGATCCTCAGCTCGGTCATGTGGCGCGTCACGGGGCTGGTGCCCGACCCGGCCGCGGGCTGGCTGTCCGTGCTGCTGCTGGCGCTGCAGACGCTGCCGCTGACGGTCCGCCGCCGGTGGCCGAGCGCCGTGGCGGTCGCGGTGGGTGCGGCGTTCATCGTCGCCCAGTACCTGCTGGTCCCCGAGCAGCTCTTCAGCAACATCGCGCTGTTCATGGCGCTGTACACGGTCGGTGCGTGGGAGCGGTCGCGCGCCCGCGCGTTCTGGGTGCGCGCCGTGGTCGTCGTCGCGATGTTCACGTGGCTGCTCGTGTCGATCTTCCTCGCGGCGACCGACCCGGACGAGGACCTGGGCCTGGACCGCGCCGGCGCGTTCTCGCCCTTCGTCGCGTACATGCTCATCCAGCTGCTCACGAACCTGCTGTACTTCGCGGGCTCCTGGTGGTTCGGGGAGCACGCGTGGACGTCGGCGCGCGAGCGCGAGCGGACCGCGTGGCGCACGCGGCTGCTGCAGGTCGAGCGCGTGCGCGCCGAGGCGCAGGCGGTCGCGCTCGAGCGGCTGCGCATCGCCCGCGAGCTGCACGACGCGGTCGCGCACCACGTGTCGCTCATGGGCGTGCAGGCGGCCGCCGCCCGGACGGTGCTCGGCACGGACCCCGCGCGCGCCGCGGCCGCGCTGGGGCACGTCGAGGAGTCGGCCCGCGACGCGGTCGCCGAGCTGCAGGGCCTGCTGGGCACGCTGCGCGAGGGGGCGGCCGCGGTCGCGGGCGAGCCGGTGCCGGCCAGCGCGCCGTCCGAGGCCCTCGCCTCGCTCGACGTCGCCCGGCTGCCCGAGCTGGTCGAGCAGGCGCGCGCGGCGGGTCTGCACGTGACGTACCAGGAGGTCGGGGACGCGGCGCGGCTGTCACCGCTGACGTCGCTCAACCTCTACCGCATCGCGCAGGAGGCGCTGACGAACGCGCGCAAGCACGCCGGGCAGGGTGCGCGCGTGGACGTGCGGCTGCGCTGGCTCCCGGGCGAGGTGGAGCTCGAGGTGTCCGACGACGGCGGGACCGGCCGCCGCTCGGGCGTCGTGCCGTCGACCGGGATGGGTCTGGTGGGCATGCGGGAACGCGTCGCGTCCGACGGCGGGACGCTCGAGGTGGGGCGTCTGCGGCGCGGCGGCTTCCTCGTGCGGGTGCGCGTGCCGGTCGCCGGGTCCGACGGCGCCCCGGTGGCCGGCACGGAGGCGGGTGGCACAGGGGCGGGCGTGGCGGCGGGTACGACGACGACGGGACGGGTGACGGGTGATGGGTGAGCGCGTGCGGGTCGTGCTCGTGGACGACCAGGCGCTGCTGCGCGCCGGCATCGGGACGATCCTCTCGGCCCACCCGGACCTGGAGGTCGTCGGCGAGGCGAGCACCGGGACCGAGGCGCTCGAGGTCGTCCGGGCGACGCGTCCGGACGTGGTGTGCATGGACGTGCAGATGCCGGACATGGACGGGCTGGAGGCGACGCGGCGCATCGTCGCCGACCCGGACGTGCACGCGGCGGTGGTCGTGCTGACGACGTTCAACCGGGAGGACTACCTGCTCGAGGCGCTGCGTGCCGGTGCGGTCGGCTACCTGCTGAAGACGTCGCGGCCGGAGCAGCTGCACGAGGCGGTGCTCAGCGCCGCCGCGGGGGAGGGCCTGCTGGCGCCCGAGGTCACGCGCGCGGTCATCGCCCGAGCGGTGGACGCGCGGCCGCCCGCACCGGCGACGTCCGCGCCCCTCGTCCCGCTGACCGAGCGGGAGACCGAGGTCCTCGTGCTCGTCGCCCGCGGCCTGAACAACGACGAGATCGCGGCCGAGCTCGTCGTGAGCCGGGCGACCGTCAAGACCCACGTCTCGAACGTGCTCGCCAAGCTCGGCCTGCGCGACCGCGTCCAGGCGGTCGTGTACGCGCACGAGCACGGCCTCGTGGGCTGAGCCGCACCCTCCTCACGCGTCCCGGCTCCGTCCCGGGGACGAGCCGCAGGATCGGCCGCGGGCCCGAGGCCCGCGCACCCCCTCGCCGCCTAGGTTCGACACCAGGTGGTCCGGCACGGCGCCGGACGGGCGAGGAGGGATGGCGATGCTCGAGCTGCAGGGCGTGAGCAGGTCGTTCGGGGACCGGCGCGTGCTCGACGACGTGAGCTTCACGGTGGGTCGTGGCCGGCTCACCGGGTTCGTGGGCGGCAACGGCGCCGGCAAGACGACGACGATGCGGATCATCCTCGGCGTCCTGGCGGCGCACGCGGGCACGGTCCTGATGGACGGCCGGCCGCTCGACGGTGCGCGCCGGGCGCGGTTCGGGTACATGCCGGAGGAGCGCGGGCTCTACCCGAAGATGAAGCTGGCCGAGCAGCTGACGTACCTGGCGCGGCTGCACGGGTTCGACAAGGCGTCCGCGGCGGACCGCGCGCACGACCTGATCGACCGGCTGGGCCTGACCGAGCGCGCCGACGACCCGGTCGAGAACCTCTCGCTGGGCAACCAGCAGCGCGCCCAGGTCGCGGCGGCCCTCGTGCACGACCCCGAGGTCCTGGTGCTGGACGAGCCGTTCAGCGGGCTCGACCCGATGGCGGTCGAGGTCGTGCAGGGCGTCCTCGCCGAGCGTGCCGCCAGCGGCGTCCCGGTGCTGTTCTCCTCGCACCAGCTGGACGTCGTGGAGCGCCTGTGCGACGACCTCGTCATCATCGCCGGCGGCCGCATCCGCGCCGCGGGCTCCCGCGAGGAGCTGCGGCAGGCCCACGCCAGCGAGCGGCACGAGATCGTCGTCGCCGGCGACATGGGCTGGCTGCGCGACGAGCCCGGCGTCCGCGTCGACGAGCTCGCCGCCGGGTCGGCGGTGTTCGAGGCGGACGAGGTCACGGCGCAGCGCGTGCTGCGCGAGGCGCTGAGCCGGGGCCCGGTGCACTCGTTCGCGCCGCTGCGCCCCTCCCTCGCGGAGATCTTCCGTGAGGTCATCACCGACGAGGAGCCGGCGGACGCCGGCCGCACGCAGGACATGGAGGCCGTCCGATGAGCACGCCCAGGTCGCACCCCGCCCCGCAGTCGCCGTCGCTCGGGCGCGCGACCCTGCTGGTCGCCGAGCGCGAGATCACGTCGCAGGTGCGCTCGAAGTCGTTCCTCATCTCGACGGCCGTGCTGCTCGTCGCGATCCTCGCCGGCATCGTCATCAGCGGGCTGATGAGCGACCGCGAGCCGGGCGCGACGCCGGTCGCCGTCGTCGCGTCGGTCGCCGACGTCGTCGCGGGCGCCGAGCGGCTCGAGGTCACGGAGGTGACGGACCGGGCGGCGGCCGAGGAGGCCGTCCGCGCGGGTGACGTCGACGCGGCGGTCGTCCCGGGTGCGGAGCCGCTCGGGGTCCAGGTGCTCGCGCTCGACTCCGCGCCGGACGCGGTGGTCCAGGCGCTGACGGTCACGCCGGAGGTGGAGCTGCTGGACCCGGCCCCCGCCGACGAGGGCCTGCGCTACATCATCACGTTCGCGTTCGGCCTGGTGTTCATGACGTCCGTCATCGGCTCGGGCTCGATGATCGCGCAGAACACGGTGACGGAGAAGCAGTCCCGCATCGTCGAGATCCTGCTGTCCGCCGTGCCGGCCCGGGCCCTGCTCGCGGGCAAGATCCTCGGCAACTCGGCGGTGGCGCTCGGGCAGACGGCGGCGATCGCGGCGGTGGCCGTGCTGGGCCTCGTGGTCACGGGGCAGGACGACGTGCTCACCCTCATCGGGATGCCGCTGGCGTGGTTCGTCGTCTTCTTCGCGATCGGGTTCGTCCTGCTGGCGGGCATCTTCGCGGCGAGCGCGTCGCTCGTCTCCCGGGTCGAGGACACCGGGTCGGTCCTGCAGCCGGCGATCTGGCTGACGATGGTGCCGTACTTCCTCGTGGTGTTCTTCAACGACAACGAGCTGGTGCTGCGGATCATGTCGTACGTGCCGTTCACGGCGCCGGTGGGCATGCCGGTGCGCCTCTTCCTCAACGAGGCGTCCTGGTGGGAGCCGCTCGTCGCGCTCGTGGTCCTCGTCGCGGCGACGGCCGCGATCACCGCGCTCGCGGCACGGGTGTACGAGCGGTCGGTGCTGCGCATGGGCGGTCGCGTCGCGGTCCGCGAGGCGCTGGCCCGCTCGGTCGACGCCTGACCTCTTGACCGCGCTCGACGGCCGGGCCAATACTTAAGCGAACGCCTAAGTATTGGCCCGGCCGTCCGCGTCGGGCCGGACCAGGAGGACGCGATGACCGGTACGACGCAGACCCGCCCCCGTTCCGTCGCCCACGCGACGTTCGTCGTCGAGCGCACGTTCGACGCGCCCGTCGCGCGCGTGTGGCAGGCGTTCGCCGACCTCGAGCAGAAGCGCGCCTGGTTCGGCGCGGGCGACGGCTGGGAGAAGACGGAGGAGAGCGACGACTTCCGGGTCGGCGGCACGGCCGTGGACGAGGGCGCGTTCCACGGCGGGCCCGTCAGCCGCTACGTCGCGACCTACACCGACGTCGTCGAGCACGAGCGGTTCGTCCTCACGTACGACATGTGGCTCGACGGCCACCACATCTCCACCTCCGTCGCGACGTACGAGCTCGAGGCCGACGGCGACCGCACGCACCTGCGGTACACCGAGCAGGGCGTCCACCTGGACGGGCACGACACGGCCGAGGGACGCGAGGAGGGGACGCGAGGCATCTTCGACGCGCTGGCGGTGCACCTGGGAGGATGAGCCCACGATGGCTCATCTGCTCGGCGCGGACCGCGTCCGCCTCACGCTCGGCACCCGCACCCTCCTCGACGGCGTCAGCCTCGGGGTCGACGACGGCCAGCGCATCGGGGTCGTCGGCCCCAACGGCGCCGGCAAGTCGACCCTGCTGCGGGTCCTCTCGGGGCGCCAGAGCCCCGACGACGGGCGCGTGACACGTGCGGGCGGCACGCGGGTCGCCCTGCTCGACCAGCGCGACGACCTGGGTTCCGGCACGGTGCTGCAGGCCGTGCACGGCACCGCCGACGCGCACGAGTGGGCGTCGGACCCGCGCATCCGCTCGGTGCACGCGGGGCTGCTCGCGGACGTCGACCCGGGGGCCGACCTGGCCACGCTCTCCGGCGGGCAGCGCCGCCGCGTCGCGCTGGCGGCGCTGCTCGTGCGCGACGACGAGGTCCTCGTGCTCGACGAGCCGACGAACCACCTCGACGTCGAGGGGGTCGCGTGGCTCGCCGCGCACCTGCGCGAGCGGTACGCGCGCGGCTCCGGTGCGCTCGTCGTCGTCACGCACGACCGGTGGTTCCTCGACGCGGTCTGCACGCGCACGTGGGAGGTGCACGACGGCGTCGTGGACCAGTACGAGGGCGGGTACGCCGCGTACGTCCTGGCGCGCGCCGAGCGCGCGCAGCAGGCCGCCACCGCGGAGACGAAGCGGCAGAACCTGCTGCGCAAGGAGCTCGCGTGGCTGCGCCGCGGCGCACCCGCGCGCACGTCGAAGCCCCGGTTCCGGCTCGACGCGGCCGCGGCGCTCATCGCCGACGAGCCGCCCCCGCGCGACTCGCTCGAGCTGGCCCGCACCGCCACGGCCCGGCTCGGCAAGGACGTGCTCGACCTCGAGGACGTCACGTACGCGCTGCCCGACGGCCGGGTGCTGCTCGACCACGTCACGTGGCGGCTCGGCCCGGGCGACCGGTACGGCGTCGTCGGCGTCAACGGCGCGGGCAAGTCCACGCTCCTGCGTCTGCTGACCGGCCGCGCCGAGCCGACGTCCGGCCGCGTCAAGCGGGGCAAGACGGTGCAGGTCGCCGAGCTGCGCCAGGACGTCGAGGACCTGGACGAGGTCGCCGACCTGCGGGTGACCGAGGCGGTCGAGCGCGAGCGCCGCACCACCGTCGTCGGCGGCAAGGAGCTCACCGCCGCGCAGCTCGTCGAGCGGCTCGGGTTCAGCCGCGAGCGCGCCCGCACCCCGGTGCGCGACCTGTCGGGCGGCGAGCGCCGCCGACTGCAGCTGCTGCGCCTGCTCGTCGGCGAGCCGAACGTGCTCCTGCTCGACGAGCCGACCAACGACCTCGACACCGACACGCTCGCGGCCGTCGAGGACCTGCTCGACGGCTGGCCGGGCACGCTGGTCGTCGTCTCGCACGACCGCTACCTGCTCGAGCGCGTCTGCGACCGGCAGGTGGCGCTGCTCGGGGACGGGCAGGTGCGGGACCTGCCGGGCGGCGTGGAGGAGTACCTCGAGCGGCGTGCCGCGGCGCTCGCGGGGGACGGCGGCGACGCGCGGCCGACCGCGGAGCCGGCGGCGGACGCGTCGTCCGGCCCGTCCGCCGCCGACGTGCGCGCCGCGCGCAAGGAGGTGACGCGCATCGAGCGGCGCCTCGAGCGCATCGCCGCGCTCGAGGCCGACCTGCACGACCGGATGGCCGCCCAGGCGACCGACCACCAGGCCGTGCTCGCGCTCGACGCGGAGCTGCGCGCCCTCGCCGCCGAGCGCGAGGAGCTCGAGGCGGCGTGGCTGGAGGCCGCCGAGGTCGTGGGGTGAGCCCCGTGCGGGCCGACGCCGGGGACGGCGCGAACGACCCCGGGCGCGACCTCGACCGGCTGTTCGCGGCGCTGTCCGACGGCACGCGCCGCGCCCTCGTCGAACGGCTCGCCCAGGGTCCCGCGTCCGTGAGCACGCTCGCCGAGCCCCTGCCCATGTCCCTGCCGGCGGTCACCCAGCACCTCGGCGTGCTCGAGCAGGCGGGCGTGGTCACCTCGGCGAAGACGGGGCGGGTGCGCACGTACCAGCTCGTGCCGGACGCGGTCCGTCCCGCGCTGCGCTGGCTGGACCGGCACCGCCTGCCCGCCGAGCAGCGGCTCGACCGGCTCGCCGCCCTGCTCGAGCCGCCCGACTGACGTCTCCCGCGGCGGCACGGGCTCAGCCGCGGCGCAGCGCCCCGACGGCGGTCGTGTGCGCCACGGCCATCATGGTCAGCAGGCCCGCGACGACGAGCAGCGGCGCCGCCCAGCCGCCCGTGGCGTCGTGCACGGCCCCGAGCGCACTCGGGGTGACGGCGGCCACGGAGTAGCCGACGGTCTGCACGGTCGCGGACATGCGCCGCGCCGCGGCGGGGGAGCCCGCGACCGTGGCGACGACCGTGAACACGACGACGAAGTTCGCGGCCTGCGCCAGCCCCGCGAGCGTCGACCACGCGGCCCAGCCGGCGGGTGCGAGCAGGAGGCCCAGCGGCAGGCTCAGCCAGCACGCGGCGATCGTGACGACGACGGCGCGCGGTGCGACCCGCTCGCGCGCCAGCAGCGGCGGGACGACGAGACTGCCGACGACGCCGAGCACCTGGAACAGCGCCGCCCCCACGCCCGCGCCCGCCCGGGTCAGGCCGGCCTCGTCGCGCAGCACGGACGGCAGCCACGCCGTCAGGCCCATGTACCCGGCGGACTGCCCCGCGAACGCCACGACGAGCAGCCACGTGACGGGGCGGCGCAGCACGGAGGGGACGGGTGCGGACGCGGCGGTCACCGGTACGGAGGCGTCGGGCACGGCCTCGTCGGCGACCGGCACCCGGGGCTCGCGCGCCGCGGGGGCCGACGCGCGCAGGTGCACGCGCGTCCACACGGCGAGCGCGACGACGACGAGCAGGCCCCAGGCGGCCAGCGCCCAGCGCCACCCCACGAGCGCCGCCAGCGGGGCCGTGCCGAGCGTCGTGAGCGCGGCGCCCCCGTTCATCACCGCGGAGTACAGGCCCATGACGCGCGGGACCCGGGTCGGGAAGTCGCGTCCGATGACGAGCGGCACCCCGACGTTGCACACGGTGATCGCCGCGCCGAGCACGACCGTGCCGGCGAAGGCACCGGCCGTCCCGCCGAACGAGCGCAGCAGCGTGCCGGCGAGGATCGCGAGCAGCGCCGCGGCCAGCATGCGCGTCGTGCCGGCGCGGGAGAGGGCGACCGCGGCGAGCGGGGTCACGGCCGCGAAGCACAGCACGGGCACGCCCGTGAGCAGCCCCGCGGCGGCCGGGGTCAGCGCGAGGTCGCCGCTCACGAGGTCGACGACCGGCGCGAGCGCCGTGATGGGTCCGCGCATGTTCAGCGCGACGAGCAGCAGCGCGGCGAGCACCGCCCGCCGGCGGCGTGCCGCGCCCGGGAGGTCACGAGCGGTCGAAGAGCGTGAGCACGTCCCGCAGCAGGTCCGCCAGCCGGTCCCGGTCGGCCTCGGGCAGGTCGCCGATCAGGTCGCGCTCCACGTCGAGCAGGTCGGCGAAGGCCTCGTCCACGCGCCGCAGGCCTGCGGGCGTGAGCTGCACCAGCACCCCGCGCCGGTCGTCGGGCGACGGCTGGCGCTCGACCAGGCCCTGCTCGGCGAGCCGGTCGATGCGGTTGGTCATCGTCCCGCTCGTCACGAGCGTCTGCGTGAGCAGCGCGCCGGGGGACAGGCGGTAGGGCGCGCCTGCGCGGCGCAGGGCCGCGAGCACGTCGAACTCCCACGTCTCGAGCCCGTGCCGGGCGAACGCGCCGCGGCGGGCGAGGTCGAGGTGGCGCGCGAGGCGGCTGACGCGCGAGAGCACCGTGAGGGGTCGCACGTCGAGGTCGGGCCGCTCCCGCTCCCACGCGAGCACGATGCGGTCGACCTCGTCCTGGGGCGCGCGGCCAAGGTCGGTCTCGGCCATGGACGAAGGGTAGTCGCCGCGGCGGCGTGCCCGTGCCGGGGCGCGGGGGCCGACCTACGGTCGCGCGGCGGCGCGCACGTCGGTGGGCTTCGTGAGCGACGGCCGCCGCTCGAGGCCGGACAGGCCGTTCCAGGCGAGGTTCACCAGGTGCGCCGCGACGTCGGCCTTCTTGGGGCTGCGCGCGTCGAGCCACCACTGCCCGGTCAGGGCCACCATCCCGACGAGCATCTGCGCGTAGATCGGGGCGGTCCGCCGGTCGAGGCCCTGCTTGGTGAACTGGTCGGCGAGCAGGTGCTCCACCTGCGTCGCGACGTCGCCGATGAGGCTGGAGAACGTGCCCGTGGCCTGCGCGACGGGGGAGTCGCGCACGAGGATGCGGAAGCCGTCCTCGGACGTCTCGATGTACGACAGCAGCGCGAGCGCGGTGCGCTCGACCAGCACCTTGGGGTGCCCGCCGCCCTCCAGAGCGCCGGTGAGCGCCCCCGTCAGGGCCTGGATCTCCCGGTCCACGACGACGGCGTAGACGCCCTCCTTGCCGCCGAAGTGCTCGTACACCACCGGCTTGGACACCTCGGCGCGAGCCGCGATCTCCTCGACGCTCGTGTTGTCGAAGCCCTTCTCGGCGAAGAGCTTGCGCGAGACGTCCAGCAGCTGGGCCCGGCGCTGCACCCCCGTCATCCGCGAGCGGGGGCTGCGCTTGCTCTCCGAGGCCATGGCGCCCATTGTGCCGTGCGGCACTGGCAGACTGGGCGGCCGGTCCGCCCTGGTGTAACGGCAGCACGCAGGCCTTTGGAGCCTCGCGGTCCAGGTTCGAATCCTGGGGGCGGAGCCCGGACGGCCGTCGCGAGCGGCACGCCGCGTGGACGCGCGGTGACCACGACGACCTGCCCGGACCCGACCCGTCCTGACGCCACCTCGTCCGCCGGGTCCCGTCGGTCCGTCCCGCCCGCCGCGCGCCCACACGACCCGCCCGCACGACCCGCCCGTCAGGCGTCGGTGCGGCAGCCGCAGACCTCCGCTCCGCGGCACGACGGCTCGTGCCGCCGGTGCCCGGCGGGCGGCCCACCGGCGGCCGACGCCAGGACCAGGACCGCGGCGGCGGCGACCGCCGCGACGACGGCGAGGGCGAGCAGCGTGAGCATGGCCACAGGCTCGTGCGGGGGACCGTCCGCCGGGGAGTGGCAGACGTGCCAACGGGCGCAGTGATCCTGCCGTCGTCAGCCGCGTCGGTGCAGCGTGCGGGCTCCTCGGGGGCGGCGACCGCGCCCACGCGGTCGCCCCACGGGCCCGGCGGCGTCCTGCGCGGCAGCCGCCGGAGCGCCCCGCGCGCGGCGGTAGAGTCCCAGTGACGCACGACGACCCGGCCCGTTCCCGGGCACGACGCGAGGAGCACCCACTGGTGGACGTCCCCCGCCCCGCAGCCGTCATCGTCCTCGCAGCGGGTGAGGGCACACGGATGCGCTCGGCAACACCGAAGGTCCTGCACACGCTCGCCGGCCGCTCCATGGTGGGCCACGCGCTCGCCACGGCGCGGGCCCTCGAGCCCGAGCGGGTCGCCGTGGTCGTCCGGCACGAGCGCGAGCGCGTCGCCGCGCACGTGCTCGAGGTCGACCCCGGGGCGCTGCTCGTGGACCAGGACGACGTGCCGGGCACCGGCCGCGCGGTCCAGGTCGCGATGACGGCGCTCGACGCCGCCGCGCAGGCGGCCGTCGCGCAGGTCGCGGGGGAGGCCGCGGACGCGGACGGCGGGTCCGCCGCCGACTCGGTGCTCGACGGCGCCGTCGTCGTCGTCGCGGGCGACGTGCCGCTGCTGGACGCCGGCACGCTCGGCGAGCTGCTCGCGGCGCACGCCGCCGACGGCAACGCCGTCACGGTGCTGACCACCGAGGTCGCCGAGCCCACGGGCTACGGCCGCATCCTGCGCGAGCCGGGCACGGGCGACGTGCTCGGCATCGTCGAGGAGAAGGACGCCGACGACGAGCAGCGCGCGATCACCGAGATCAACACCTCGGTGTACGTGTTCGACGCCGCCGTGCTGCGGGCCGCGCTCGCGCGCCTGGGCCGCGACAACGCGCAGGGCGAGGTCTACCTGACGGACGTGCTCGCGATCGCGCGGGCCGACGGCGGCCACGTGCGCGCACTGCGCACGGACGACGCGATGAGCGTCGAGGGCGTCAACGACCGCGTGCAGCTCGCGGTGCTGCGCGCCGAGCTGAACCGCCGCCTGCTCGAGGACTGGATGCGCGCGGGCGTGACGGTCGTGGACCCCAGCACCACGTGGGTCGACGTCGACGTCGAGCTCGAGCGCGACGTGACCCTGCTGCCCAACACGCAGCTGCACGGCGCGACGCGCGTCGCCGAGGGCGCCACGGTCGGCCCCGACACCACGCTCACCGACGTCGAGGTGGGCCCGGGCGCGACCGTCGTGCGCACGCACGGCTCGCACGCGGTCATCGGCGAGGGGGCGACGGTCGGTCCGTTCGCCTACCTGCGGCCGGGCACGGAGCTCGGTGCCGGCGGCAAGATCGGCACCTTCGTCGAGACGAAGAACGCGCAGATCGGCACGGGGTCGAAGATCCCGCACCTGTCCTACGTGGGCGACGCGACGATCGGCGAGCACTCGAACATCGGGGCCGCGTCCGTGACCGTCAACTACGACGGCGTGAACAAGCACCGCACGGTGATCGGCTCCTACGCCCGGACGGGCTCGGACAACATGTTCGTCGCGCCGGTGGTCGTGGGCGACGGCGCCTACACGGGCGCCGGGACCGTGGTCCGGCGCGACGTGCCGCCGGGCGCGCTCGCCGTCAGCGCCGGCTCGCAGCGCAACATCGAGGGCTGGGTGCAGCGCTCGCGTGCCGGGACCCCGGCGGCGGAGGCCGCCGCCCGGGCACGCGGGACGCTGGACGTCGGGGCGCTGTCCCCGCAGGCGCGCGCCGAGCGCGAGCGCGCGGCCGCGGCGGGTACGCCCGTCACGCCGCCGCCGGACCTGCCGGGGCAGCCCGCCCGGCTCGCGGACGACGCTGCGACGGGCAGCACGACGACGGACGAGGGAACGACGCGATGACCGGGATCACCACCACGGACGGCGAGAAGCGCCTGGTCCTCGCGTCCGGGCGCGCGCACCCCGAGCTCGCGCAGGACGTCGCCGAGCACCTCGGCGTCGAGCTCCTGCCGACCACGGCCTACGACTTCGCCAACGGCGAGATCTACGTCCGGTTCGGGGAGTCCGTCCGCGGTGCGGACGCGTTCGTCCTGCAGTCGCACTGCGCGCCGATCAACCAGTGGATCATGGAGCAGCTGCTCATGGTCGACGCGATGAAGCGCGCCTCGGCGAAGACGATCACCGTGATCGCGCCGTTCTACGGCTACGCCCGGCAGGACAAGAAGCACCGCGGCCGCGAGCCGATCTCGGCCCGCCTCATGGCGGACCTGTTCCTGACGGCCGGCGCCGACCGGATCATGAGCGTCGACCTGCACGCCGCGCAGACCCAGGGCTTCTTCGACGGGCCGGTCGACCACCTGTGGGCGCAGCCGATCCTCGTCGAGTACGTGCGCACCCGCGTCGACACGTCGAACGTCACCGTCGTCTCGCCGGACGCCGGCCGCATCCGCGTCGCCGAGCAGTGGGCGGCGAAGCTCGGGGGCGGCCCGCTGGCGTTCGTGCACAAGACGCGGGACATCCACAGCCCCAACAAGGCGGTCGCGAACCGCGTCGTGGGCGACGTCGAGGGGCGCTCCTGCGTCATCGTCGACGACCTCATCGACACGGCGGGCACCATCGCCGGCGCGGTCCGGGTCGTGCTCGAGGCGGGCGCGAAGGACGTCATCGTGGCGGCGACCCACGGCGTGCTCTCGGACCCCGCGATCGAGCGGCTGCAGTCGTGCGGCGCGCGCGAGGTGATCATCACGGACACGCTGCCCGTCGCGGAGGAGCGCCGCTTCCCGCAGCTCACGGTGCTGTCGATCGCGCCGCTGCTGGCGCGCGCCATCCGCGAGGTCTTCGACGACGGCTCCGTGACCTCCCTGTTCGACGGCAACGCCTGACCGCCGTCCCCGACGCGGGCCCCACGACGCCCCGGCACCACCGGTCCTCGGACCGCGGGTGCCGGGGCGTCGCGCGTCCGGCCCGGCCCGTGTCCTGCGCACCCGGTCGGGCCGGGTAGACTCCTCAGGTTGCCTCGGCGAGGGACGACGGACGGTCGGCGGAAGCACCACTCCCGCAACGGCCCCCGGCTCCGTGATCGACTGGGTGGACCCGCCTCCGCGTGCCCGTCCTGCGTCCCGCGTCGAGGCCACCGGGCCCCGTGCCCGATCCGGCCGGCTCCGCCGGCCCCCAGTCCGTCCGCCCGTACACATCGCGCGCCCGCCCTCCCCGGCGTGGTGCGCCACGTCCACGCACGAGGAGTTGCAGTGTCCGACGTCAAGCTCGCCGCCACCGCCCGCACGGAGTTCGGCAAGGGCGCCGCCCGCCGCCTGCGCCGCGCCCACCAGATCCCCGCCGTCCTCTACGGCCACGGCACGCAGCCCGTGCACGTCGCCCTCCCGGGCCACGACACGATGCTGGCGCTCAAGCACACGAACGCGCTGTTCGAGATCGACCTCGACGGCGAGACGACGCTCGCGATCGTCAAGGACGTCCAGCGCGACGTCGTCCGCCAGGTCATCGAGCACGTCGACCTGCTGGTCGTCCGCCGCGGCGAGATGGTCTCGGTCGACGTCCCGGTCGTGGTGACCGGCGAGTCCGCCCCGGGCACCATCCACGTCGTGGAGACCCAGACGCTGTCGCTCGAGGCCGACGCCACGAAGCTGCCGTCGTCCGTCGAGGTCACGATCGACGGTCTCGCCGCCGGCTCGTCCGTCACGGCCGGGCAGGTCGTCCTGCCCGAGGGCTCCACGCTGATGAGCGACGCCGAGCAGGTCGTCGTCGCGATCTCCGAGCCGCAGGCCACGGCGGACGACCTGGCCGCGGACGCCGCCGCCGCGGAGCAGTCGGCCGCGTCGGCCTCCGAGGGCTGAGACCCCGCACCGTCCGCCCGACGCCCGGTACCGTCCGACGGTGCCGGGCGTCGGCGCGTCCGCGTCCCTGCACGACCCCACGGAGGACACCCCCATGACCGACGGACCCTGGCTCGTCGTCGGCCTCGGCAACCCCGGTGACCGGTACGCCGGCAACCGGCACAACGTCGGGCAGATGGTGCTCGACGAGCTGGCGGCGCGCGCCCGGACCTCGTTCGGCGGCCGCGTCGGCTCGCTCGGCCGGCGGCCGCAGGCGACGACCGCCGAGGTGCGCCTCGGGACCGGACCGGGCGGGGTGCCCGGGCCGCGCGTGCTGCTCGCCAAGCCGACCACCTACATGAACGAGTCGGGGGGCCCGTCGCGGGCCTCGCGAAGTACCTCGGCGTGCCGCCGGAGCGCGTCGTGCTCGTGCACGACGAGCTCGACATCCCCTTCGCCGACGTGCGCCTGAAGAAGGGCGGCGGCGAGGGCGGCCACAACGGGCTGCGCGACACCACGAAGGCGCTCGGCACGAAGGACTACGTCCGCGTGCGCGTCGGTGTCGGACGTCCGCCGGGGCGCATGGACCCCGCGGACTTCGTGCTGCGCGACTTCAGCGCGACGGAGCGCAAGGACCTGCCCTGGCTCGTCGACCGTGCGGCCGACGCGGTCGAGGCCGTCGTGCTGGAGGGCCTCGAGGCCGCGCAGCAGCGGTTCCACACGAAGGCCTGACCTCCCGCGCCGGCGGGGCGGTGCCGCCGCGTCGTCAGGCGGCGGCGCCGCGCCGCGCCGTGCGGGCGCGGCGGGCGAGCGCGAGCGCACGCGGCACCACGTCCCGCACCTGCTGACGCCGGCGCTCGACGGCGTGCCGGCGCGCCATGCGCTCGAGCAGCGCGACACCGTCCGCGGCGCTGTCCACGAGGTCCCGCTCGGCCCAGAACGTCGCGAGCGCGCGCCGCGCCGCCGGGTCGAGGCGGGGCACGGCGTTGCGGTGCACCCCGAGCACCGGCAGGTCGTGGGACGCCACGGTCGCCAGGGTGGCCCGCACGCCGTCCGCGGTGGCGGCGCGCGGCCAGACCGTCGCGCTCGGCTCGTCGGTGAGCTCCATGACGCGGGCGAGCGTCCCGTCGCGCCGGGCGACCCACCCCGCGTAGAGGAAGAACTCCGTGAGGTCCGCCGCGACGAAGGCGTGGGCGAACGGGCGGCCGCTCTCCTGCTCGACCTCGTGCAGGAGCGCACGCACGACCGCGGTGTCGAGCACGAACGGCGTGACCGTCGCCGCGAACCGGTCGACGTGCGCGTCGGGGTCGAGCCCGAGGTGCGTCAGCACGTGGGTGAACGCCGGACGCAGGGGGTGGTCGCGGTAGCCGTAGCCGCGCACGCGTGCGCGTCCGTCGGCGGTCACGAACGCCGTCGCGGCGGGCGGTGCCACCAGGTGGTTCTTCGCGTCGAGGACCACGTAGTGCGCCGTCGCCACCGACCGCGCGACCGCCAGCTTCAGCGCCTGCTGCCGTCGCCAGCCCGAGGCGCGCGGCACCGGGCACACGTCGGTGGGACGCAGCAGCCGGACGCGGGCGGCGTGCGCGCCGTAGGCGTCGAGCAGCGCGGCGCGGTCCCGTTGCCGCAGCCCGCGCGCCGTGTTGTCCAGCACCACCACGTCCGCGACGTCGTGCGCCGGCACGTGCCGGGCGAGCGAGCGCGCCTGCAGGTGCAGCAGCGGGACCTCCGCCTCGAAGACGGGCGTCACCCAGGTCAGCGCCACGCGGTGCTCCTCCCCCTCGGCGGCAGGCGGAGCATATCGGGCGCAACGGACGCCGCGGGGCGCCGGACCGGGTGGTCCGACGCCCCGCGGCGCGTGGGTGGAGCGGTGCTCAGATGTTCGTGCGCTTCACGGCCACCCCGTCGGGGTAGACGTTGTCGCGCATGTCGAGCGCGTAGCTCGTCGGGACGCGCACCGAGCAGTTCTTGTACTGCGTGTTGCGGCCGAACGTGTTGCCGGCGATCGTCACGCCCGTGGGGGCGCCGATCGACGCGTTCTTGATGTTGATCGTGCACGCGCCGCCGTCGATGAAGTTGCCCGTGACCGCGACCTTCGACACCGCGCCCGCGTCCTGGGTCAGCATGAGCGCCGCGTTGTGCGAGCCCTCGATCGTGTTGTCACGGATCGTGATGTTGCTGCCCTTCTGGAGCTGGATCGAGTCGTCGTGGCTCGGCGTCCCGTTCCAGTTCGGGTCCTTCTCGTAGTGCGCGTTGTCGTGCAGCCACGACCGCTCGACGAGCACGTTGCTGCCGTGGATGTGGACCGGGTCGATGACCTTCGCGATCTCGACGCGCCGCAGGGTGAAGTTCCAGCCCTTCACGCCGTCCTGGTTCGCGGACATCGTCTGCGGGATCAGCGTGGAGTCCTCGATCGTCAGGGAGTAGGCGTCACCCTGCACGCGCACCAGGTCGGCCGCCTGCGGGGTCGCCGTGCCGCGGATGTAGGAGTTGCGGATGACGACGTTGCTCGCCTTGACCGTGACGTAGCCGCGGATGTCCCACCCGTCGATGACGGTGCCGGGCTGGGTGATGACGAGGTTGCCCTCGTGCACCTTGCTGAACGTCGTGCCCGCCGGGACGCCGGTGTTGTCGGCGTTCGGCCGTCCCGTGGCGACCGTCTTGTCGGGGGCGGGGGCGGGGGCGGGTGCCGGCGCGGGCGTCGTGCTGCCCGGCGTGGTGGCGACCAGGTCGCGGTAGGAGACGGTCATCGGGGCGTTGGTCACGCTGCCGGACAGGTAGGAGCTCAGGGCGACCGAACCGGCCTTCTGCAGCGCGGCGTCGGAGTCCTTCGCCGTGACCTGCCACGTCGTGGGCTCGGTCGTGCCCGTGCGCCAGGCGCGGGCCTGGACCGTGGTCGGCGACGTGCCGGTCACCTGCAGGCGGACCCGCAGCTGCGTCCCGGGCGACACCGCACCCAGGTCCGCGGTGCTCAGCGCGGTGGAGCCGCGCATGGCGGCGAGCTGGACGGTGCCGTCCTCGAGGTAGCGCAGGCGCGCGGAGTAGGCGGCCGTGCCGACCTGGCGCCCGATCACCGACACGTACGTGCCGGTCCCGGTCTGCGCCTTGTCCACGCTCGTCGTGACCGCCAGGTCGATCGCCTTCGACGAGACGGAGGTGAGCGACGAGGTGCGGGAGGAGCCCGCCTTCGTGATGGTCTGCGTGGCCGCGCCGGAGGCGACCTTGTAGTCCGAGGCCGTGCCGGCGTGCGTCCAGGTGCCACCGGTCTGCGCCGTGCCCCAGCCGCTCGTGCGCGCGGTCGCGAAGGTGTCGCGCACGATCGTCGTCGCCGACGCGCCCGTGGTGGCGGTGGGCGCCGGTGCCGGGGCGGCCACCGTGACGGTGCGCGACGCGGTGGCGGTGGCGCCGTCGTCGTCGGTCACCGTGAGCCGGACGGGGTAGCTGCCGCCGGTCTTCCAGGTGTGGCGCGCGGTGGCGCCCGTGGCGGTGGTGCCGTCGCCGAAGTCCCACGCGTAGGCGGCGACCGTGCCGTCGGCGTCGGCCGAGGCGCCCGCGTCGACCGACGCGGTGAGGCCGTCGACCACGGGCGCCGCGAACGCGGCGGTCGGCGCGACGTTCGGCGCCGTCACGGTGACGGGGCGCGTCGTCGTGGCCGTCGCGCCCTCGTCGTCCGTCACCGTGAGCGTCACGGTGTAGGTGCCGGGGGTCGCGTAGGCGTGCTCGGCCGAGCGGCCGCTCGCCGTGGCGCCGTCGCCGAAGTCCCACGCCCACGCGCTCACGGCGCCGTCGGCGTCGCTCGAGCGGGAGCCGTCGACGCGCGCGACGAGGCTCTTGCGGGCGGTCGCGGCGTCGATCGCGGCGACCGGCGCCGTGTTCGGCACGACGACGGGGTTCGCGGTGGTGACGCGCAGGTCGTCGAACCCGAACGCGACGGGGGCGTTCGTGACGTTGCCCGCGAGGTAGGCCCCGACGCCGACGGCGCCGGGTGCCTGCAGCGCGGCGGTGGTGCTGGTCGCGGAGACGGTCCAGTCGGCCGGCTCGGCCTGGCCGGCGCGCCAGGCCTTGGCGCGCAGCGTGGTCGGGGAGGTGCCCGAGGCCTGCACGCGCACGGCGATCCGCTCGCCCGGCGCGACGGTGCCCGGCAGCGCGACGCCCGGCAGCACGGTGCCGGCGTCGACGAGCGCGATCGTCGCCGTGCCGTCCGCGAGGAGACGGAGCTTGGCGCCGTACTCCTGCGACCCGACGCGGCGGGCGGTGACCCCGATGTGGGCGCCGGAGCCGGTCATCGCCTTGTCGGCGGCGACGGTCAGGGAGACGTCGGTGTCGGTGGACGCCACCGTGGCCAGCGTCGACTGGATCGTCGAGCCCGCGCGGGGGACGACGAGCGAGCCGACCCCACCGGCGACGGTGTAGCTGCTGGCGGGACCGTTGTGGGTCCAGGCGCCGCCCGCGTCCGCGGAACCCCACGCACCGGGCGTGGTGCGGGAGAAGGCGTCGGCGGCGAGGACGGGCCACTCCTGCCGGGGGACGGCGGTGGCGGCGGTGGGGGACAGGACGACGACCACACCGGCCGTCACCGCGGCGGCAGCGACGGCCCGGACGGGTCCGCGCGTGCTGCGGAAGAACGAGTGCATGGGGAAGTGGCTCCGAGGCGTGTGGAGGATGTGGGCAGGGTCACAAAATGCAGGCGAATGCCGCTCTGCATTTCTCGAGGAGTGCCCTGGGCAGCCGGACCCGGCTGCGGCGCTGACACCATGCTAGGAAGCGTTCACTCGTTCGTGAAGAGGGCGATCAGTGCCCGATTTGCACGCTATAAGCCGGATCGGGCCGCCGGAGACTAGGCCAAACCGGGACAACGTGGGGCATGAACCGGTCATATCGGTGATACGTATCACCAGTATTCACCCACTCCCTCACCCGTCGTGACAAAGGGGTGAAACGGGCATTGTCTCGCTGACCTGCGGCGTCATCCGCGCCGCCGTGCACGGCGGTCGGTCCGGCGCGGTCGGACGACGTCGTCCCGCAGGGCCGGACCGGTGGTGCCCGCAGGCCGGAGCTGATCTCCGCGCCGCTCTCGACGCCACTGCCGACGTCGCTCCCGTCGCGCCCGACGTCGCTCCCGTCGTGCCCGACGTCGCTCTCGGCGCGCTGCCGAGGTCGCCCTGGGCGCACCGGGGTACCGGTGCGCGCGTCCTGCCGGCGCGCCTGCGACCCGCCTCTCACGCCGTGGCGCAGCGGCCCGCGGGGCGGTGCGCGCCGTGTGCGACCACCGGGTGAACAGGGTGAGAACACCAGATGCCGGGTGAAATCGGACGGAACATGATGAAGCGGGCGCACGGCCGCTCCTACCCTTCGGGGGACGCCGACGACGCGCACCCCTTCCGGGAGGTGCCGAGGCGTGTCACGTATCGATCCGCCGGGGGGAGGACCTGTGACGCTGACGGCAGACCGCGGCGAGGTGTCGTCCGAGGACGGGGCGGAACGCCGCGCGCCGGCGCTCGGTCCGCGTCGCTCGTGGGCCTCGCGTGAGCCCTTCGAGCGGCGGAGCACCCCGTTCAACACGGACGAGGCGTCCCGGGAACGCGCCTGGCGTGCCGTGGGACTGCGGCACGCGCTGACGGCGGCGGCGCTCGACGCCGGAGCCGCGCTCGTCACGGCGGCCGTCGTGCTGTCCGGCCGCGGCGACGCGGTCTCCCGCGCTGCGGTCGCGGGCCTGGCCGCCTCCGCGTTCGTCGCCCTCGTGGCTGCGTGCGGCGGCTACCGCCGCAGCGTGCTCGGCGACGGGCCCGGGGAGTTCCAGGCGGTGCTGCGCGCCGCGGGCCTGGGGGCGGTGCTGTCGATGGCCGTCGCGTTCGCGTTCGGCGTCGACGTCCCGCGCCTCGCCGTCCTCGCCGGCCTGCCCACCCTGGCGCTCGCCGCGTGCTGCGCCCGGTACGCGCTGCGCCGCCGCCTGCACGAGCGCCGGGTGCGCGGGGTGGGCATGCGCAGCACGGTCGTCCTCGGGGACCAGGCGTCGGTGCGCCGCGTCGTGGCGGACCTCGCGGCGACCCCGCACCACGGCTTCCGCGTGGACGGCGTGTGCCTGCCGGCCGTCGACGAGGCGGAGCTCGTGGCCGGGGTGCCGGTCGTCGGCGCCGTCGCCGACGTGGTGCAGGTGGTCGCCGACCTGGCGGGCGAGGTCGTCATCGTCACCGGCAACGTCCTGAGCGGCGAGGCGCTGCGGCGGCTGTCCTGGGCCCTCGGCCGGGCGGGGGCCGACCTCGTCGTCGCGCCCGGGATCGTCGAGGTCGCGGGCCCGCGGCTGTCCGTGCGGCCCACGGCGGGGCTGTCCCTGCTCGAGGTCGAGGTGGACCCCCGCGGGGACGCCTGGTCGCGAAGAGCGTCCTCGACGTCACGCTCGCCGCCCTGCTGGGCGTCGTGGTGCTCCCCGTGGTCCTCGTCGCGGCGGCGGCCGTGGCGCTGACGTCGCCGGGGCCGGCGTTCTTCCGCCAGACCCGCATCGGCATCGACGGCCGCCCCTTCACCATGTGGAAGCTGCGCACGATGCGTACCGACGCCGAGGAGCAGCTGGCCGCGCTGCGCACCGCGGACGAGGGAGCCGGTGTGCTGTTCAAGATGCGCGAGGACCCGCGGGTCACCCCGGTCGGGCGCGTGCTGCGCCGGTTCTCGGTCGACGAGCTGCCCCAGCTCTGGAACGTCGTACGGGGCGACATGTCGCTCGTCGGGCCGCGGCCCCCGCTCGCGCGCGAGGTGGACGCGTACGAGGACCAGGTGCACCGGCGCCTGGCCGTCAAGCCCGGCGTCACGGGGCTGTGGCAGGTCAGCGGTCGGTCCGACCTCGACTGGGACGAGTCCGTGCGCCTCGACCTGCGCTACGCCGACAACTGGTCCGTGGCGATGGACCTCATGATCCTGTGGAAGACCGGACGGGCCGTGCTGCGGGGCGCCGGTGCCTACTGACGCGGGCGTGCCGGCCGGCGGCCGGGACGGCGGTGCGCTGCGCATCGCGATGGTCGGCACCCGTGGCGTGCCCGCGCGCTACGGCGGCTTCGAGACGGCGGTCGAGGAGGTCGGGCGCCGCCTCGCGCGCCGCGGGCACGACGTGGTCGTGTACAGCCGTGCCCACGAGGCGGACGCGGGCGTGCGGGAGCACCTGGGCATGCGCCGCGTGGTCGTCCCCGCCGTGCGGCGGCGGTCCCTGGAGACGCTCAGCCACACCGCGCTGTCGGTCGGGCACCTGGTCGCGGCCCGGCGCCCCGACGCCGCGTTCGTCTTCAACGCCGCGAACGCCCCGCTGCTGCCGGTGCTGCGCGCGGCGCGCGTCCCGGTCGCCACGCACGTCGACGGCCTGGAGTGGCAGCGCGCGAAGTGGGGGCCCACGGGGCAGCGCTACTACCGCCGGGCCGAGGAGCTGGCCGTCCGCTGGTCGGACGCGCTCATCGCGGACGCCCCGGGCATCGCGGCGTACTACGCCGAGGAGTTCGGGGTGCCGACGACCCTGCTGACGTACGGCGCGCCCGTGCTGGGCGACATCGGCGCCGACCGGCTCCCCGAGCTCGGCCTCGAGCCGGACGGCTACCACCTGGTCGTCGCGCGGTTCGAGCCCGAGAACCACGTCGACGTGCTCGTCGCGGGCTACGTGGCCAGCGCCGCGCGGCTGCCGCTCGTGGTCGTCGGGTCCGCCCCGTACGCCGACGCGTACACCGCCCGGGTGCGCGCCGCCGCGGGCGACGACCCCCGGGTGCGGCTCGTGGGCGGGGTGTGGGACGCGCCGCTGCTGGACCAGCTCTACGCGCACGCCCGCACGTACCTGCACGGGCACTCGGTCGGCGGCACGAACCCCTCGTTGCTGCGCGCGATCGGTGCCGGCACGGCCACGGTCGCGTGGGACGTCTCGTTCAACCGGGACGTGCTCGGGGACGACGGCGTGCACGTCGCCGACGCCGGCGGGGTGGCCCGCGCGGTGGAGGACGCGGAGCGCTCGCCCGTCGCGGCGCACGCGCGGGGCGGGCGCTGCGGGAACGGGCCCGCGCGTACGACTGGGACGACGTGGCCGCGGGGTACGAGACGCTCGCGCGGGACCTGCGTGCGGGCCGCGTGCCCGGCCCGCAGCGCCGGGCGCGGCGCGTGCCGGCCGTGCAGCGGCCGGGCGTGACGACGGGAGAGCGACGATGACCGGGACGGCGACGAGCAGACCGGTGGGCCGTGAGCCGTACCGCGTGACGCTGGGGCGGCTGCAGGCAGCGCAGAAGCAGGCCGCCCGCAGCGCGCCCGCGTACTCGCGCTTCGTGAACCGGCGCCTGGGCCGCCACCTCGCGGCGTGGGCGTACGGCGCGCGCCTGACGCCGGACCAGGTCACGGGCCTGAGCGCGCTCGCCACGTTCACGGGCGTCGCGCTGCTCGCCGTGCTGCAGCCGGGGGTCGTGCAGGCCCTGGCCGTGACGGCGTGCCTGGTGCTCGGCTACGCGCTCGACTCGGCGGACGGTCAGCTGGCGCGGCTGACGGGGACGGGCAGCAGCGCGGGCGAGTGGCTGGACCACGTGGTCGACGCGGTCAAGATCGTGACGCTCCCGGTCGCGCTGCTGGTCGGGATGCACCTGCACGGCTGGGCGGACCCGGCGTGGTCGGCGGTGCCGCTCCTGCACGTCGTGGCCGGCTCGGTCCTCTTCTTCGCGATGATCCTCACCGAGCAGCTGAGACGGGCCCACGGCGTGCGCAGCACGGCGGCGCAGGGCGGGCGTGCGCCGTGGCTGCGCTCCCTGCTCGTGGTGCCCACGGACTACGGCGTGCTGTGCCTGTCGTTCCTGCTCCTGGCGGTCCCGGACGCGTTCCTCGTCGTCTACGCCGTGCTCGTCGCGTGCACGGCGCTGTTCACGGCGGCCGCGGCGGTCAAGTGGTACGGCGAGATGCGCACGCTGTCCAGGAACGCAGACGTGTGACGAAGATCACAGTACCGCCACGGTTGCGTCACGAACGGGTGACGTTCCTGGTGAGCGGACCGGCCGTCGCAGCGGCCTCGGAAGGCGTCCACGACTGACACGTGTGGGTGACGTTCGCCCCGGTTCACCCGATTGGTCCGCTGTCCTAGTGTCGCCTCCCGTATCCGGGACCAACGGTCCCGCCACCGACGGGGGAGTACCGAGACATGACGGCAACGCGAGCTGACCGGCGACACCACGCCCGCAGGCGACGGCGCCTCCGGCTCCTCGGCGGGGCAGCCCTCACCGCGCTCCTGGCGACGGGTCTGGCCGCCGGGCCGGTCCCGTTCCGCGAGGCGCCCGCGCACGCCGCGGGCACGTTCGTCGAGCTCGACCGGCGCGTGCTGACCCGTCACGTCGTGGGCCCGGGCGGCACGCACGTGCTGCGGCTGCCGGTCCCGGCCGCCGCGACGAGCGTCAAGCTCTCGGTCACCGGTCAGCTCGCGTGGCGCCCCACCAAGGTCTCGGCGTGCCCCGGCGACCGTGCCACCCGCGCCTGCCTGGCCGACCCGGCGATGACCACGCCGACGCGCCGCGCGAAGAACACGCACGTGACCGTCGACCTGCGCGGGGCGGACCGGGAGGTCGCGCTGCACAGCTCGGCGGCGAGCGTGAGCCTCACGGTCCGCGTCGTCGGCTACACCGTCGACGGCGCGACGCCGCGTCCGACGAGCACCGGCAAGCCCACCGCCGCGCCGACGCCGTCCCGGACGTCCACGCCGGCCCCGACGGCCACGCGCGCGCCCGCGCCGGCCCCGACGGCCACGCGCGCGCCCGCGCCGGCCCCGACCCCCACGCGCGCGCCTGCGCCGGCCCCGAGCCCGACGCGCACCGCGACGCCCGCGCCGGCGCCGTCGGCACCCGCGTCGCGCCCGCCGGCCGGCACGCCCGGTCCGGACACCACGGGCGTGCCCGCGGGCACGCGCCTGACCGTGCACGAGGGCGACATGCGCATCACGAAGGCCGGCACGGTCGTCGACTCCATGGACATCCGCGGCATCGTCCGCGTCGAGGCGCCGAACGTGACGATCCGTCGCTCCGTGATCAGCGGCCGTCCGTCGGACACGAGCGTCGGGCTCGTCATGGTCCTCGAGGGGGCCCGCAACGTCACGATCGAGGACTCCGAGCTCTACTCCAAGCACCGCTCCCCGAACGTCCGCGGCGTGATCGGGCAGAGCTTCACGATGACGCGCGTCGAGGTGCACTCGGTCACCGACCAGCTCATGGTCACGGGAGGCGACGTGCTGGTCCAGGACTCCTGGCTGCACGGCAACCTGCACTGGGAGAACGACCCGAACTTCGGCGGCGGTCCCACGCACGACGACAACGTGCAGATCGCCGCGGGCTCGAACATCCGCCTGCTGCGCAACGTCCTGGAGGACACCCGCAACGCGGCCGTCATGGTGACGCAGGACCGCGGGGCCGTGCGCGGGCTCGAGCTGCGCGGCAACCGCATCGGCGGCGGCGGCTGCTCGGTCAACCTCGCCGAGAAGTCGCACGGCCCGCTGTCGGGCACGGTGCTGGCCGACAACACGTTCGAGCGCGACCAGGTCCACAAGGGCTGCGCGATCATCGCGGACGCGGGGACCATCCCGCTGCTGCAGATGCGCGGCAACCGCTGGGCGGACGGCGCCGCCACGACGGTCACGCAGCGCGGGAGCTGAGCGCCGGCTCGGCCACCCGGTCGAGCTGGGCGCGCACGTCGGCCGCGTACCGCTCGGGGAGAAGCGCGCGAGCGCGTCCGCCCGTGCGGCGGCGGCCAGCCGGGCACGCAGCGCGGGGTCCTCGGCCAGCCGGGTGATCGCGTCGGCCAGCGCCGACGCGTCGCCCGGCGGCACGAGGAGCCCCGTGCTGCCGTCCCGGAGGATCTCCGCGAGCCCCTGCACGCCGGACGCGACGACCGCACGGCCGGCGAGCATCGCCTCCACGGCGGTGTTGCCGAACGGCTCCACGCGGGAGGGCACCAGCACGACGTCGGCGTCGGCGAGCAGCGGCCACGTCGGGTGCACGAACCCGAGCAGCTCGACGCGTCCGGCCAGGCGCGGGTCCTCGAGCCGCGCGCGCAGCTCGGCCTCGAACCACTCGTAGCCGGTGAAGGTGCTGCCCGCGACGCGCAGGTGCACGTCGTGCCCGCGCTCGACGACCCGCGCGACCGCGTCGAGGGCGACGTCGGTCCCCTTGCGCGGTGACAGGCGCCCGACGAGCACGAGCCGCAGCGGCCCGTCCGCGGGTGCCGGCGCGGCCGCGGGTGCCTCGGCCGGCCCCGGCACGCCGTTGTGCACCACCACGGCGCGCTCGGCCAGGGACCGGAAGACGAGACCCACGCTGCGCCGTGCGGCGGCCGAGTTCGTCACGACGCGGTCGGCCAGGAGCAGCGGCGCCGTCAGGGCCGCCGTCACGACGCGCGGCTGGTCCTCCTCCGCCTCGTGCACGTGGCACAGCACCGGGACGCGGGCGAGCCGCGCGGCCAGCACCCACCACGGGATCGTCAACGTGCTCACGTACACCAGGTCCGGACGGGTGCGGCGCAGCGTGCGGACCGTGCGCACGACGCAGCCTGCGGCCGCGGCCGCGAGCGGCAGCAGCCGGGCCGGGTGGAGCAGCGCCTTGCGCAGCACGGGCACGTCGGCCTGCGTCACCCGCACCCCGAGGGCCGCCGCGCGTGCGGTCAGGGGGCCGTCACCGGGCAGCACGAGCTCGACCTCCCACCCGCCCGCGCGTGCCGCGCGCAGCGTCTCCAGCATCTGCAGGTCGGCGCCGTAGAGCTCGGTCGACGGGTGCGCGACGACGAGGCGGCGTGCAGGGGCGTCGGTGCGCCCGGTGCCGGTGCTCGCGGGGGCGCCGGTGCTCGCGGCGGTGCCGGTGTCTGCGGCGGTGCCGGTGTTCGCGGGAGTGCCCGTCCGTGCGGGCCGCAGGGCCGCGCGGACGCCGCCCAGCGTGCCGCGGACGACCGACAGCAGGGGCCGCGGGCTCTGCAGCAGCTGCCGCCGCCCGCCGCGCAGGAGCACGCGCCGCGCCCACCACGGCGACCACAGCACCCAGCGCCACCGGTCCGCGGCGTCGAGGTGGCGCGCTGCGAACAGCAGGCGGTTGCGGCAGTTCTGCTCGTAGTAGAGGTCCGAGCGGCGCCGGCTGCCGGCGTGCTCCTGCGTCCCCCCGACGTCGTGCGTCGCGACCACGTCCTCGCGCACCGTCAGGTGCAGACCCGCCCGCCGCGCCCGCCACGACAGGTCGACGTCCTCCCAGTACATGAAGTACCCGGTGTCGAAGCCCCCGACCCGCCGCCAGGCCGCGGCGGAGGACGCGAGGCAGGCACCCGACAACCAGTCGACGGGACCGCCGGCGACGGCACCCGCGCCGGAGCGGGTGCGCCCGCGGCGCAGGTCCAGCGTGCCGCCGCCGAACCAGACCCGGCCCGCGGCGTCGTGCACGACCGGGGAGACGAGCGCGTCCGGGTCCCGCTCGGCCGCGGACAGCAGCGCCACGGCGTCCTCGGGCGTCAGTGACAGGTCCGGGTTGAGCACCAGGACGGCGCGCGCACCGCGTGCGAGCGCGTGCGCGACCCCGCGGTTGACGCCGCCGCCGAACCCGTCGTTGGGCGCCGCCAGGAGCGTCCAGCCGTGGGCCTCGGCGACGTCCCGTGCCCGGGCGCGGTCGTCCGCCCCGGGCGAGTTGTCGACGACCACGACGACGACGTCCTCGAGCCCGGCCACCGTCGCCGCGAGGTGCCGGCGCAGCAGCTCCGCCGAGCGGTGGTTCACGACGACCACGCCGTGGCGGGGAGCGCGGTCGGGCATGCGGGCACCTCCGGGAGAGCGAGGGCGAAATCGGGACGAACCGCCTGTGTCGAGGCTAGTGGAGCGGGTAGCGTCGCGAGCCTGGCCCCCGGGTGAACCGGCCGGTCGTGTCCGTGGCCGGGGTGGACGGGGTGGAACGGGAGGGTGGCGTGGCGAGAGGCAGGACGGCGCGCCTGCGCGTGCTCCAGTCGTTCCGCGAGCCGCGCACCACCACGAACCCCTACCTCGTGCAGCTGCGCGACGCGCTCGCGCCGCACGCGGACGTCGCGACGTTCCGCTGGTCGCGCGCGCTCGCGGGCCGGTACGACGTCCTGCACGTGCACTGGCCCGAGGTCGTCGTGGACCGGGGGACGCGCGTGCGGCGCTGGGCGGCGACGGCCGCGTTCGCGCTGGTCGTGCTGCGCGCGTCGACGGGGGGCCGGGTGCTCGTGCGCACCGTGCACAACGTCCAGCCGCACGAGCGCCCGCACCGCGCCACCGCCGCGGTGACGCGCTGGTGCGACCGGCGCACGGGCTGGTGGATCCGGTTGAACGACCGCACGCCCGTGCCCGACCCGGCGCGCGCGAGCACGGTGCCCCACGGGGACTACGCGACGTGGTTCGCGTCGTACCCGGCTGCGCGGCCGGTGCCCGGCCGGCTGGTCTCGGTCGGGCTCGTCCGCGCGTACAAGGGGGTCGAGGACCTCGTCGCCGCGGTCCGCGCGACGCCGCCGGACGGTCTCGACCTCGTCGTCGCGGGGCGTGCCGCGACGCCGGCGGTGGCCGACGCGGTCCGGGCGGCGGCCGGCGACGACCCGCGCGTGCGCCTGGACCTGCGCCACGTCGACGACGAGCAGCTCGTCGCGGAGGTCACGGCGGCCGAGCTCGTCGTGCTGCCGTACCGCGCGATGCACAACTCGGGTGCCGCGCTGCTAGCGCTCTCGCTCGCGCGGCCCGTGCTCGTCCCGGACGGCGAGGTGGTGGCGGACCTGGCGGCCGAGGTCGGGCCGGCCTGGGTGCGCCGGTTCACCCCGCCGCTGACGTCGCAGACGCTGCGCGAGGAGGTCGCCGCCCTCCGCGCCGACCCGCCGGCGGGGGCGCCGGACCTGCGCGCGCGTCGCTGGGACCGTGTGGCCGAGGGGCACGTGCGGGCGTACGAGGCCGCGCTCGCGGCCGCCCGGGGGAGGAGCCGGTCATGACCGCCGTCGTCGCGATGCTCACCTACCGCCGGCCGGAGGACCTGCGCGTCGCCGTGCCCGCGTTCCTCGCCGCGACCTCCCGTGACGGGGCCGGCCTGCTCGTCGTCGACAACGACCCCGCCGGCTCGGCCCGGGCGTGGGTCGAGGGGCTGCGCGACCCGCGCGTGCGCTACGTGCACGAGCCCCGGCCGGGCATCGCGGCGGGACGCAACCGCGCGCTCGACGAGTGCGCGGACGCGGACGTCCTGGTGTTCGTCGACGACGACGAGCGGCCGGAGCCCGGCTGGTGGGAGGCGCTGACGGCGTGCCACCGCGCGACGGGTGCGACCGGCGTGGTCGGCGCGGTGGTGTCCGAGTTCGTGGCGGAGCCCGAGCCCTGGGTACGTGCGGGCCGGTTCTTCGAGCGGCGACGGCTGCGCACGGGCACCGACGTCGACGTGGCGGCCACGAACAACCTGCTGCTCGACGTGGCGGCGGTGCGCCGGCTGGGCGTGCGGTTCGACGAGCGGTTCGGCCTCAGCGGCGGCAGCGACACGCTCTTCACGCGGGACCTCGTCCGGCGCGGCGGGCGGCTCGTGTGGTGCGACGAGGCGGTCGTCGTGGACCGGGTGCCGCCCGACCGCACGACGCCGGGCTGGGTGCTGCGCCGGGCCCGTCGCAGCGGCAACTCGGCGAGCCGGGCCGAGCTCGTGCTCGCCGCGGACGCGGCGGAGCGCGCCCGGGTGCGTGCGCGGTACCTCGCCCGCGGCGGGCTGCGCGTGGCCGGGGGAGGCGTGCGCGTCGTGCTCGGTGCGCTGCGCCGCGACCCGGTGCTGCGGCTCGTGGGACGGCGCAACGCGGCCCGCGGGCGCGGCATGGTCGCGGGAGCGCTCGGCCACGTCGTCGTCGAGTACGGGCGGCCCCCCGAGCAGGGCGACCCGGCGGGAGCGGCGCTGCCGGTCGGCGCCGGTCAGGACCGCGCGGCGCCCGAGCGCACGCGGCGGTAGGTGCCCCGTGCGGTGCGCAGCGTCGCGCGCAGGTCGCGCAGGGCCAGGCGCACCAGGCCGAAGCCGCGGTAGCGCGGCGCCCGCGCGCCGGCCAGCCGCGCGCCCGCGATGCGGCCGGCGAGCGTCCGGCGGCGCGTCGTCTGCAGGGGCTGCACACCCATGACGTCGTCCGGGTCGACCGGACGCACCGTGAGCACGCCGGCCGCGACGGCGCGCTCCACGACGTCCCGGCCGCGCGGCGTCCGTGCCACCAGCGCGCTCCACCCGTCGGACTCGGTGAACACCGGGTACCCGCGCGCGTCCGTGCGCCACAGGTCGCCCGCGACGACGTCGGCGCTCTCGCCGACCCCGTCGGGGCACGTCTTGCACCGCCACTGCACGTCGCGGCCCAGCACCTCGCCCCACGACTCGTGGTACGAGGTCGCCACCTGCGACCCGTCCGGCCGGACGGCGGTGAAGCTGCCCGGCCAGCCCCGGCCGCGGTACCAGAGCGCGGCGAGGGGCTCGCCGGGCGCCACGCCGAGGCGGTCGAGCACGGCGTCCGTCGCGCGTGCGGACGGCGTCCCGGCGCAGAAGAAGGACAGCAGCAGGGGGCGGGGCCACCGTCGGCGAGCGCGCGCAGGGCGGCCGCCTCGCACGGCTTGCCCGTCGTGACGGAGGACGGGTCCGCCGCGTCGGGGTGCGCGCAGACGCTCACGGGCGCGTACCGGGACCCGGCCGCGTCCAGCGCCTGCGCACGCGAGCGGATCGTCACGGGCACGGTCCGCCGCGGCTCGCCCGGGTCGCGCGCCGCACCCACCCCACGCACGGCCTCGCCCTGCTCCACGAGCCACGTCGTCAGCGCGGTCAGCACACCGCCGCTGCTGCCCCGTCGCCGTGCCTCCGGGTCCGCAGCGCACGCCTCCCAGCAGCCGGCGACGGGGCCGAGCAGCGGGTGCCGCGCGGTGCCCGGCGGACGTGCGGCGCGCACGGTGCGGCCCGGGCAGGAGCGCTCGAAGGCGGCCACCGTGGACGCGTCCGCGGTCGACGGGCCGGTGCGGACGGGGCGGGCGAAACCGGCCTCGTCGAGCGTCATCGTGAGCCCCGCGTCGAGCCCGGCGCACAGCCCGCACCCGGAGCAGGCGCCGGCGGCCACGACCCGCCCGACCAGGGCGTCGAGCGTCGTCACGGCACCCGGGCCAGCGCCGTGGTGGCGCCCGCGAGCAGCTCGTCGGCGCGCGCGTTGAGGCGGGCGACGTCGGCCGTGAGGTCCGCGTCGGCCAGCGCGAGCACCGCGGCGGCCGGGTCGCCGTCGGCGCGCAGGTCGAGGGTGCGGTGCCAGCCGAGGTCGGCCAGGAGGGGCGCGAACTTGCGGGAGTAGGCGAGCGGGACGGCCGGCGTCCCGGTCGAGAGGGCGTTGAGGCACGCGTGCATCCGGGAGCCGACCACGAGCCGCGCCGACGCCGTGGCCCGACGGACGTCCTCGAGGTCGGCGGGGACGACGACCTCGACGTCGCCGTGGTCCAGCAGGCGCGCGACCTCGTGCACGGCCGGCACGTCGTTGTCGGCGACGGGGGAGTCGAGCACGTGCGCGAGCAGGCCGACGCGGCGGCCGCGGGCGAGGAGCGTGCGGGCCAGCCCGAGGACCACGGACCGGTAGCGCTCGTGGTCGACGTGCGGGTTCGGCGCCCAGAGCAGACCTGAGACGTTGAGCAGCACGTCGCGCGTGCGCGGCACGGCGGGGCGCGGCAGCGCGAACACCACGTCGGTGGTCACGACGTCCACGGGGCGGCCCAGCGCGCGGGCCGCCTCCGCGCTGACCCCGTCGCGCGCCATCGCGAGGTGCGCGTGCCGCAGCGTCGCCCGCGCGAGCGTCCGGCCACGCCGCGAGCCGAAGGGCCCGATCGTCTGCGGGGCGAGGACGACGGGGACGCCGACCCCGTGCGCGAGCCGGGCCAGCAGGCTCTGCGTCACCAGCCGGCGCAGCCCGTAGATGTCGGCGAACGAGTCACCGGCGCGCGTGTCGACGGCGAGGTCGAAGCCGGTTAGCCAGTCCCGCAGCGGCACCCGCGGGTCGAGGCGGGCGCGCACGAGGGGGCGCCAGTCGCCCACGGGCGACGGTGCGGTGCGGCTGCGGTAGTGCACGTGCACCACGTCGGCGTCCGGGTGGACGCGCCGCACGAGCGCGGCGCTGCCCTGGGCGAGTGCGCGCACCCCCAGGTTGGAGGACCGGTCGTCGGCCCACATGACGAGCACGCGCAACGGCTCTCCTCCCCCGGGTGGTCCGGCTGGCCGCCGGACGCGGTGAGTCTAGGGGCCCTTTGGGGTGATTCGTCCGGCCCTCGACGGTTATCACCCGGTCGCCCCCGGTCGGTCCCGGGGTGTCCCGGTACCGTGCCGGAGCCGGTGCGAGCGACAGCGGGAGGCGTCCGATGGGCGAGCGGGACCACGACGACGCGGGCGACGCAGGGCGGCGGGCTGCCGGCGAGGGCCCGGCGGGAGCGGCCCACGGCCCGGCGGGGGCGGCGGACGTCCCCGCGGCGGACGGCCCGGCCGGGGCGCGCCGCCGGCGGGCCCTCCTGGTGGCCGCCCTCGTCGCGGCGGTCGCCGTCGTCGCCGTCGTCCTCGCGCTGACCGCGCGGGACCGGGGCGCCTCGGCCGGGCCCGTCACGTCCGGGGCCACGCCCACGGTGACCGCGCCCACCACGACGTCGCCCGCGGTCCCGTCCGGGACCGCGTCGAGCGCCCCGGACGCCCCGCCGCCCGGCCCGGCGACCGCGGACCCCGCCGCACCGGGGTCCGTGCCGCCGGCGGCCGACGCCCCCGTGCCGGTGCCCCCGCTCGGCGACGTGGCGCCCGTGGTGGGCTCGGGCACCGCTCCCGTGGACGCGGCCGGGCTGACCGTCGCCGTCACCGGCGTCGAGGCGGTCCGGACGCAGGCCGAGGGCGTCGGCGAGGTCGCCGCGCCGGGCGTCGCCCTCACGGTCGAGGTCCGCGGTCCCGCCGGCCGGCGGCTCGACGCCGCGGCCGTCTCCGCGCACGCCGGGGCGGAGGGTGCGCCGCTGCGCCCGGCGGAGTCCGACGAGCGCAACGCCCCGCTGCCGGCGCAGCTGCCCGGGGACGGGGTCGCACGCGGCACCTACGTGTTCGCGGCGCCCGCTCCCGGCACGCCCCTCGCGCTCACGGTCCTGCTGCGGCTCGACGTGCCGCCCGTCGTCGTCCAGGGGCTGCTCGCCCCCTGAGCAGGCCCCGCCGGGCGGTCGTGAGACCCCCGACCCGGACGACTGTCCACTGTGACTGCCGACCGCCCGGGTGAATCCGGCTCCGGCGCTGGGTGAAGTGGTGGACGGAGCGGGTGCACCGGGCGGATACGCGTCTAACGTCCCCTTCGCACCATTTCCGGCCGGCCGCGGCTGCGCGACCAGAGTGCGAGGAAGCCGTGTCCCTCACCGACCGCCTGCACCGGGGATCCCGAGCCGTCGCCGTCCTGGCGGCCGCCGCCCTCGTCGCCGTGGCGGGGCCCGCGCACGCCGACTCCGCCCCCGCCGACCCCGAGCGCCCGGGGCTGCCGACGACCGTCACCGCGGACGCCCTGCCGACCGTCCAGATCGACGGCGTCGTGTGGTCGCAGGTGGTCGTCGGGAACACCGTCTACGTCGCCGGGGAGTTCACCACCGCCCGGCCCGCCGGCGCCGCGCCCGGCACGAGCACGGTGCCGCGCGCGAACCTGCTCGCCTACGACATCCGCACGGGCGTGCTCGACCCGACGTTCGCACCGGTCCTCGACGGTCAGGCGCTGGGCGTCACCGCCTCGCCCGACGGCCGGCGCGTCTACGTCACGGGCGACTTCAACAAGGTCGACGGGCAGTGGCGGGTGCGCATCGCGGCGTTCGACACCGCCACGAAGCAGCTGGTCGCCGGCTTCCGCCCCACGCTCGCGTCGCGCGGCGCGGCGGTCATGGCGACGAACGACACGGTGTACGTGGGCGGCAACTTCACCTCCGTCGCGCCGGTCACGGGTGCGACGCTGCAGCCCCGGCGCCACGTGGCGGCCTTCGACGCCGCGACGGGCGCCGTGCGGCCGTTCTCGGTCGACCTGTCGGCGCCGGTCACGGCGATCGCGCGCCAGCCGAACGGCGAGCGGATCGTCCTCGGGGGCCGGTTCCAGACCGTGAACGGCGTGTCCGCGATCGGCCTGGCGTCCGTCGACCCGACGACGGGGGCGACGATCCCGTACCCGGCCTCCGAGCAGATCCGTAACGGGAGCACCAACTCCGCGATCCTCAGCCTCTACGCCGACGAGACCGGCGTGTACGGGACCGGCTACCACTACGGGCGCGCGGGCAACCTCGAGGGCACCTTCCGGGCCGACCCCGTGACCGGCGAGACCGTCTGGATCGCGGACTGCCACGGGGACAGCTACTCGGTGACGCGCATGGGCGGCATCGTCTACACGGCCAGCCACTCGCACTACTGCGGGAACATCCCCGACGGCTTCCCCCAGACCGAGCCGTGGGGCCACCACCACCTCAACGCGTTCACGACCGAGGCCACCGGGACCAACACCCCGGACATCTACGGCTACCCGCACTCCGCGGGGCAGCCGGCGCCGAGCCTCCTGCACTTCTACCCGGACTTCTACACCGGCACGTACACGGGGCAGGGCCAGGCCGGCTGGTCGGTCGCGAGCAACGCGGACTACGTGACGATGGGCGGGGAGTTCCCCGGCGTGAACGGGCGGGCGCAGCAGGGGCTCGTCCGCTTCGCCCGCAGCGACATCGCGCCCGACGACCAGGGTCCGCGCCTGTCCGGGACGGGCTGGGACGTGCGGGCCACGTCGACCGCGGCCGGCCAGGTCCGGCTCACCTGGAGCGGCAACTACGACCGGGACAACGAGACGCTCACGTACCGCGTGTACCGCGGCTCGAGCCCGTCGGGCACGCCCCTGCACACCCGCACCGTGACGCACCGGTACTGGGAGACGCCGACGCTCGGCCTCACCGACCACGGACGCGCACCGGGATCGACGCAGACCTACGTCGTCACCGCGACGGACGCGTTCGGCAACCGCGCGGTCTCGGCGCCGGTGTCGGCCACCGTCGCGGCGTCGGGGACCACGAGCCCGTACCTCACGGCGCTGCGCGCCGACGAGCCGCTGGCCCACCACCGGCTGAGCGACCCCGCGGGCACGACGGTGCGCGACGACGCCGGGTTCCTCGACATGCGCACGGTCGGCAGCGGGATCGTGCGCGGCGTCGCCGGGGCGCTCGCGGGCGACGGCGACACGGCCACCGACTTCCCGGGGACGTCCGGGTCGTTCGCGGTGCAGACGGAGCCCACGAACGCGCCGGACCGGTTCTCGGTCGAGGCGTGGGTCCGCACCACGACGACCCGCGGGGGCGCGGTGGTCAACTTCGGCAGCTCCGCCACGGGGCTGTCCGGCACGTCGACCGTCGACCGTGCGCTGTACCTCGACAACGCGGGACGCGTGAACTTCGGTATCTACGGCACGAACCGCCTGACCCTGCGCTCGCCCGTCGCCGTGAACGACGGCGCGTGGCACCAGCTCGTGGCGACCTACGAGGGTCCGGTCATGCGGCTGTACGTCGACGGCTCCCAGGTCGCCGAGCGCAGGGACGCCGGGTGGGTCCGCCCGTACTGGGGCTACTGGCGCATCGGCGGCGACCGGATGTCGAGCTTCGCGAACGCGCCCTCGTCCAGCTACCTGGACGGCGCGATCGACGAGGTGTCGATCTGGACGCGGGCGCTCAGCCCCGCGCAGGTGGCCGACCACCACGACGCCGCCCGGACCGGGACGACCACGAACCGCCTGCCCACGGCGGCCTTCACGCCCGCGGTGAGCGGCCTGCGCGTCGACGTCGACGGCTCCGCGTCGAGCGACGTGGACGGCGTGGTGACGGCGTACGCGTGGGACTTCGGCGACGGGACGACGGGCACGGGGCCGACCGCCTCGCGCACGTACGCCGAGGCCGGCACCTACACGGTGCGCCTCACCGTGACGGACGACGCGGGCGACACCGGGACGGCCGAGCAGTCGGTCACGGTCACCGCACCGCCCAACCAGCTGCCGACCGCCGCGTTCACGTCGTCGCTGTCCGGGACCGTGCTCGCGGTCGACGGCTCGGGGTCCTCCGACCCCGACGGCGCGGTGGCGTCCCACGCCTGGGACTTCGGCGACGGCGGGACGGCGACGGGTGCGACCGCGTCGCACACGTACTCGGCCGCCGGCACCTACACGGTGCGCCTGACCGTCACCGACGACGACGGCGGGACGGCGACGACCACGCAGGTCGTCACGGTCGCCATCGTGCCGGCGGCGCTCGTGGCCGACGCGTTCGGGCGCACGAGCGCGAGCGGCTGGGGCGTCGCCGACCAGGGCGGCACGTGGCTGGGCACCGGGTCGGCGGGCCTCTACCAGGTGCAGGACGGCGCCGGCCGCGTGACGCTCAACGCCGGCTCCACCCCGCGCCTGCGGGTGGACTCCACGGCGGTGCAGGACGCGGACGTCACCGCGACGGTCACCCTGGACCGCCTCTCGGACGCCGGGACGACGACGCTCTGGCTCGGGGGACGCTCGAGCGGCTGGGACTCGCAGTACGAGGTCGCGGTGCGCGTCGCCGCGAACGGTGCGACGACGGCCCAGGTCGTGCGTCGTCTGACGTCGGGCACCACCGCGCTCGCGAGCGCGGCGGTGCCGGGCGGCCCGACCACCGCCGGCACGCCGCTGCGGCTGCGCCTGCAGCTCGAGGGGTCGGGCACGACCACGGTCCGCGCGAAGGTGTGGCCGGCGTCCGCGCCCGAGCCGGCCGCGTGGCTGCTGCAGACGACGGACGCGACGCCCGAGCTGCAGGACGGCGGCGGCGTCGCCCTGGGCCAGTACACGGCGTCGGCGACGACGAACGGTCCGCTGCGCGTGGCCTGGGACGACCTGTCGGCGACGGCGCTCGGGTGAGGTCCGCGCCGGCCGGCGCGGCGCGGGCGTCGACATCCGCCGGTCCCGTCGCCAGACTGGGGCCGGTGGGGGCGGCACGGGGGCGAGGCGTGGCATGACGCTGTCCGCGCCCGCCGTGGACGAGCTGGCGGTGCTGGTCGTGGTCGCGGCGCTCGGCCTCGCGACGCTCGCCGTGGTGCGCGCCCGTCCCCTGCTCGGGCTCGTCGGGTACCTCGTGCTCCTCGCGTTCGTCCCGGCGTGGTTCGGCATCCAGAAGGTCGTCTTCCTGACGCCCGCCGCGGCCGTGGGCCTCGCGCTCGTCGTCGCCTCCTGGCGCCGGGTCGACCTGCGGCTGCGGGCGTTCGACCTCGTGCTGCTCGGCGTCGTCAGCGCGGTGGTCACGTCGTTCCTCGCGGGGTACGTGCCGCTGCCGTCGGCGTACGCGGTCGTGCTCGGCTGGGCCGCGCCGTACGTCGTGGGCCGCGTGGTCTCGGTGCAGCTCGCGCCGGAGGTGGTCGCGACGTGGGTCGCCGTCGTGCTGGGCCTCGTGGCGCTCGCCGCGGTCGCGGAGTACCTGACGGGGACGAACCTGTTCGTCGGGTTCGGTGCGGGCACGCCGTTCGTCGAGCGGTCCGGGTACACGCTGTGGTCGCCGATCCAGGTCCGCGGCGGGCAGGCGCGTGCGGAGGCGGCGTTCGGGCACTCCATCGCGCTGGGCGCGACGCTCGGCATGGCGGTGCCGTTCGTCTGGGTGAGCGCGCTGCGCCCGTGGCTGAAGGCGCTCGCGCTGCTCGTGCTCGCCGCGGCCGCCGTGTTCACGTTCAGCCGCATCGGCATGGTGAGCGTGGGCGCCGCCCTCGTGCTGTCCCTGCTGTTCCTGGGCCGCCACGTGACGCGCCGGTTCCGGGTCGGGGTCCTGGTGCTGCTCGCGGCCGGTGCGGCCGTCGTCGTGCCGGTCGCGCTCGAGGTCTTCACCAGCGCCGGGGACGAGGCGTCGGGCTCGGCGCAGTACCGCGGCGACCTGCTGCAGCTCGTGCCCGAGCTCGCGTGGGTGGGGGAGTCGCCGGCGGCGGCACGGGACGCGTCGGGTGCCCGCTCGTTCGGCGGCTTCGAGTCGATCGACTCGGCGATCGTGCTCGTCGGGCTGCGCTACGGGCTGCTGCCGCTCCTGCTGCTGCTGGCCGGTGCGCTCGCGGGCCTCGCGGCGCTCGTGCGGGGCCGCCGGGACGCCGCGCTCGTCGCCGCGCTGGCGACGCTGCCCGCGCTCACGTCGGTCGCGTTCATCACCCAGTTCACGACGTTCTTCTGGTTCGTCGTGGGGCTCGCGGTCGCGGGCCCCGTCGGGGGCGCGGTGGTGGGCCGGGCCGGGGGCGCGGTCGGGGCCGGGTCCCGGGCGCGACCAGGTCGGCCGTGCCGTCCGGCGCGGGTGACGTGCACGAGGTCCACCCATCTCCGCCCGTCGCGTCCGCGGGGGCCGGTGGTTCAATCGAACGAGGGACGAAGGAGGCCGGATGACGCTGCGCGACGTGCTGGCGGCGGTGCGCAAGCACTGGGTGCTCATGCTGCTGCCCGTGCTGGTGCTCGCGGGCGGCATCGGCTACCTGTCCGTGACGGCGGTGCCGCAGTACCGCGCGCACGCGGCCGTGTACGTCACGATCGCGGCGGCCGAGGACCCCGGCGACCTCAACCAGGGCACGAGCTACACGCAGGCGCAGATGCTGTCGTACGCACGGCTGGCGTCGCTGCCGGTCGTGCTCGACCCCGTGGCGGCCGAGCTCGGGCTCGACGAGACGGGCCGCGAGCTGGCCGGTCGCGTCACCGCGAGCACGTCGGGGGACGTGTCCATCCTCGACGTGAGCGTCACGAGCGCCTCCCCGGACGAGGCGGCCGCCGTCGCGAACGCGGTCGTCGACCAGATGCGCGTCGCGATCGAGGACCTGGCGCCCGCGACGGCGAGCGGGGGCAGCGCGGTGACCGCGCGCGTCGTCGAGGAGGCCGTGCCGCCCTCGGCGCCCTTCGCGCCCAGCACCCGCCGCAACGTGCTCGCCGCGGGGTTCGCCGGCCTCGTCCTCGGCGTCCTCGCGGCGTGGCTGCGCGAGGCCCTGGACACGCGCGTGCGCCGGCCGGAGGACGTCGAGGCCGCGGCCGGCCTGCCGGTCCTCGGCACGCTGCGCGCCCTGCCGCGCTCGGCGCCCGAGCTCGCGGCCCCGCTCACGGCGACCGGGCCCGCGGCGGAGGACGTCCGGCGCGTGCGGGCGAACCTGCAGATGATCGGCCGCGCCGGCCGCCCGGCCGCGTTCGTCGTCGCGTCCGCCGTGGCGGGCGAGGGCAAGACGCACGCCGCCGTCCGCATCGCCGCCTCGTTCGCCGCGGCGGGCGACCGCGTGCTCCTCGTCGACGCCGACCTGCGCCGGCCCGCCGTCGCGGACCGCATCGGCATCGAGGGCGCGGTCGGGCTCACCGAGGTCCTCGTCGGGCGTGCCGCGTTCGACGACGTCGTGCAGGACGTCGGTGACGGCCTGTCGGTCCTGCCCTCGGGTGCGATCCCGCCGAACCCCAGCGAGCTGCTGTCCTCGCGCGAGCTCGAGGACCTCCTCGCGCAGGCGGGCGAGCGCTACGACCTCGTCCTCGTCGACGCGCCGCCCGTCCTCTCGGTGGCGGACGCCGTGCTCGTCGCACGGCGCGTGGTGGGCCTGGTCGTCGTGGTCGACGCGCGGCGGACCCGGCGGCCGCAGCTGCGCGAGCTCGTCGACCAGGTCCGCCTCGGAGGCGGGCGGGTGGTGGGTGCGGTCCTCAACCGCGCGCGCGTGCCGGCGTCCGCGGCGTACGAGTACGTGGCGGCACCGCCCCGGCGCGCCGGGTCACGCAGGGCGGCCGCCCACGGGCGGCGCGGCGTCGCGTCCCGGTGGGAGGCGGGCCGTCCGGAGGGCAGCGCGGACGTGCGACGCGCCGACCGGCGGTCGGGACGCGGGGACGCCCCGGCGCCCGTCGACGTGCGCGACGGGGACGACCGGCCGGTGCGGGTCCCGGCCGCGGGGGTGGCGCGCGGCGGGTCCGGCCAGGACACGCGCGCCGCAGAGGTGCCACCGGACGCGCCCGCCGCGGAGGTGCCACCGGACGCGCCTGCCGCGGAGGCGGCCCCCGACGCGCCGGCGGCCCCCGGCACCCCCGCCGGGGCCGGGCCCGACCGTGTCGACGACGGTCGCGACGCGACCGTCCCGCGGGCCGACGACGACCTGCCCGGCGCCGACGCGGGGGCGCCCGCCGACACCTCCGCCGAGGTGGAGGACGTCCTCGCACCGGACGCCCCGCGCCGCTGAGTCGCCGGCGCGCCCGGCCGTTCGCGGGGCGCGCCGCGGCCGGGCCGGTCCCGCGCCCCGTGCTCGCGGACGGCCGATCCGGACTTTTCATCCCGTACCCGTGCAGACGGCACCAGACCGCTCGGCTACGGTCGGGCGAGGTGCCGGCGCACGACCCGGCGGATCGGGGGCGGACGCGTGGCGGGGAACGACGGGTCGGGGGCACGGCGCGGGCAGGGCCCGTTCGGGGCTGCCCGGCGGGCCGCCACGGCGTGGCGTCGGCTGGCGCCGTTCTTCGCGGCCTCGCGCGGCCAGGTCGTCACCATCGCCGTGGTCTCGGTCGTCGCCGGTCTCGCGGAGGCCGGGCTGCTCGCGCTCGTCGCCGCGCTCGCGCTCTCGCTGTCCCAGGGCCGGGACACCGTGCGCGCGGACCTCGGGCCGGTCGCGCTCGACTCGGCCCTCGACGTCGCGCTCGTCGTCGCGCTCGTGCTCGCCCTCGTCCGCGGCGGGCTGCAGCTGTGGCTCGCGTACCTGCCGGCGTCCATCAGCGCGTCGGCGATGGTCGGCCTGCGCCGTCGGCTGTTCGACGCGTTCGTCGCCGCCACCTGGTCGGTGAAGGCGGCCGAGCGGGACGGGCAGTTCCAGACCTTCATGAACGTGCACGTGAACCACACGACGCAGGCGATCATCCAGATCGCGTCCGTCGTGACGAACGTGCTGATGTTCCTCTCGCTGCTCGTCTCGGCCGTCGCGCTCAGCCCGGTCGCGGCCGCGGTGCTCTCGGTCGCCTCCCTCGGGCTGTTCCTCGCGCTGCGTCCGCTCGCGCGCCGTCTGCGCCGGTACTCGCGGGAGCTGAGCGAGGAGAACGTCGAGTACGCCAACGGCGTCCAGGGCGTCGCGGCGACGGCCGAGGAGATGCAGGTGTTCGGCGCCTCGCCGCGCTTCGTCGGGCAGTTCTACACGCTGCTCGACGACGTGCGCCGGCCGCTGCTGCGCTCGCGGTTCCTCGTCGGCGCGATGCCGTCGCTGTACCAGAGCGTCGCGCTGCTCCTGCTCGTCGTGGCGCTGGGCGTCGTCTCGTACATGGACGTCGGGCAGATGACGACGCTGGGCGCGGTCGTCCTCATGCTGGTCCGGGCGCTGTCGTACGGGCAGCGCGTGCAGTACTCGATCACGGGGATCGACGAGAAGCTGCCGTTCATGGACCACCTGGCCGAGGCGATCGAGACCTACCGGGCGAACCGGCAGGTCGACGGCGGGCGTCCCCTGGGAACGGTCGAGAGCATCGGCATGCGCGACGTGCGGTTCGGGTACGAGCCCGGTGCGGACGTGCTGCACGACCTCACGTTCGAGGTCTCGCGCGGGGAGGTCGTCGGCGTCGTCGGGCCGTCGGGCGCCGGCAAGTCCTCGCTCGTCCAGGTCCTGCTGCGGCTGCGCGAGCCGACGTCGGGGGTGCTGACCGTGAACGGCGAGGACGCCTGGCAGGTGGACCGCGCCCAGTGGCAGCGGCGCGTGGCGTACGTGCCCCAGCAGACGCAGCTCGTGTTCGGCACCGTCGCCGACAACATCCGCTTCTACCGCGACGACCTGACGGACGCGCAGGTGGAGCAGGCCGCGCGCTGGGCGCACGTGCACGACGAGATCGTGCGCTGGCCCGACGGCTACGCGACGACGGTCGGACGGCGTGCGCAGGGCATGTCGGGCGGGCAGCGGCAGCGGCTCGCGATCGCCCGCGCGCTCGCGGCGGAGCCGGAGGTGCTGGTGCTCGACGAGCCGACCAGCGCGCTCGACGTGCGGTCGGAGGAGCTCGTCCAGGAGACGATCCGGGGCCTGCGCGGCCGCGCGACCGTGTTCCTCGTCGCGCACCGGCTCTCGACGCTGTCGGTGTGCGACCGGGTGATGGTGGTGCGCGACGGGCGCATCGAGGTGTTCGACACCCCGTCCCGCGTGCTCGAGGGCAACGACTTCTTCCAGGAGGTCCACGAGATCACGCGCCGGCAGGCGGTCGTGGACGCGGGGACGGGCCCCGGCGACTGACGGCGCCGACGCCCCGAGACGGCGCCCGTTTCACCCGGAACGCCCTGGTTCCTGCCGTCTCGTCCCCGTACCGTTGCTCCAGCGGCCGGGGCAGGGGCACCCGGCACCGAGCGGGGGAGGGTGCCGCGTGGGTCGACGGCTCATCGGGTACGCGCCGGGCGCGTACGACCTGTTCCACGTGGGGCACCTCAACCTGCTGCGCCGGGCGGCGGCCCGTTGCGACTACCTGATCGCCGGGGTCGTGAGCGACGACATGCTCGAGCGCGCACGCGGTCGCCGGCCCGTGGTGCCCCTCGCCGAGCGGCTCGAGATCGTGTCGCACATCGACGTCGTGGACGAGGCGTACCCGGAGACGCTGCCCGACAAGCTCGACACGTGGGCGGCGCTGCGGTTCGACCTGTTCTTCAAGGGCTCGGACTGGCAGGGCACGCCCAAGGGCCTCGCGCTGGAGCGGCGGTTCGCCGAGGTCGGCGTGGAGGTCGTCTACGTGCCGTACACGCTGCACACGTCGAGCACGGCGCTGCGCCGTGCGCTGGCCGTGCTCGAGGGCGGGGTCGGCGCGGAGCCGGCCGTGGAGGCCGCCGGCGGCTGACCCGCCCGGCGGGCCGTGTCGGTCCCGCTTCGTAGACTGAGGGACGCACCCCGCCCCCACCCGGACGCGGGGCGCTCGTGCTGCGCGTGCCGCGCACGGCCGTGCCTCCTCGCCGTACGAAGGACCCCATGGACCTCACCGGACTCCTGCCCGCCCTGCTCGCCGACCCCGCCGCGGCCGAGGCGGTCGCGTCGGTGCGCGCACGCGGCGAGCTGGACGTCGTCGGCCCCGCCGGCGTGCGCCCGCCGCTGCTCGCCGCGCTCGCCGGGGCGCACGCCACCGGCCGCGCCGCCGGCGCGGCCGGCCGTCCCCTGGTGGTCGTCACCGCGACCGGCCGGGACGCCGACGAGCTCGCGGCGGCGCTGCGCTGCTACCTGCCCGACGACGACGTGGCGGTCCTGCCCAGCTGGGAGACGCTCCCGCACGAGCGGCTCAGCCCGCGCGCCGACACCGTCGCCCGCCGGCTCGCGGTGTTCCGCCGGCTCGCCCACCCGGACCCCGAGCCCGGTCCGACGGGTCCGGTGCGCGTGCTCGTCATGCCGGTCCGCGCGCTCCTGCAGCCGGTGGTGGACGGGCTCGGCGAGCTCGTCCCGGTGGAGATCCGCCCGGGTCAGCAGGTGGACCTCGACGACGTCGCGCAGCGCCTCGTCGACGCCGCGTACTCGCGGGTCGACATGGTCGAGCGGCGCGGGGAGTTCGCGGTGCGCGGCGGCATCCTCGACGTCTTCCCGCCGACCGAGGACCACCCGCTGCGCGTCGAGCTGTGGGGCGAGGACGTCGAGGAGATCCGCTGGTTCTCGGTCGCGGACCAGCGCAGCCTCGAGGTCGCGGAGCACGGCGTGTGGGCGCCGCCGTGCCGGGAGATCCTGCTCACGCCGGCCGTCCGGGAGCGGGCGCGGGCGCTCGCCGAGCGTCTGCCGGGTGCCGTCGACATGCTCGACCGGCTGGCCGAGGGCATCGCCGTCGAGGGCATGGAGTCGCTCGCACCCGTGCTCGTGGACCGGATGGTCCCCGTGGTCGACCTCGTGCCCGACGAGTCCCTGCTCGTCGTCGTCGACCCCGAGCGCGTGCGCCGGCGCGCGCACGACCTCGTCGCCACCACGGAGGAGTTCCTCGCGGCGGCGTGGACGTCGGCCGCGGCGGGCGCGCAGGTGCCGCTGGACCTGTCGTCGGCGTCGTTCGGCACGTTCGCCGACGTCCGCGGGCGGGCGCAGGTGCGCGGGCTGGGCTGGTGGACCCTCAGCGGCTTCACGCTGGACGCCGGCGCGGCGGACGACGCGACGGTGCCGGACGACGGGCTGGGCCACACCGACGGCGTGCGGACGCTCGTCGTCGCGGCGCGGGACGTGGAGCGCTACCGGGGCGAGGTGGAGCGCGCCGTCGCGGACGTGCGCCGCCTGCAGCAGGAGGGCTGGCGCCTGCTGCTCGCGACGGAGGGCCACGGCCCGGCGCAGCGCATGGTCGAGCAGCTGCGCGCGTCCGACGTGCCCGCGCGGCTCGTGGGCACCGTGGACGACGAGCCCGAGGGCGGCGTCGTCCTGGTGACGCCCGCGCCCGTGGGCCCGGGGTTCGTGCACGAGGACCTGCACCTGGCGGTGTTCAGCGAGGCCGACCTCACCGGGCGGGCCGGGTCGAGCACGCGGGACATGCGGCGCATGCCGAGCCGGCGCCGCAACGTCGTCGACCCGCTGCAGCTGCGCCCGGGCGACTTCGTCGTGCACGAGCAGCACGGCGTCGGGCGGTTCGTCGAGCTGGTGCAGCGCACGGTCGGCACGGGCGCGAACGCCGCCACCCGCGAGTACATGGTGGTCGAGTACGCGTCCAGCAAGCGGGGGCAGCCGGGCGACCGCCTGTTCGTGCCGACGGACCAGCTGGACCAGGTGACGAAGTACGTGGGCGGGGAGGCGCCGACGCTCAACCGCATGGGCGGCGGCGACTGGGCCAAGACGAAGAGCCGCGCCCGCAAGGCGGTCAAGGAGATCGCCGCGGAGCTGATCCGCCTGTACTCGGCGCGCATGGCGACGCCGGGGCACGCGTTCGGGCCGGACACCCCCTGGCAGCGCGAGCTCGAGGACGCCTTCGCCTACGTCGAGACGCCCGACCAGCTGGCGACGATCGACGAGGTCAAGCAGGACATGGAGAAGCCGATCCCCATGGACCGCCTCGTCTGCGGCGACGTCGGCTACGGCAAGACGGAGATCGCGGTGCGCGCCGCGTTCAAGGCCGTGCAGGACGGCAAGCAGGTCGCGGTGCTCGTGCCGACGACGCTGCTCGTCCAGCAGCACCTCGACACGTTCACCGAGCGCTACTCGGCGTTCCCCGTGACCGTGAAGGCGCTCTCCCGGTTCCAGACACCGAAGGAGAGCAAGGAGATCATGGAGGGGCTCGCCGACGGGTCGGTCGACGTCGTCATCGGCACGCACCGCCTCATCACGGGCGGGGTGCGGTTCAAGGACCTCGGGCTGGTCATCATCGACGAGGAGCAGCGGTTCGGCGTCGAGCACAAGGAGACGCTCAAGGCGCTGCGGACGAACGTCGACGTGCTCGCGATGAGCGCGACGCCGATCCCGCGGACGCTCGAGATGGCCGTCACGGGCATCCGCGAGATGTCGACGCTCGCGACGCCGCCGGAGGAGCGCCACCCGGTGCTCACGTTCGTCGGGCCGTACGAGGAGAAGCAGATCGGCGCGGCGATCCGGCGCGAGCTGCTGCGCGAGGGCCAGGTCTTCTACGTCCACAACAAGGTGGAGACGATCGAGCGCACGGCGCAGCGGCTGAGCGAGCTCGTGCCGGAGGCCCGCGTCGCGGTGGCGCACGGCAAGATGAACGAGCACCAGCTCGAGCGCGTGATCATGGACTTCTGGGAGAAGAAGTTCGACGTCCTCGTCTGCACCACGATCGTCGAGACGGGCCTGGACATCTCGAACGCGAACACGCTGATCCTCGAGCGCGCCGACCGGCTGGGCCTCTCGCAGCTGCACCAGCTGCGAGGGCGCGTGGGCCGCGGGCGCGAGCGCGCGTACGCCTACTTCCTGTACCCGCCGGAGGTGCCGCTCACCGAGACGGCGCACGACCGCCTCCAGACGATCGCCGCGCACACCGACCTCGGCGCCGGCATGGCCGTGGCCATGAAGGACCTCGAGATCCGCGGTGCGGGCAACCTGCTCGGCGGCGAGCAGTCCGGGCACATCGAGGGCGTCGGGTTCGACCTGTACGTGCGCATGGTCGGGGAGGCCGTCGCGAGCTTCCGCGGCGACCAGCCGGAGGAGCTGCCGGACGTCACGATCGAGCTGCCGGTCGACGCGCACATCCCGCACGACTACATCGCGCACGAGCGCCTGCGCCTCGAGGCGTACCGCAAGGTCGCGGCGGCGGCCGACGAGTCCGCGCTCGCCGAGGTGCACGCGGAGCTCGCGGACCGGTACGGGGCCGTCCCGGCGGCCGTCGAGAACCTGTTCGACGTCGCCCGCTTCCGCCTGCACGCGCGGGCGGCGGGGCTGTCCGACATCACGGCGCAGGGCCGGTTCGTGCGCTTCGCACCGGTCGAGCTCGCGGAGTCCGCGCAGCTGCGCCTCAAGCGGCTGTACCCCGGTGCGGTGCTCAAGCCCGCGGTGCGCACGGTGCTCGTGCCGTTCCCCACGACCGCGCGCATCGGCGGCAAGCCGCTGCACGGCAAGGAGCTGCTCGCGTGGGCGCGCCAGTTCGTCGACGCGGTCGTGCGCGGTGACGTGTCGGTCGCCGCGCAGGTGGGCACGCGCTGACAGGCTCGGACGACCGGACCCGGGCGGGCCGACGAGTTCGGCGGCCGGCCCGGGTCTGACCCGTCGACCCCGCACCACCGACGCCGCGGCGCGGCGCCCGACCCCCCTGGAGCTCTCGATGGCCTCTGTCGTGTCCACGCTGTTCGTCTCCCTCGACGGCGTCGCCGAGATCGACCCCGACTGGCACTTCCCGTACTTCGACGAGCACATGGGTGCCGCCGTGGACGAGGACTACGCCGGGGCGGACGTGCTGCTGCTCGGCCGCCGGACGTACGAGAGCTTCGCGGGGGCGTGGCCCGAGCGGGAGGCCGCCGGCGGCGAGGACGCCCCCTTCGCCGCGCAGCTCGGCGACACCCGCAAGCTGGTCGCCACGCACGGCGACCAGGACCTGGGCTGGCGCAACGTCGAGCGCGTCGAGGGCGACCTCGTCGAGGCGGTCCGGGCGCTGCGCGCGGACAGCGGCGTGCGCACGGTGCTCGTGCCCGGGTCGCTGTCGGTCGTGCGGCAGCTGCTGGCCGGCGGGGTGCTGGACGAGCTGCGGCTGCTGGTCCACCCCGTGCTCGCGCAGAAGGGCGAGAAGCTCTTCACGGACGAGGGCCCGGTCGTGCCGCTGACGCTGCGCGACTCGCAGGCCTACCCGACGGGCGTCGTGCGCCTGGTCTACACCGCGGCCACCCGTGCGCCCGCGGCTGCCGGGTACGAGGACGTGACCGCGCACGTGCCGGGCGCCGGCGGGTCCTGAGCCGCCGTCGGTGCCCTCGCCGGGGCGGGCGCCCGACGCGTCGGCCCGCTCCCTCGGCCGCGACCCCTACGATGGCCGCGGTCGAGGGACGACTTCCGACGACGGGAGGCTCTGGTGACGGTGCGACGAGGCACGTGGACGACCCGGCGGGCGCGGACCCGCGGGACGGTGGCGCTGGGTGCCGCCCTGCTGGTGGGCGGTCTGCTGACGGCGTGCTCCGGGCACCCGGGCGCCGCGGCGGTCGTGGACGGCGAGCCGCTCGGCACGGACGTGCTCACGACGGCGTACGAGGAGCTGAGCCCCGTCTTCCCGGGCGTCACCACGGCGGACCTGCTGACGATCCTCGTCACCGAGCCGCTCCTGTCCGACGTGGCCGCCGAGCGCGGGCTCGGGGTGAGCGACGAGCAGGCGCGCACGTTCCTCGAGGAGGCGGCGACGCAGCAGCTCGGCGAGGCCGCCGGCGACGTGCGGTTCGGCGACGCCGCGGTCGCCGTCGCGCGGTACTCGCTCGCGGCGCAGGGACTGCAGGGTGCGCAGGACGCGCAGGCCGCGGCCGACGAGTTCCGCCAGCGGGTGCTCGACGCGGACATCGAGGTCAACCCCCGGTTCGGCACGTTCGAGGACACGGCCGTCGCCCCGCCGGCGCGGCCGTCGTGGGTCGTGCCCGAGGGCGGGCGCACGGCCGAGGGCGGGCAGGACTCACCGGAGGGCACCCCGGTCCCGGCCCCGACGGCGCGATGACCGCCGACGGGCGGTCCGGACCCGGCGGGCCGGCGGCGCGCGGACCCGTCCCGGCGCCCGCGCTCGCCGCCGACGCCCCCGCCGGTGCGGGCACGGACCGGGCGGCCGCGGCGTTCGGCCGCCTCGTCGCCGTGATGGACCGCCTGCGCTCCCCGGGCGGGTGCCCGTGGGACGCCGAGCAGACCCACTCCTCCCTGGTGCCCTACGCGCTCGAGGAGGTGCACGAGCTCGCCGAGGCCGTCGACGCGGGCGACCGCGACGGCCTGCGCGAGGAGCTCGGGGACGTGCTGCTGCAGGTGGTCTTCCACGCGCGCGTCGCCCAGGACGACCCGGCCGACCCGTTCGACGTCGCGGAGGTGGCCGAGCGGCTCGTCGCGAAGCTCGTGCGGCGCCACCCGCACGTGTTCGGTGAGCCCGCGGACGACCTGGCGGCCGGTGACCTGGCACCCGGTGACGTGCACCGCCGCTGGGACGACGCGAAGCGTGCGGAGAAGCCGGCGCGCGCGTCGGCGCTCGACGGCGTGCCGGCGTCGCTCGGGGCGCTCGCGCGCACGCAGAAGGTGGCGGGCAAGGCGGTGCGGGCCGGGCTGCTCGCGCTGCCCGCCGGACCGGACGAGGACGGGCCGGTGGTGCCGGACGACGCGGGCCCCCGTGCCGACGCGTCCTCCGCGGGCGCGCCGGCGGAGGCCGTGCCGTCCCCGGAGCCGCAGGACGTGCCGGACGTCGACGCGGCCGTCACCGCCGTGACCGGGCCGGAGGACGCGCACGGCGACGAGCGGGACTCGGCGCTCGGCGCGCGCCTGCTGGCGCTGGTCCTCGAGGCCGAGCGGACGGGCGTCGACGCGGAGGGCGCGCTGCGCCGGGCGGGGGCGGCGTGGGAGGTGGGCCTGCGCGCGGCCGAGCGCGCCGACGCACGGGGCGAGGCGGCTCCGTGGGCGTGAGCACCCGCTGAGGCGCGCCGGGGACGGCCTCGCCTACCCCGCTCCCGCCCGGCCCACCCCGGACCGAGGTCCGTACCGTCGTGCGGCCCCGTGCACCACGATGGGACGACCGCGCGGCGACCGCCGCGGGCGGGGAAGGAGCGGGCATGAGGATCGGCGTCCCCCGCGAGCACCGACCCGGGGAGCGGCTCGTCGCCGCCACGCCGCGCACGGTCGCCGCCCTGCGCGACCTGGGGTACGACGTCGTCGTCGAGACCGGCGCCGGGGCGGGCGCGACGTTCGGCGACGACGCGTACGTCGCGGCCGGCGCGCGCGTGGTCGACGCGGCCGAGGTGTGGGGCAGCGACGTGGTCACCGCGGTGCACGGGCCGCGCGAGCGGGACCTCGACGCGATGCGACCGGGCGGCACGGTCGTCGCGATGATGGCGCCGCAGCTCGACCCGGGCGTCGCGGACCGCCTCGCGGCGCGCAAGCTCACGGGCCTGGCGCTCGACGCGGTGCCGCGGATCTCGCGCGCGCAGGCGCTCGACGTGCTCTCGACGTTGTCCAACGTCGCCGGGTACCGGGCCGTCATCGAGGCGGCCGAGGAGTTCGGCGGGATGTTCACGGGCCAGGTGACGGCCGCCGGCACGACACCGCCCGCGCGCGTGTTCGTCATCGGGGCCGGCGTCGCGGGTCTCGCGGCGATCGGCACGGCCGTGAGCCTCGGTGCGCAGGTGCGCGCCTTCGACGTCCGCCCCGAGGCCGCGGAGCAGATCGAGTCGATGGGTGCCCAGGTCGTGCGCGCCGAGGGCGCCGCGCAGGAGGTGTCCGCCGACGGGTACGCGCGCAGGCTCACGCCCGAGCAGGAGCGCCTGACCGCCGAGATGTACGCCGAGCAGACCGCGTGGGCGGACGTCGTCGTGACGACGGCGCTCGTGCGGGGGACGGCGCCGCGCACGATCACCGCCGGGATGGTGGCGGCGATGCGGCCGGGGTCGGTGATCGTCGACCTCGCCGCGTCGGGCGGCGGCAACTGCGCGCTGACGGTGCCCGGGGAGCGGGTGGTCAGCGGGAACGGTGTCGTCGTGCTCGGCTGGACGGACCTGCCCAGCCGCATGCCGCAGCACACGTCCCAGCTGTTCGGCACGAACGTCGTGCACCTCGTGGCGCTGCTGACGCCCGGCAGGGACGGCGTCCTCACGCTGGACCTCGAGGACCCGGTGCAGCGCGGGCTGACCGTCGCGCACGACGGTGCGGTGCTGTGGCCGCCGCCCCCCGTGGCGGTGTCGGCGGCCCCGGCACCCGCCGCCGCGACGCCCGTCGAGACGCCCGAGCAGGCCGCCGCCCGCGCGGCGGCCGCCGCCGAGGACGCGCGCCGGCGCGCCCGGCGCCGCAGCGTGCTCTACGGGCTGGGGGCCGTGCTCGCGGCGCTCGCGCTCACGGTGGCCCCGGCGTCGTTCGTCGGCCACGCGACCGTGTTCGCGCTCGCGGTCGTCGTCGGCTACTACGTCATCTCGCACGTGAGCCACGCGCTGCACACGCCGCTCATGGCGACCACGAACGCCATCAGCGGGATCATCCTCGTCGGCGCGCTGCTGCAGATCGGGGACGACTCCTGGGTGGTCACCACCCTCGCGTTCGTCGCGGCCACGGTCGCGGCGATCAACATCTTCGGCGGCTTCCTCGTCGCGAACCGCATGATCACCATGTTCCGCAAGGAGGCCTGACGCCGTGCTGACGTCCCTGGCGCAGGCCGTGTACCTGGTCGCCGCGCTCCTGTTCGTGCTGTCCCTCGCCGGGCTGAGCACGCAGGAGACGGCCCGCCGCGGCAACCTGCTCGGCATGGCCGGCATGGGCCTGGCCCTGCTCGCGACCGTCCTGCTCGCGGCCGACGTGTCCGAGCGACCCGTCGCCGTCACGCTCCTGCTCATCGCGATGGCGCTCGCGGTCGGCGCGGTCGTCGGCACGTGGCGCGCGCGGCACGTCGAGATGACGCAGATGCCGGAGATGATCGCGATCCTGCACTCGTTCGTCGGGCTCGCGGCGGTGCTGGTGGGCTACAACTCGTACCTCACGCAGGAGCCGGACGCGCTGCACCTCGTCGAGGTGTTCCTCGGCGTGCTCATCGGCGCGGTGACGTTCACCGGCTCGGTCGTCGCGTTCCTCAAGCTGTCGGCGCGCATCCGCTCCGCGCCGCTCACCCTGCCCGGGCGGAACCTGCTCAACCTCGCCGCGCTGGCCGTGTGCGGCGGCCTGCTCGCGTGGTTCCTCGCCGTGCCGTCGGTGCTGCCGCTGGCGCTCATGACCGTCGTCGCGCTCGCGCTCGGCTGGCACCTCGTCGCCGCCATCGGCGGCGGCGACATGCCGGTGGTCGTCTCCATGCTCAACTCGTACTCGGGCTGGGCGGCCGCCGCGGCCGGCTTCATGCTGGGCAACGACCTGCTGATCGTCGTCGGCGCGCTCGTCGGCTCGTCCGGCGCGATCCTGTCCTACCTGATGTGCCGGGCCATGAACCGGTCGTTCGTGTCCGTGGTCCTCGGCGGGTACGGCGCCGGGGCGGCACGGTCGCCGCGGGCGACGCCGCTCAGGGCCAGCATCGCGAGGTGACCGCCGCCGCGGTCGCGGACATGCTGCGCGAGGCGCGGACGGTCGTCATCACCCCGGGGTACGGCATGGCCGTCGCGAAGGCCCAGTACCCCGTCGCGGAGCTGACGTCGCGCCTGCGGGCGCAGGGCGTCGACGTGCGCTTCGCGGTGCACCCCGTCGCGGGACGCCTGCCCGGCCACATGAACGTGCTGCTCGCCGAGGCCAAGGTGCCGTACGACATCGTGCTCGAGATGGACGAGATCAACGACGACCTCGCCGACACGGACGTCGTCCTCGTCATCGGCGCGAACGACACCGTGAACCCCGCCGCGCTCGACGACCCGTCCTCGCCGATCGCCGGCATGCCGGTGCTCGAGGTGTGGAAGGCCCAGCAGGTCGTCGTGTTCAAGCGGTCGATGGCCACGGGGTACGCCGGCGTGCAGAACCCGCTGTTCTTCCGGGAGAACACCGCGATGCTGTTCGGCGACGCGAAGGACCAGGTGGAGCGCATCCTGGCGGCGGTCCCCGTCGGCTGAGCCGCCGGGGCCCGACGAGGGCGGAAACGGTTCACCCCTGGGCGCGCCCCGCCGCGCACGCCTAGCGTCCGCGGCATGCCGCACGTCACCGCCGCCGGGCGCGCCCGCACCCTCGTCGCCGCCGTGCTCGTCGCCGCGGGCGTCGCGGCGCTCGCGCTCGTCGCGCCGCTCGCGCAGCCGTCGGGCGCGCTGTCGCCGGCGGTCGTGCTGAGCGCGGACTTCGAGTCCGGCCCCGAGGGGTGGGGGCCCGCGGTGCGGCGAGCGTGGCGCGCACCGCCGAGCACGGCCCGCGCGGCACGCACAGCCTGCTCGTCACCGGCCGCACGAACCCCTGGGACGGCGCCGCCGTCGACGTCACCGACGCGTTCGAGCCGGGCACCTCGTACACGATCGGGCTCTGGCTGCGCCTGCCGGCGGGGGCGGCGCCGGCGGACCTGCGTGTGTCCGTCCAGCGCGACACCGGCGGCACGTCGTCGTACGACACGGTCACCACCGTCGCCGGGGTGACGGGCGACGCGTGGACGCAGGTGCTCGGCACCTACGTGCCGGGGGAGTTCGACACCGCGTCCCTCTACGTCGAGTCGACGTCCTCGCTCACCGACCTGCTGGTCGACGACGTCCTCGTCAGCGGGGTCCGCCACACGCCCGACCTGTCGCTGCCGTCGGTCGCGGAGGCGCTCGCGGACGACTTCCCGTTCGGCATCGCGGTCGAGCCGGTCGACCTGCTGGGCGGCCGCGGGGACCTGCTCGCGCACCACGCGGCCCAGATCACCCCGGGCAACCAGCTCAAGCCCGACGCGGTCCAGCCCACCGAGGGCACGTTCACGTTCGACGCCGCCGACCGGCTGCTCGACTGGGCCGTCGCGCACGGCGTGCGCGTGTACGGGCACACGCTGCTGTGGCACCAGCAGACGCCCGCGTGGTTCTTCCAGCGGCCCGACGGCACGCCGCTGAGCACCTCCGCCGACGACCAGGCCCTGCTCCGGGACCGGCTGCGCGCCCACGTCGAGGCCGTCGCCGACCACCTGCGGGACCGCTACGGCGAGTTCGGCACCCCCGGCAACCCGGTGTTCGCGTTCGACGTGGTCAACGAGGTGGTCGACGAGACGCAGCCTGACGGGATGCGGCGCAGCGAGTGGTACCGCGTGCTCGGGCCGTCGTACGTGGCTGACGCCTTCCGGTACGCGCGGGACGCGTTCGGACCGCAGGTGCAGCTGTTCGTCAACGACTACAACACCGAGTACCCCGACAAGCGCGCGCCGTACCTGCGGCTCGTCACGGACCTGCTCGCGCAGGGCGTGCCCGTCGACGGGGTCGGCCACCAGCTGCACGTCGAGGTCGGGCGGTCGATCGCGATGGCGGAGGCGACGATCACCGCGTTCGAGGCGCTGGGCGTGCGGCAGGCCGTCACCGAGCTCGACGTGTCGACGTACCGGCACGCCGGCGAGTCGTGGGCCACGCCGCCCGCCGACCGGCTGCTCGAGCAGGGGTACTACTACCGCGACCTGCTGGCGATGCTGCGCCGGCACGCGGCGGCGCTGGAGTCGGTCACGGTGTGGGGGCTCGAGGACAGCCGGACGTGGCTGCGGGCGGGGCGGCGCCGCTGCTGTTCGACGGGGCGCTGCAGGCCAAGCCGGCGTACTGGGGGCTCGTCGACCCGTCGCGGATCGGGTCGACGCCGACCCCCACGCCGACCCCCACGCCGACCGCCACGCCGACCGCGACGCCCACGCGGACCGCGACGCCCACCCCGACGGCCACCACGACCCCGATCCCGCCGCCACCCAGCCCGTCCGTGACGACACCGCCGCCGCGGCCGCAGTTCGCCGCGTGCCGCGTCGCCTGGCAGACGCACAGCTGGCAGGCCGGGTACACGGCCCTGCTCCGGGTCACCGTGATCGGCGGCTCGGTCGACGGCTGGACCCTGCGCTTCACGACGCCGCGCAGCGACCAGCGGCTCGTGCAGGGGTGGAGCGCGACCTGGTGGCAGACGGGGATGGACATCTCCGCGCAGGACGCCGGCTGGAACGCGCGCATCCCGTCCGGCGGCTCCGTCGACATCGGCTTCAACGGCAGCCACCAGGGCGAGGTGGGCCGCCCGAACGCCTTCGTGCTCAACGGGGTGGTCTGCGAGCAGGTCTGACGGGTCCCGAGCGCCCGGGCGCGCCCCGGCCGCGCGGCCCGGTCGTCGTCAGCCGGGGCGCCGACCGACGACGACCGTCGCGTCGACGTCCTCGTCGCGCAGCACGCGGACGTCCCAGCCCGGCGGGAAGGCCGCGGCCGTCACCGGCGCCTGCTGCTCGCCGGTCTCCACGGCCGCGTGCCCGCCGGGGCGCACCCACGCCTCGGCGCCCGCGAGGAGCCGGCGCTGGACGTCGACGCCGTCGGCCCCGCCGTCGACCGCGACACGGGGCTCGTACGCGCGCGACTCGACGGGCATCGTCGCGACCGCGTCGCTCGGCACGTACGGGGCGTTCGCCACGAGCACGTCGACCCCGCCGCGCAGGTCCGGCGGCAGGGCGTCGAACAGGTCGCCGGCGGTGACCGTCCCGCGCCCCGCCAGGTTCACGGCCGCCCAGCGCACGGCGGCCGGGTCGACGTCCGCCGCGTGCACGCGCGCTCCGGGGACGTCCTGCGCGACGACCGTCGCGACCGCCGCGACGCCGCAGCACAGCTCGACCACGACGGGGGCCGGCCCCGAGTCGCGCGCGAGCCGCACCGCCGTGCGGGCCAGCAGCTCGGTGCGCCGGCGCGGGACGAACACGCCCGGGCCCACGGCCACCCGGCGTCCGGCGAACGCGACCCAGCCGAGCACGGTCTCGAGCGGCTCACCGGCGACGCGGCGGTCGGTGAGCGCGTCGAGGTCCCCGCCCTCGCCGGCCGCGGCGCGCAGCAGGTCCGCCTCCTCCTCGGCGAACACGCAGCCCGCCGCCCGCAGGCGCGCGACGAGCGGGTCCGGACCGGGTGCCGTGCCGCGGCCGGCGGAGGAGGTCATCCCCGGATCGTCCCACCGGGCGTCGCGCCTGGTCACGGGCGCGCCGTCCGCCAGCCGAAGGTCCCCCGGGCGCCGCTGCGGGTGCCCACTAGGCTGAGGTCGCATACCCACCCGTCTGTCGAAGGAGCACCCATGGCCAGCATCGAGGCCGTCGGCGCCCGCGAGATCCTGGACTCGCGCGGCAACCCCACTGTCGAGGTCGAGGTCGCCCTCGACGACGGCACCCTCGCCCGTGCGGCCGTCCCCTCGGGCGCCTCCACCGGCGCGTTCGAGGCGGTCGAGCGCCGTGACTCCGACAACCCCCGCTACGGCGGCAAGGGCGTCGAGGGTGCGGTCAACGCGGTGATCGACGACATCGCGCCCGAGCTCATCGGCTTCGAGGCCTCCGAGCAGCGCCTGGTCGACCAGGCGCTCATCGACCTCGACGGCACGCCCAACAAGGGCAAGCTCGGCGCGAACGCGATCCTCGGCGTCTCGCTCGCCGTGGCGAAGGCCGCGGCCGACTCGGCCGAGCTGCCGCTGTTCCGCTACGTCGGCGGCCCGAACGCGCACGTGCTGCCGGTGCCGATGATGAACATCCTCAACGGCGGGTCGCACGCCGACTCGAACGTCGACATCCAGGAGTTCATGGTCGCCCCGATCGGCGCCACGACGTTCCGCGAGGCGCTGCGGACCGGCACCGAGGTGTACCACTCCCTCAAGTCCGTGCTGAAGGGCAAGGGCCTGGCGACGGGTCTCGGCGACGAGGGCGGCTTCGCCCCGAACCTGGGCTCGAACCGCGAGGCGCTCGACCTCATCCTCGTCGCGATCGAGAAGGCCGGCTTCGTGCCCGGCCAGGACGTCGCGCTCGCGCTCGACGTCGCGTCGACCGAGTTCTTCAAGGACGGCGCGTACCAGTTCGAGGGCGCCGCGAAGACGCCGGCCGAGATGATCGCGTTCTACGAGCAGCTCGTCGCGGACTACCCGCTGGTCTCGATCGAGGACCCGCTGTCCGAGGACGAGTGGGACTCGTGGGCCGAGCTCGTCGGCAACGTCGGCGACAAGGTGCAGATCGTCGGTGACGACCTGTTCGTCACGAACCCCGAGCGCCTCGCCAAGGGCATCGCGCTCAAGGCCGCGAACTCGCTGCTCGTGAAGCTCAACCAGATCGGCACGCTCACCGAGACGCTCGACGCGGTGACGCTGGCGCAGCGCTCCGGCTTCACGACGATGACCTCGCACCGCTCCGGTGAGACCGAGGACACGACGATCGCCGACCTGTCGGTCGCGACGAACGCCGGCCAGATCAAGACCGGTGCGCCCGCCCGCGGCGAGCGCATCAACAAGTACAACCAGCTCCTGCGCATCGAGGAGGAGCTGGACGACGCCGGTGTCTACGCCGGTCGCAGCGCCTTCCCGCGCTTCCAGGCCTGACGTCCCGCGACGCAGCCCGCACCGACGCCCGGTCCGCCCTCGTGGCGGGCCGGGCGTCGGCGTCCGCCCCCGGACGTCGCGCCGCGCGTGCAGGTGCCGCGCGTGGAGGTGCTGCGTGTGGAGCTGCTGCGCGTCGAGGTGCTGCTCGTGGAGGTTCCGTGCCGACGCGACCTGCCGGGCGCGGCGTCCGCGCGGACGGGACGGCCCGGCGGCACAATCGACGCCATGCCCGCGCCCCGTCGTCCCGTCGTGCCCGGCGGCCCCGCGCGCCGGCCCGGGCGCGAGCCGACGCCGTCGGGTCCCGTCCCGCACGCCGGGCGCTCCGCCGGTCGTCCCGCCGTGCCGGGCCGCGCCGGCGCCGCGCGCACGGGGCGACCGGCCGCACCGCGGTCCGGACCGGTGCCGAAGGTCGCACCCGCTGCCGGGGCGTCCAGCAGGTCCGCGGGGACCCGTCCCGCCGGCCGACCCGGCAGCTCCGGCTCCGGCCCGCGACCGGGCACGCCGCCGCGGGGGACGCCGCGCGCGGCCACGTCGCAGCTGCGCGTGCCGCGCATGTTCACCGTGCGGACGATGGTGTTCTCGCTCGTCGTCCTGCTCGCCTTCGTGCTCGTGTACCCGACCCTGGACTCGTTCCTCCAGCAACGTGCCGAGGTCGACCAGCTGCGCGCCGAGCGGGACGCGGCCCGCGAGACGAACGAGGACCTCGAGGCCGAGCTGCGCCGGTGGGACGACGAGGCCTACGTCATCGCCCAGGCGCGCGAGAGGCTGTCGTTCGTCATGCCGGGGGAGACGGCGTACCGCGTGGTCGACCCGGAGTCGGCGCCCGCGGCGCCCGTGCGCGAGACGGGCGTGACGGGCACGGCCGCCGAGGGCTCGACACGGCCCTGGTACAGCACCGTCTGGGACTCGGTGCAGCAGGCGGGGACGGCGCCGGCGGACGTCCCGGCCGACGGCACCCCTGCTCCGGGTGGCACCCCGGCCCCGGGCAGCACGCCCACGTCCGGCACGAACACCGCGACGCCCGCCCCCTGACGCCGCCCGTCCCCGCCGCGTCCCCCTCCGGCGCCGGTCGGCGACAATGGACCTGCCTCCCGCACCACCGCGACGACAGGACCGCCCCGTGCCCGCTGCCTCCCCGCTCCCGGACCCGACCGCGCACCGCGACACGCCCGGTCCGTCCGCCGGCACCGCGCCCGCGCCCGCGCCGGTCGCGACCGACGTCACGGACCGCGACGTCGAGGTCCTCACCGAGCAGCTCGGCCGTCCGCCCCGCGGTGTCGTCGGCGTCGCGGCCCGGTGCGTGTGCGGACGCCCGCTGGTGGTGCGCACGGCGCCGCGTCTCGACGACGGCACGCCGTTCCCGACGACCTACTACCTGACGAGCCCGCAGGCGGTGGCCGCGGTGAGCACGGTGGAGGCGGGCGGGTACATGAAGGAGCTGACCGCGCGGCTCGCCGAGGACGAGGGGCTCGCGGCGGGCCACCGTCGCGCCCACGAGGCGTACCTGGCCGACCGCGAGGCGATCGCGCACGTGCCGGAGATCGCCGGCATCTCCGCGGGCGGCATGCCGCACCGGGTCAAGTGCCTGCACGTGCTCGTCGCGCACGCGCTCGCCGCCGGGCCGGGGGTCAACCCGGTCGGCGACGAGGTGCTCGCGATGATCGCCGACCGGTGGCGCCCGGACCGCTGCACCTGCTGACCGCGCCCGCGCACGCCGCACCGTGGACGGGGTGACACGATGTCCGCGTGACGCGTGTGGCTGCCATCGACTGCGGGACCAACTCCATCCGTCTGCTCGTCGCGGACGTCGACACCGAGGCGGGCACGCTCGTCGACCAGGTGCGCAGCAACGAGGTGGTGCGCCTCGGGCAGGGCGTCGACCGCACGGGACGCCTGGCGCCCGAGGCGCTCGCCCGCACGCTCGACGCCGCCCGCCGGTACCACGACGTGTGCACCGACCTCGGGGTGGAGGCCGTGCGCTTCGTCGCGACCTCGGCCACCCGCGACGCCCAGAACCGGGCCGAGTTCGTCGACGGCGTGCGCGAGGCGCTCGGCGTGGAGCCGGAGGTCGTCGGCGGCGACGAGGAGGCGCGGCTGTCGTTCCGCGGCGCCACGGGCGTGCTCGCCGGGCGCTTCGACGCCCCGTTCCTCGTCGTCGACCTCGGCGGCGGCTCGACCGAGCTCGTGCTCGGCACGGACGCGCCCGAGGCGGCGCTCTCGATGGACGTCGGCTCGGTGCGCATGACCGAGCGGCACCTGCACACCGACCCGCCCGCGCCGGACGAGGTGGCGGCGGCCGAGGCCGACGTGCGCGCCGCGCTCGACGCGGCCGCCGAGGTCGTCCCGCTGGGGCGCACGGTGACGCTCGTCGGGCTCGCCGGCTCCATCACGACGGTCACGGCCCACGCGCTGCGGCTGCCGAGCTACCAGCGCGAGCACATCGACGGCTCGCTCCTGCCCGTCGACGACGTCCTCGCCGCGTGCGACGACCTGCTGCACCGCACGCGCGCCCAGCGGTCGGAGCTGCCGTACCTGCACCCCGGCCGGGTCGACGTCATCGGCGCCGGTGCGCTCGTGTGGCGCGAGGTGGTCCGCCGGGTGCGCGACGAGGTGGCCGCCGCCGGCGGTGCCCTCACCCACGTCGTCACCTCCGAGCACGACATCCTCGACGGCATCGCCTGGAGCATCGCGGAGCGCTGACCCCGGGACACCCGCACCCGCGGAACCCCCACGTACCGAGGCTCGCCGACCTCGGCATCTCCCTGCCGTGTCCGCCCGCCCCCGCGCCCGCCCGCCCCGCGTCCGCCGCCCCGCGCCCGCCCGGCCCCCGCGCCCGCCGCCCCCGCCGAGTTCGGCAGTTCCGTGCCGAGTTCGGCAGTCGTAGCCGTCGGACTCGGCGCAGAACCACCGAACTCGGCGGGGTGGGGGCTCGGGGGCGGGCGCGGGTCGGCGCGGAGGGTCGAGGAGGGGCGGGTGTTGTCTGCTGGACGGTAGTGCGGATCACGCAGTAGTGTGCGGTGCGCGGGCGCTGGAGGGGCGCCCGCACCACACGTCCCGCGCGAGCGGGGGAGCGGAGGTCGCGTGGACACCACGCAGCTGCTCAAGGGCGTCCTCGACCTGGCCGTCCTGGCCGTCGTCGCCGAGGAGGACGGGTACGGCTACGACGTCGTGCGCCGGCTGCGCGCCGCGGGCATCGAGGAGGTCGGCGACGCGTCGGTCTACGGGACGCTGCGGCGCCTGTACGCGTCCGGCGCCCTGACGTCGTACGTCGTGCCGAGCGACGAGGGCCCGCACCGCAAGTACTACGGCATCAACGCGCAGGGGCGGGCGCTGCTCGACGCGCAGCGCAAGGACTGGGACGAGTTCGCGGGCACGATGTCGCGCCTGCTGGGGACGGAGGCAGGACGATGAGCGTGCTGGACGCCGGTGTCGCGCGGGACGTCGCGGACTACGCCGCCCGGGTGCGGTCCGCCCTCGCGGACCTCGAGCCGGACCAGGTGGACGACCTGACGGACGGGCTCGAGGCCAACCTGACCGACGCCCTCGCCGACGACGGGCGGACGCACCACGGGGGGCTCGCCGACGAGTTCGGTCCGCCCGACGCGTACGCGGCGGAGCTGCGGTCCGCGGCGGGTCTCGCGCCGGCGGCGGCGCGCGAGGGTGCCGCCCGGGCGGCGGTCACGGCCCCGTGGCGCGCCGTGCGCGAGCTCTGCCGCGCGGTGCTCGTCCGGCTGCGCAGCACCCGGTGGTTCCCCGGGGTCGAGGACCTCGCGCTCGCGCTGCGCCCGGCCTGGTGGGTCCTGCGCGGGTGGACGGTCGCCCACCTGCTCCTGCAGCTCACGTCGGTGGAGCCGTACCCGGCCTTCTGGCTCCCGTCCACGTTCGCCGGATGGGTGGTCCTGGTGGTCGCCGTCGTGGCGAGCGCCCAGTGGGGGCGCGGACGGTGGCGCGCGGGCCCGCGGGGGCAGGCGGTGCTGCGGCTGGTGAGCGCGGCGGCGGCCGTCGCGAGCGTCGTGCTCGTGCTCTGGGTGCCGGCCGCGCAGCGCAGCGACCTCGCGTGGATGCGGGCGGTGATCGACGCGCCGCTCGAGGACGGCGTGGTGGTCGCCGGCGAGCGCGCCGCGAACCTCTTCGTCTACGACGCGGACGGTCGCCCGGTCGACGGCGCGCAGGTCGTCGACCAGGACGGGCGCCCCGTCACCACGGAGCCGTACGGCGGCGACCCGTGGGCGCAGCAGCAGTACTGGCCGGACGGAGCCGCCGGGCCCCGGTTCCACACGGGCGCCACCGGCGACGAGGGGGAGGTGCGCTGGAACGTCTTCCCCCTGCGGAGCGCGCCGTCGGAGGCGTTCACGCACGACGACGAGGGCGTGTGGCGGCTGCGGGAGGACGCGGACGAGCTCGTCGCCGAGCCCCGGTGGCCGTTCGCCGCGGCCCGGCCGGTGACCGTGCCGGGGGCCTCGGCGACCGCCGCACCCGACGCCGCAACCGACGCCGCAACCGACGCCGACCCGGGCGTCGAGGACGCTGCCACGGCGGAGCCCGCACCGACGGGCGACGCCGCGCCGACGCCCCCGAGCGGGACCGCGCCCCCGGCGGGCTGACCCGGTCGGAGGTAAAGGGAACCGGAGGCGGACGGGGCGCGTTCTCCCTATGCTGCCAGCACCCCCACCCCCGGAAAGGCCATGACCGCCGACACCTGGGCCGACATCGGCCTCGTCCTGCTGTTCATCCTCGTCGGCGGCGTGTTCGCCGGCACCGAGCTCGCCCTGGTCTCGCTGCGCGAGTCGCAGCTCGTCCAGCTCGAGAAGCAGTCGGCACGCGGGGCGCGCGTCGCCTCCGTGGCGCGCAACCCGAACCGCTTCCTCGCGGCCGTGCAGATCGGCGTGACCGTGGCCGGGTTCTTCTCGGCCGCGTTCGGCGCCTCGACGCTCGCACCGTCGGCGGCGCCCCTCTTCGAGGCCCTCGGCCTCAACCGGGGGACCGCCGAGGGCGTCGCGCTCGTCGTCCTCACGCTCGTCATCGCGTACCTGTCGCTCGTGCTCGGCGAGCTCGTGCCCAAGCGCATCGCGATGCAGCAGAGCCAGCGGGTCGCGCTCGCGGTGGCGCCGCCCCTCGACAAGTTCGCCGTGGCGATGACCCCGGTGATCTGGCTGCTGTCGAAGAGCACCGACGGCGTCGTGCGCCTGTTCGGCCTGGACCCGAAGGCGACCGGCGAGCAGATCACCGACGAGGAGCTGCGCGACCTGGTGCGCAGCCACCCTGACCTGCCGGAGGACGAGCGCCGGCTCATCGACGACGTCTTCTCCGCCGGGGACCGCTCGCTCGTCGAGGCGATGCGCCCGCGCGGCGACGTGCAGTTCCTCGCCGCCGACGCGCCGATCGCGGAGGCCGCGCGCACGGTCGGCGACCTGCCGTACTCCCGCTACCCGGTGACGGGCGAGGACTTCGACGACATCGTGGGCTTCGTGCACGTGCGGGACCTGCTCGCGCCCGTGGCGCGCGCCGTGCGCGAGGCGGACGAGGACCCGGACGCCCACGGGCGCGCGGGCGTCGTCGAGGCGATCGTCGAGGTCGCGGCGACGACCGTGCGGGACGTCACCCGCCCGATCCTGTCGCTGCCGGGCACGAACGCGGTGCTGCCGACCCTGTCGCTCATGCGCCGCACGGGCTCCCACATCGCCGTCGTCGTCGACGAGTACGGCGGCACGGACGGCATCGTGACGCTCGAGGACCTGCTCGAGGAGCTCGTGGGCGAGATCGTCGACGAGTACGACCTGGTGCCCGCGACCGTCGTCGGCAGCGAGGCGGTCGACGCCGGGCTCACGCTCGAGGAGTTCGCGTCCCGCACGGGCGTCACGCTGCCCGAGGGGCCGTACGAGACCGTCGCCGGGTTCGTCCTCGCCGCGCTCGGCCGCATCCCCGACGCGGGTGCGGCGGTCGACGTGCCCGCCGGGGACGGCGGTGACCACCGCGACGACGAGGCCGAGGTGCGGCCGGCGCGCGTGCGCCTCGTGGTCGTCGAGGTCGACCGGCGCCGCATCACGCGCGTGCGGGTCGAGCGGCTGACGGACGTCGAGGGCGGGGACGCCCGGCAGCCCGGGACCGCCGGGACGTCCCACGACGACGAGCCGGGGACGGCCGAGCAGGTCCTCCCGGAGACCGCCGTGGCCCGCAGCGAGGCGGACGGCAGGGGTACCGCCGGCTGACCGGCGGCGCCGCCCACCTCACGGCGCCCGGTGCTCGGGTGTGCGCACCGTCACCGGGCGCCGAGGAGGTGGGACCCGGCCTGCGCCTCTACCGTTAGCCCTATGGCTCAGACGTCCACTTCCGAGGTCGGTGCGCCGTCCGCGTCCGGCAAGCTGATGCCGGCGCCCGAGGGCAAGCCGCGCAAGGTCCCGCGCGTCGTCATCCTCGGCGGGGGCACGGTCGGCCTGTACTCCGCGCGCCGCCTGCGCAAGCGCCTCGGCAAGCGGGACGCCGCGATCGTCGTCGTCGACCCGCGCCCGTACATGACGTACGCGCCCTTCCTGCCCGAGGCCGCGGCCGGCTCGATCGACCCGCGCAACGTCGTCGCGCCGCACCGGCGGGCCCTCAAGGGCATCGACGTCCTGCAGGGGCACGTCACGCACATCGAGCACGCGAACCGTCGCGTGGAGATCACGCCCGTCGAGGGCGACCCGTACTGGGTCACCTACGACCACCTCGTCGTCGGCCTCGGGTCGGTCGCCCGCACGCTGCCCATCCCGGGCCTGGCGGAGCAGGGCATCGGCTTCAAGAACGTCGAGGAGGCCATCGCGCTGCGCAACCACGTGCTGGGCCGCATCGACGTGGCCTCCAGCACCTGGGACCCCGAGCTGCGTCGCAAGATGCTCACGTTCGTCTTCGTCGGCGGCGGCTTCGCGGGCATCGAGGCGCTCGCCGAGATCGAGGACATGGCCCGCTACGCGGTCGAGCACTACAAGCAGATCGAGCAGGAGGAGCTGCGCTTCGTCCTGGTCGAGGGCAGCCCGCGCATCCTCCCCGAGGTGAGCGAGGAGCTCGGCGGCTACACGCTCGAGCAGCTGCGCAAGCGGAACATCGAGATCTTCCTGTCGACGTTCCTCAACTCCTGCGTCGACGGGCACATCGTGCTGTCGAACGGCACGGAGTTCGACGCCGAGACGGTCGTGTGGACCGCGGGCGTCAAGGCGAACCCGGTGCTCCGCGAGTCCGACCTGCCCCTCGACAAGATGGGCCGCGTCATCGCCAACGAGTACCTGCAGGTGACGGACGAGAACGGCACGGTCGTCGCGGACGCGTACGCGGCGGGCGACTGCGCCGCCGTGCCGGACCTGTTCAACCCGGGCAAGACCTGCCCGCCGAACGCCCAGCACGCGCTGCGCCAGGGCAACCACATCGGCGACAACCTCGCGGTCGTGCTGCGCTCGGGCCAGCCGACGCCGTACAAGCACAAGAACGTGGGCGCGGTCGCCTCGCTCGGCATGTACAAGGGCGTGGCGCAGATGTTCGGCCGGATCAAGGTGCGCGGGTTCCTCGCGTGGGTGCTGCACCGCACGTACCACGTGTTCGCGATGCCGACCGTGAACCGCAAGATCCGCATCATGGCCGGCTGGACCGGTGCGCTGCTGCTGCGCCGCGAGGTCGTGGCGCTCGGTTCGCTGCACGACCCGCGCGCGGAGTTCCGCGCCGCGGCGGTGCCGCCGAAGCCGAAGGTCGAGCAGACGACGCAGGACACGCCCCCGACGGACGGCGCGAAGCCGCAGGAGTCGCTGCCGTCCTACAAGGCGGAGCCCGGCTCGCCGGCCGAGAAGCGGGACGAGCACGCCGAGAAGAAGTGACGCCGGCGCCGTGACGACGGCGCACCCGACGTGACGACAGCCCCGTGACCGTGCGACGGTCACGGGGCTGTCGCACGTCCCGGCCCGCGCCGCGACGGACTGGCACCATGGCGTGCGCACCGTGGTGCGCCCCCGTAGCCCAACCGGCAGAGGCAACCGGCTTAAACCCGGTCCAGTCCGGGTTCGAACCCCGGCGGGGGCACCGTCACATGTCGCAGTCGCACACGAGGTTGTACTCGACGACCTGCTCGCCGTCCTCGGGGCGCGCCCACCGCTCGGCCTCCGTGCGGGACGCGAAGCGACGCCCGGCGAGGCGGCCGTTCGGCAGGAGCACGCCGACCTCGACGTGCTCGCGGGGGTCGTCGTCGGCCGCGGCCTGCGGACCGCGGGACGGGGTGCGGGTCGCCATCGGCGGACCTCCTGACGTGGTCGACGCGCTGCCGTCGACGGTACGCCCCACGGGCGCGGGCGTCAGGCGGCGTCGCGCCGGACCGCCGCGGCCTGCGGGCGCGACGTGGTGCGGGTCACGGTGCCGCGGGTTATGAGGTTAGGCGTGCCTTTGTTAGGTTCACCTGTGTGGCCGGGGCGCGCACCGGGCACGGCCTCGTCCCACCCACCCCAGGAGACCCTCGTGTCCACCCGCCTGCGCGGCACGGCCCTCGCCGTCGCCGCCGTCCTCGCCCTCGGCGCGTGCGCCGGAACGGCCGGCGCCAGCGACGACGCCACCGCGACCACGGACGCGCCCACGACCGTGACGGTCACCCACGCGCAGGGCGAGACGGAGGTGCCGTTCCAGCCGGAGACCGTCGTGACGTTCGACCTCGCGTCGCTCTCCACGCTCGACGCCCTCGGCGTCGAGGTGGCCGGCCTGCCCAAGCAGAACCTGCCGGGCGACCTCGCCTCCTACGCGAGCGACGAGTACACCGACGTCGGCACCCTGTTCGAGCCCGACTACGAGGTCGTCAACGCGCTCGAGCCGGACCTCATCATCGTCGCGGGCCGCTCGTCGGAGGCGCTGCCGGAGCTCGACACGATCGCGCCGACGATCGACCTGTCGAACGACTGGGCGGACTTCCACGCGTCCGTCGTCGCCAACAGCGAGGTGCTCGGGGAGGTCTTCGGCCTCGAGGACGAGGTCGCGCAGATGGTGGCCGACCTCGACGCGTCGATCGAGGAGGTGCGCGCCGCGGCCGCGGACGCCGGCACGGGCCTCATCCTGCTCACGGCGGGCGGCAAGGCCACCGCGTACGGACCGGGGTCGCGGTTCGGCTTCCTGCACGACACGCTCGGCGTCGTGCCCGCCGTCGAGGACGTCGAGGCGGCGACGCACGGCGAGGCCGTCTCGTTCGAGTTCGTCGCCGAGGCCGCGCCCGAGTGGCTGTTCGTCCTCGACCGCGACGCGGCGGTGGGCGAGGAGTCGCAGGCCGCGGAGCAGGTGCTCGACAACCCGCTCGTCCACGGCACGCCCGCGTGGCAGCAGGACCACGTCGTCCACCTCGACGGCGCGGCCTGGTACGTCGTCAACGGCGGCCTGCCGACGCTCCAGGGCATGACCGAGGAGATCGCGACCGCTCTCGGCGTGCAGTGACCGCGACCACCCCCGCCACGCGGCCCGTCCCCGGTGCACCCACCGGGGCGGGCCGCGGCGTGCCGCCGGCCCCGCCCGCGTGGCGGCGCCGGCACCGCGCCGCGGGCGGTGGGTGCTCGTCGCGGCCGCGTGGCTGCTGCCGGTGCTCGCGGTCGTCAGCCTCTTCGTCGGCGTCGCGGACGTCCGGCCCGCGGACCTGCTGCGCCTGGACCCGGACGCGTGGGGACTCGTGGCGGTCAGCCGCGGCCCGCGCACGGCGGCGCTGCTGCTCGCGGGGGCGTCGACGGCCGTGGTCGGCACGATCATGCAGATGCTCGCGCGCAACCGGTTCGCCGAGCCCTCGACGATCGGCACCGTGGAGTTCGCCCTCCTGGGCCTGCTCGTCGTCACGATCGTCGCGCCCGCGCTGCCCGTGGCGGCGAAGATCGTCGCCGCGACGGTGTTCGCGCTGGCCGGGACGGCGCTGTTCCTCGCGGTGCTGCGCCGCGTGCCGCTGCGCTCGCCGCTCGTGGTGCCGCTCGTCGGCATCGTGCTGGGCGGTGTCGTCTCCGCCGTCGCCACCTTCATCGCCTACCGCACCGACCTGCTGCAGGCGCTCGGCGCGTGGTCGACCGGTGACTTCTCCGGCGTCCTCGCCGGGCGCTACGAGACCCTGTGGGTCGCCGGTGCGCTCGCGGTCGCCGCGTACGTCGCCGCCGACCGGTTCACGGTCGCCGGGCTCGGCGAGGCGTTCACCACGAACCTCGGCCTCGATCACCGGCGGACCATGACCCTGGGGCTCGTGCTCGTCTCGGTCGTGTCGGCCGTCGTGGTCGTCACCGTCGGCGTCGTGCCGTTCCTCGGGCTCGTCGTGCCGAACGTCGTGAGCCTGCTGCGCGGCGACGACGTGCGCCGCACCCTGCCGTGGGTCGCGACGCTCGGCGCCGCGCTCGTGCTCGGGTGCGACCTGGTCGGGCGGCTCGTGCGGTACCCGTACGAGGTGCCGGTGGGCGTCGTCGTCGGCGTCGTCGGGTCGGTGCTGTTCCTCTGGCTGCTGCTGCGCCGTGACACGGGGGCCGGTCGTGTCGGCTGACCTCGCCGCGCGCACCGGCACCGCGCTGCCGACCGCCCGCACCCGTCGCCGTCCGGGCCTCGTCCTGGTCGTCCTCGCCGTCCTCGTCCTCGCCGCGGCCGCCGCGTTCCTCACGGTCGGCGCCACCGGGTCGTGGTCGTTCGTGCTGCCTTTCCGCGCGACGAAGCTCGCGGGCCTGGCCGTCGTGGGCACCGCGGTCGCCGTCGCCACCGTGCTCTTCCAGACCGTCACCGCCAACCGCATCCTCACGCCGTCGCTGCTGGGCATGGACGCGATGTTCACCCTCGTGCAGACCGTGCTCGTGTTCGTGCTCGGCGGTGCGGCGCTGGCCGCGCTGCCCGCGACCGGCATGTTCCTCGCCCAGGTGGCCGTCATGGTCGGGTGCGCCGTCGCGCTGTTCGGGTGGCTGTTCGGCGGGCAGCGGCGCTCGCTGCACCTGCTGCTGCTCGTCGGCGTCGTGCTCGGCACGCTGCTGCGCAGCGCGTCCGGGATGCTGCAGCGGATCATGGACCCGAACGAGTTCGCGGTCCTCACCAACCGCCTGTTCGCGTCGTTCAACGCGATCGACGACACCCTGCTCGGGATCACGGCCGCGCTCGTCGCCGCGGGGTGCGCGTTCGCGTGGCACCGCCGGCACGTGCTCGACGTGCTCGCCCTCGGGCGCGAGTGCGCGACGGGACTCGGCGTGCCGTACCGGCGCGCGGTGCTCGAGGTGCTCGTCGTCGTCGCCGTCCTCGTCTCCGCGTCGACCGCGCTCGTCGGGCCCGTGACGTTCCTCGGCCTGCTCGTCGCGAACGTCGCGTACGTCGTGCTCGGCACGCACCAGCACCGCTGGGTGCTGCCGGGGGCCGCGCTGGTCTCGACGCTCTTCCTCGTCGCCGGGCAGGTCGTGCTCGAGCGCGTGCTCGGCTTCGACACGAGCCTCGGCGTCGTGGTGGAGCTCGTCGGCGGGGTGCTGTTCCTCGTCCTGCTCGTCCGCGGGGCGGCGCGGTGACCGTCCGCCCGTCCCCGTCCGTCCCCCGAAGGAGCACCCGTGATCGAGGTCCGCGGCGTCACCAAGCGCTACGGCGCCACGACGGTCGTCGACGACGTCTCGCTCGACGTGCCCGACGGCGGGCTGGTCGCGCTCATCGGCCCGAACGGCGCCGGCAAGTCCACGCTGCTGTCGATCATGTCCCGGCTGCTGCCCGCCGACGCCGGCACGGTCCTCGTCGACGGCATGGACGTGACGACGACGCGCAGCGACGTGCTCGCACGCCGGCTGGCGATCCTGCGGCAGGACGCGCACGTCGGCTCGCGCCTGACGGTCCGGGACCTCGTGACGTTCGGGCGCTACCCGCACAGCAAGGGCCGGTACACCGTCGAGGACCGCGCCCACGTCGAGCGCGCGCTCGACTTCCTCGACCTGCAGCCGTTCGCGCACCGGTTCCTCGACGAGCTGTCGGGCGGGCAGCGCCAGCGCGCGTTCGTCGCGATGGTGCTGTGCCAGGACACCGACCACGTGCTGCTCGACGAGCCGCTGAACAACCTGGACCTGCGGCACGCGGTCGGCATGATGCGCCTGCTGCGGCGCGCGACCGACGAGCTCGGCAAGACGGTCGTCGTCGTGCTGCACGACATCAACGTCGCGTCGTGCTGGTCCGACCGGATCGTCGCGATGAAGGACGGGCGGGTCGCGCACGACGGGCCCCCGGCCGAGGTCGTGCGGCCCGAGGTGCTGTCCGACGTCTACGACCTCGACGTCGCCGTGCACGAGCTGGACGGGCAGCTCATCGGCACGTACTACCGCTGACCGCCCGGCCCGGTGGGTCAGTCCAGGCCTGCGGCGGCCTCCGCCGCCTCGATCTGGGCCGCCCAGTCGCGCTTCGCGGCGCGCCAGCCCTCGTCGTCGGCGCCGAGGCGCCAGTAGCCGGAGATGGACAGGTCGCCGCGCGCGACGCGACGCTCGGCGCGCAGGTAGGCGCGCAGCTCCTTCACGGCACCGGCCTCGCCGTGGACGAACGCGCACACCCGCTCGGTCGGCCAGGTCCACGCGCGCACGGCGTCGACCAGGGCGACGCCGGGCACGCCCGTGCCGGTGTGCACCCAGCGCACCTCGACGCCGGCGGGGGCGTCGAGCGCGATCTCCTCGCCCGCGTCGTGCACCTCCAAGACGGCGAGCCCGACGGCGTCGCGCGGCAGCCGCTCGAGCGCCACGGCGACCGCCGGGAGCGCGCTCGCGTCGCCCACGAGCAGGTGCCACGCCGCGGTGGGGTCGGGCGACC